>NZ_JBQTGJ010000016.1:0-88512 GCF_052400685.1 Geofilum sp. OHC36d9
CTGCAAAACAACAGCTTTTTTTTCCCCTTTCCAAACTTATGCGTATTCTTTTTTGTTAAAAATAGTGACCTGTTTGTGTCTCAGACTATAAGAAATACAAATTTAGCAAAAAAGCTTCTACCGATAGATCCTAAAATTCGGAAACAGGAATTCAACAGAGCATGAAAAGGTATAAAATTTTCAATAAATTGGCAATGTATATTGTATCTTCGCACAGACAGAGCATAAAACCATCCATTAAAAACGACGAAACGTGACAAAAAACATTGTACTAATTCCCACATACAACGAAATTGAAAATATAGAAGCCATTGTTCATGCGGTAATGAAGCAACCAAATAATCTGCACTTGTTAATTATTGACGATAGTTCTCCAGATGGCACAGCTTCAGTCATAAAAAACATGCAGTCACAATTTCCCGACCGTCTTCACCTGCTTGAAAGAGAAGGAAAACAAGGCTTAGGAACCGCCTATATAGCCGGATTTAAATGGGCCCTGACCAAAGGCTACGATTACATTTTCGAAATGGATGCCGATTTCTCGCACAATCCTGACGATCTGACAAAACTTTATAACGCCTGCACCATTGAAAAAGCTGATTTAGCAATCGGATCCAGATACAAATCGGGCGTTAATGTTGTAAACTGGCCTATGGGGCGTGTGTTGATGTCCTATTTCGCCTCTATCTATGTACGAAAAGTAACAGGTCTGCCAATAATGGACACCACTGCCGGATTCAAATGCTATCACCGTAGCGTGCTTGAAACCATCAACCTTGACAAAATCCACTTCAAAGGATATGCCTTTCAAATTGAAATGAAATTCACCGCATGGAAATATGGCTTCCATATAATAGAAGTCCCCATTGTGTTTACCGACCGAAAGCAAGGCACTTCAAAAATGAGCGGGGGAATTTTCAATGAAGCAGTTTGGGGGGTTATAAAAATGAAATTAAACAGCTTGTTCAAATCTTACAAACGATAGCTATGGCGACTACACTGATCAAAAATGCATTAATTATTAATGAAGGTAAAACACTCAAAGGAGCTGTTCTGATAAATAATTTATTGATTGAAAAAGTCATTCTATCCGGTGAATTGCCAAAAGCGGAAACAACAATTGACGCCAAAGGTCAATATTTAATTCCCGGAGCTATTGACGATCAGGTCCATTTCCGCGAACCGGGTCTCACGCACAAAGCCACCATCGCATCCGAATCACGAGCTGCCGTAGCCGGGGGCGTGACATCGTATATGGAAATGCCCAACACCAACCCACAAACAATAACCATTGAGGCACTGGAAGCCAAATACGCAATTGGGAAAAAAAATTCGTATGCCAATTACTCCTTCTATATGGGGGCCACCAACGATAATTTACCTGAAGTTTTAAAAACAGACCCCAAACAAGTTTGCGGAGTAAAAATCTTCATGGGCTCATCAACAGGAAATATGCTGGTTGATAACGACACCGCATTAAACAATCTTTTCAAGGAAATTCCAATGCTTATAGCGACCCATTGCGAAGATGAACCTACAATACGCAAGAATCTGGAGATCTACAAAAATAAGTATGGCGATAATATGCCATTTAAATACCATCCACTCATACGATCGGCAGAGGCCTGCTACCGATCCTCATCAAAAGCAGTTGAACTGGCCGATAAATACAAGAGTCGCCTGCACATACTGCACCTATCAACAGCCAAAGAAATCGACCTGTTCAGCAATAAATTACCATTGGAAGAAAAAAAGATTACCGCTGAAGTGTGCGTTCACCATTTATGGTTTGAAGCGAAAGACTACGACCACTTAGGGGCCCGCATAAAATGGAACCCAGCCGTAAAAACCCATGAAGACAGAGAAGCACTTCGCCAGGCATTGAAAGACAATATTCTGGATGTGGTGGCAACAGACCATGCGCCCCATACGCTCAGCGAAAAAAACGGTAATTATTTCCAGGTACCGTCAGGCGGCCCACTGGTTCAACACTCAGTACCGGTGATGTTTGAAATGGCCCACAAAGGTATTTTCACAAAAGAGATGGTAATTGAAAAAATGTGTCATGCTCCGGCTACATTATTTAGAATCGAAAAACGAGGTTTCATTCGCGAAGGCTATTATGCTGATTTGGTTTTAGTGGACGCTGATGCGCCACAAAAAGTATCGGATGATAACGTGCTTTACCAATGTGGCTGGTCTCCATTTTCGGGAACAACGTTACAACATTCGGTGACTCATACGTGGGTAAACGGACAGTTAGTCTATAACAATGGCCGGATTAATGATTCGATTCGCGGAAAAAGATTAACCTTTAACATATAAATTACAAGCCATGAAACGAGTCGCAATTTTTATTGCAGCAGTTGCTCTATTGGCTGCATGTGGCACCAAGGAGCAAAAAACAATTATCATTTCACCTACCCCTCTTGATTCCGGCGACATCATTGCCGACACAATTATCTATAGTGTTTTGATTCGAAATTTTGAACCGTCAGACACCTGGACGTCACAACGACTTCAATATGTTAAGCCCGACACATTAATAAACCGCATCTTCGAAAGTGTTTATAAAGGCATAAATACGGCTTATGACTACTATACCAACAAACCGTTAACTTTGGATGAGATAAAAAAAATAGAAGCAACAGAAGGTTTTTCGCGCGACCTGATACAGGAGCTTCAATTTAAAGAAATCTGGTTTACAGCTAAAGATGCCACATGGTTTCACAAAGAAGTTCTTTCCGTCAATATGGGATATGGCATCTTTAATCAAGACGGCAGCCAGAGGGGGTTAAAACCGGTTTTCAGAATAAGGTTTGCCCCAAAGCACCCACTGCCTACTGCAGAATAAAGCGCGCCACTTTTCGTGTCACCTGCGAATCAAGAATCACGCGGCCCGTGGTCATAGAGGCAATTGCTTCGGGCGTATACTGACGTATGGTAATTAATTCTACAGCTTCATTATAACGCACCACAAATTGCGATTTCAAGGCATCAAATAATTCAGGCGTAGACCGATTGGCATCAAAACAAGCGGAAAAATTAAGAGCCGAATTCTGCATCAGATTCATTTTAATGCGATGGTGGTAAAACAGAGAAATAATTTCTATCAGTTTTTCTTCCATGATAAAAGAAAAATCGCGTGGAGAAATGGTCACAAATATTTGATTCGTTTTCCTTATATAGACAGGAATAGGTTGACTGATTCCAAGGCGTGAATGAATAACGGTTCCAACCTCCAATGGTTTAAGAAACGACTTAACCCATAAAGGAATCTCTTTGTTTTGAAGCGGCTTAAGTGTTTTGGGGTGTATAACCTGCGCTCCGTAAAACGACAATTCAATAGCTTCATTATACGACAACTCATCAATTTTAACGGCTTCATCATACCAACGAGGGTCGGCATTCAACACCCCAGGCACATCTTTCCAGATAGTAACCGATTTGGCATCCAAAACATGACCAAAAATAGCCGCCGAATAATCAGAGCCTTCCCGGCCCAATGTTGTAGACTTGTTATTTTCTGTTCCGCCAATAAAACCTTGTACCAAATAACAATCGGCTTCTTCAAAAGTCAACTTTTCATTTATCTTCTGAGTTGTTAAAGCCCAGTCAACATTTGCATCACGATATGTATCGTCTGTTTTTATCAGATCACGACCATCGACCCACTCACACAATAAACCCGACTTATTAATATAAGCAGCAACAATCGACGTTGACAATAATTCACCAAAAGGCACTATCTGATCGTACTCAAAATCGAAATGAGATGATGGGCCACATTTCAAACGCCGCTCAAGTAACGCAATAAAACCATTGAATCCCGGCACGGCATCAGCCTGTCCCATGAGTTCTTTGATCAACGTGCGATGAAACATTTTAATCTCTTCAAACAACTCTGCGACAATTTTTGTATCGCCATTATAATAAGCCTCGGCAAGCGCCTCAAAAGTATTGGTCATTTTTGCCATTGCAGAAACAACAACAATCTTTCGACCTTTACAACGGCTTATAATTGTCGTCACATTTTTAACAGCACTGGCATCTTTGACCGAGGCACCACCAAATTTATAAATCTTCATAATCTACCGGATAAACTCATTGCTCATTTTATATTTCCGACCACAAAAAAACTAAAACCCAACGAAAAGCAATCTTCTTTTCACAAAAAAAACACAAGTAGATGGATAATATCCGATTTTATTTCCTCCTGTAAAACATTTAAGGCTCATATACAGACTTTTATTCACTTTCTAAATTCACTTTGCGCCATGATATAAAAAAAGATGACTCAATATAAACTCAAAACCACTATTTTTGCACAAAAAAAATATGAGCACAACCAGCTCCATTCTCGACAGATATACGAATCACAGCAAAATAAAAGAATTAATACAACGAATTGAGAATGGCCCTGGCGTTATAACTCTGAAAGGCTTATCAGGCTCCGCTGTATCAGTCATTTCCGCTGCTCTTAAAGGAGAAGGTCCACAACTATTAATTGCCAATGACAAAGAAACGTCGGCCTATTTATACCATGACCTCACCCAACTATTCGATGAGACATCCGTTTTCTTTTTACCGTCATCATTTAAACGATCGCCGGAATTCGGGCAACCTGAAAGCAGCCAGTTAATACTCAGAACGGAAAGCCTTCAACAGCTGCGTAATGCCAAAACCGGACAATTCTTCATCAGCTACACCGAAGCATTAATGGAGAAAGTTCCAGGTGAATCGGTCATTAAGAACCAGACACTAACCATCCACCAGAATGAAAAAATTGATCTCTATTTTATTGTTGATTTCCTCAAAGAATTAGGATTCCGTTCCGCCGACTTTGTCTACGAACCCGGTTACTATAGCGTCAGAGGTTCCATACTGGATGTATTCAGCTTTTCGAATGAAGAACCTTTCAGAATAGATTTTTTCGGAAATGAAGTCGACAGCATTCGTTCTTTCGATATAGAAACGCAGCTTTCAAAACAATCCTTTGACGAAATAACCATCATTCCTGAATTGGAAGCCGACAACGAAAATGAATTCATAACGCTTCAGGAAATGATACCGCCACATGTTGTTGTATGGATGGATCAACCGACAGTTATTGCCGATAAAATGAACCAGATTTACAACAAAATAATAGAAAACCAATCGGCGGATAAAAACTTACGACTTCCCAAACCTGAACAACTAACCAATGGCTCTTTATTTCTAAAAAAAATAATAGAACAAACTCTCCTGGTATGGGAAAACGCACAGGGCTTAACGTCTAATTTAAGCATTGAATTCGCCACGGCACCACAACCGCTGTTTCACAAACAGTTTGCGCTGGTGGAACAAAATATAAAAGAACGGACAAACAAAGGCTACGAAATTATTATACTATCGGATAACCAGCGGCAGCTGGATCGGCTGAAGCAGATATTTGCCGACAGGGGTAGTGAACTAAATTACACGACAGCTGACCATGCTCTCCACGAAGGGTTTGTTGACCACGATTTAAAACTTTGCGTATACACCGACCACCAGATTTTTGACCGGTATCACAAATTTTCGCTCAAAACCGATAAAACCAAAGCAGCACGACAAAGCATATCTATAAAAGAATTGACTCGTCTTAACCCGGGCGACTATGTTGTGCATGTAGACCATGGAATTGGGCGCTTCGGCGGGCTTGTGACAGTGGAAGAAAATGGGCGCCGGCAGGAAGCCATCCGGCTGATATATCGTGACAACGATGTATTGCTGGTCAATATTCACTCACTGCACCGAATCAGCAAGTACAAGGGGCAGGAAGGCGAGCCTCCCAAAATCAACAAACTGGGAACCGCCGCCTGGTCGAAACTAAAGGAAAAGACCAAAAAGAAAGTCAAAGATATAGCCCGTGAATTAATCGCCTTATACGCCCAACGCAGGGCCGAACCCGGTTATGCTTTTTCAGCCGACTCATTCATGCAACAAGAATTGGAAGCGTCTTTCATGTATGAGGACACGCCCGACCAATACAAAGCAACACAAGCCGTAAAAGCCGACATGGAAACAAATATTCCTATGGACCGTTTGGTCTGCGGCGATGTAGGGTTCGGAAAAACAGAAGTGGCCATTCGTGCGGCCTTCAAAACCGTAGCCGACAACAAACAAGTGGCTATTCTGGTACCAACAACTATTTTGGCTCTACAACACTACAATACCTTTAAAGAACGTTTGGCCGATTTCCCGGTACGGGTTGAATACATTAGCCGGCTGCGCAAAACAAGTGAAATAAAAGAAACTCTAAAGGCTACAAAAGCCGGGCAGGTCAATATTCTGATCGGGACCCACCGTCTGGTAGGAAAAGATGTGGAATTTAAGGATCTGGGACTTCTCATCATCGATGAAGAACAGCGTTTCGGCGTGTCAGTAAAGGAGAAACTTAAGCGACTTAAAGTCAACGTAGACACCTTAACGCTTACGGCTACGCCCATTCCCCGAACCCTGCAATTTTCGCTCATGGGAGCGCGCGACCTGTCAATTTTGAATACCCCTCCTGTCAACCGTCATCCCATTTTCACAGAGTTACATACCTTTAATGAAGAAATTATTCGCGAAGCCATTCAGTATGAAACAGATCGTAACGGGCAAGTCTTCTTCATCAACAACAGGGTTCAAAACATCATCGAAATAGAGACTTTTATCAATCGTATAATGCCCGATATTAAAACCGTTGTTGCACACGGCCAAATGGAAGGGAACCATCTGGAAAAAATAATGATGGATTTTATTCATGGCGAATACGATGTGCTCATCGCAACCACCATCATTGAATCGGGATTGGATATTGCCAATGCCAATACTATCATTATTAACAATGCACATCAATTTGGCTTGAGTGAGTTACACCAGTTGCGCGGTCGCGTAGGACGTTCCAACAAAAAGGCTTTCTGCTATTTGCTGGCGCCTCCTGTAACCAGTTTAACAAACGAAGCCCGTCGGCGGCTAAAAATTCTGGAAGAATTCTCTGAGCTGGGTAGTGGCTTTAATATAGCCATGCAGGATTTAGATATTCGTGGCGCAGGAAACCTTTTGGGAGCCGAACAAAGTGGGTTCATTGCCGACATTGGTTACGAAACCTATCAACGAATTCTGGAAGAAGCCATGCTCGAATTACGTGAAACAGAATACCCTGAGCTCCTGAAGACCACAAACAACGATGCAATTAAGACCACCCGATTTGTTACGGATTGCCAGATTGAAACCGATCTGGACATTCGAATACCAGAGGCTTATGTGAGCAACGTCGCAGAACGAATGGATCTGTACCGTGAACTGGATAATACCAAAGAGCCCAACAAAATTGATATCTTCAGAAAAAATATGGAAGATCGCTTTGGCGAAATTCCAACTGAAACTGTTGATCTTCTGGAAATGATATTAATTCGTCTGACAGCCGAAGAGTTGGGAATAGAAAAACTGACCTATAAAAACCAAACACTGCGACTTCAATTTGTCAACAATCAGGACTCTCCTTATTATAAAACATCCACCTTTGGAAATATCCTCCAATGGCTGCAAAAACATCCACGCAAAGCAAAAATGGAAGAAAAACAAGGAAAACTATGGCTACTCATCCCCCATATTGATTCACTTAAAACAATTTCAACTATATTTACCGCTATGCAACAAGCACCTGAGAATGTTTAGTATTTCCAATTAATGCATTAATTTTGTATCTCAATTTAATTCAGCATGCTGAACATAGCCATCGATAGGGGCAACAGTTTTACCAAAACAGGATTATTTAAAAACGGAAAGTTGCTTGCATCGAATTTATTTCCAAATACCGAAACCAGCCAATTGATGCAATATCTCGGGAAATATCACCCCGATGCAATTATCATTTCATCGGTGGCTTTGGATGATGATTTGGATGAAATAAAAACCATGGCAGGGCAAGTGATGCAGTTAACCCATCACACAAACCTCCCGTTTAGCAACCTGTACAAAACGCCTGAGACATTAGGCAAAGACCGTATGGCAGCAGTGGCAGGCGCTCAGACATTAATAAAAAATGAAAATATTTTAATTATTGATGCAGGAACTGCTGTAACCTACGATTTTATTACCAAAGATAACCAATATTTAGGGGGAGATATTACACCGGGACTAAACATGCGATTCAAGGCGTTAAACACCTTCACCCACCAATTGCCATTGGTAAAAAAAGAAGAACCTGCCATTTTCCCCGGCCAACAAACAAATGGAGCCATTGCATCAGGTGTTATAAATGGAATGGTTTTTGAAATGGAAGGGTATTGCAGGTTTTGTGAAGAAAAATGGCACTCCGTTCAAACAATTATTACAGGAGGTGATTCAGATTTTTTTGTCAAAAAATTAAAAAGAAGCATCTTTGTAAATCCAAATTTAGTATTAATAGGATTAAACCGAATACTGGAACACAATGTATAAACCACTGAAACACCTGTTTACAGGACTTATTATTTTACTAACCATTAGCTCTGCTAGTGCTCAATCCAGAACGTATTCAACCTTCTCGAGATACGGATTTGGCGAACTCAACACCAGAGGTCTGGGCATTAACGATGCCATGGGAGGTTCCGGAATCGGTATAAGAACAAACGACCGACTTAATATTTTAAACCCGGCATCTTATACTGCCATGGATTCAATGTCATTCTTTTTTGATGTCGGACTCAGCAGTAATACGCAAACAATAAGCAACAGTCTTGAGTCAAACACCTTTTCGGATATAAATTTTGACTATTTTACATTAGGTTTCCCGGTTTCACAAAAAGTAGCCCTTGCTATTGGCGTTCGACCGGCAGCTCAGGCAGGTTACAACTATGAAAGCCCCGGAAAAATCACAGAACCGTCGCTAAACACAGCCATAGGAGCCGGCAATTTCACTAATTTATATGGTGGCATAGGAATAAAAGCAACACCCCAATTATCAATTGGCGCACATGCTTCATTTTGGTTTGGAGATATTTATCACAAATCATATGTCGACTTTATCGAAAGCCAGGCCGGGCCTTCATACGGCATCAAAAATGAACACACAATAAGCACCTTACTGCTTGACTTTGGAATGCAATACACCAAACCATTAGATGAAAACCAATCATTAACCGTTGGCGTTATTTTTTCTCCCCAAATGTCTCTCAACGGACAAACAACTTTGTTAACAGCAAACGGAAACCAATTTGGCACCGAAAAAATACTTTTTACAACCAACGACACCATTCAGGAAAAAACAAAAGAAACTGACTGGGCTGATGCCAATTTTAAAATGCCGACAAAATTCGGATTTGGACTTTCCTATCAAATAAAAGATAAACTTATTTTAGCCGCCGATTATTCAATGACCCAATGGGGTAGCGTTGACTTTCCGGATGACGTGACCGAAACGGCCGACGCTTCGAAGCTGGCTTTTGGAGCTGAATGGATTCCAAACCAAAGAACCGGAACTAAATATTATCAACGTATTCACTACAGAACTGGAATACACTACAACAATGATTACTTAAAATTTGAAGGTAACCAGCTAAAGGATTTCGGCATAAGTTTTGGTTTAGGATTACCATTGGGACGATCAAAAACGTCAATTAACATTGGTTATGAATATGGACAAAAAGGAACTTTTGAAACAGATGCATTAAAAGAAACTTATCAACGCATCTCGTTCAGCATGAACATGCATGAAGCATGGTTCTTTAAACGTAAAATTGAATAAAAAAAACCATTATAATCAACCAAACAAAGGCGTTTGCCTTTACAAAAAACTACAAAGATGAAAATTTATAAACTGATAGCGTTAGGATTGTTTATATCCATAACTGCAGCGGCCCAAACAGGGAGAGAAACCGGAACCAAGTATGGCACCGGGGAGGACAGTCTCGAATGTTTAAAAAATCTATCATTGTATTCGGAGGACCTTCGGAATAAAAACTACGATGCAGCCTATCCGGCTTGGGAGGCAGCTTTTAACAACTGCCCGGCCGCAACTGTAAATCTTTACATTGATGGCGCGACATTGCTCGAACATAAAATTAAAAAAAACAAAGATGCCGCAACATTTGAGGATTTGTATCAAAAACTGATGAAGGTGTATGACCAGCGGATGGAATTTTTTGGAGATAACAGACGTACGCCAACCCCAGAAATAAAAGGATTCAAGGCTCTTGACATGCTTAAATACAAACGCAATGATGCAGAAGTATTAGCTCAGGCCTATGCGCTTTTAGACGAATCGGTAAACTATTCAAAAGAAAAATCGCAGCTCGCCTTTTTGGCAACCTTCATGACAACGTCGGTTAACATGTATAAAATGGGCAAGATAGATGCCATGAAATTAGTGGAAGACTACACCCTGGTAACTGACGGCCTCGACAATCAGTTAAAAAATCCGGCACGCGCAAAATATCATGGACAAATAGAAAAAGTAAAAGGCAGTGTAGAAACGCTTTTTGCCAACAGTGGCGCGGCTAATTGCGAAACCATCGATCAAATATTTGCCCCGCAACTTGAAGACAAAAAATTTGATCTGGCCTGGTTAAAAATGGTCAGTCGTTTATTGGTTCGTGGTTTGTGCGATGACTCCGAACTCCTCTACAAAGTTTCTGAATATCAACACAACATAGAACCATCATCAGCTTCAGCTTATGGTTTGGCTAAAATGTATCTGAAATCAAACGATATGAACAGAGCCATTGACTATTTTAAAGAAGCCATTGATTTATGTGAAGATAACGATCAAAAAGGTGAATTCCTGCAACAGCTGGGGTTAGTATACCTTACACAGGAAAAATACAGTGCAGCCCGCGCCAGTGCTCTCCGGGCTATCGAATTACGGCCTAATTGGGGTGCCCCTTACATTGTAATTGGTAAAGCTTACGCCATATCGGCCAACACCATTGGCACCAAAGAACTTGAAAAGAAAAGTGCTTATTGGGCAGCTGTTGACAAATTTATGAAAGCCAAATCGGTAGACCCATCTGTTGCCAAGGAAGCCGACGAGCTGATTCGCACTTATTCGGTTCACTTTCCCGCCACCGATGAAATATTTTTTGAAGGCTATAAAAATGGTGAAACCTACACCGTTGGTGGCTGGATTAATGAAAAAACAACAATACGTGCAAAATAAATTCACTTGAAAACAGAATATTTTTTCACATCTCTAAAAAAAGTAACAAAGGCAGGCAGTATTGCGATACTGTCTGCCATTGTTGCTTTATCTTCATGCAAGCCCAATAAACCGGAAGAAATTAAAGAGCTCACCAATCGCGAGGAGCTCCCAAGCCTGACCATTGAAGACCTCACCACCACTATTACCGATTCCGGGAGAATCAAATATAGATTCATGACGCCCGAGATGAAGCAATTTGACAAACGCGAAAAACCAGCCATTGAATTCAATAAAGGATTACATCTGATTGTTTTTAACAGAGAAGAAGAAATTGATGCCCAAATAAAATGCAAACAAGCCATATATCACCAATCCGATGAACTTTGGGAACTTAGCAATGATGTAGAAGCCGTAAACACCACAGGCGATGTTATTAATACCGAATTACTTTTTTGGAATATCAAAAAGAAAACGATTTATTCCGACAAATTCATCAAAATTACCACACAAACAGAAATTATAACTGGTTACGGCTTTGAATCGGATGAGAAAATGGAAAACTACAAAATCAAAAACATAAGTGGCATCCTGAGCATCAATGAAACAACAGATTAACCAGCCTCAGTCAAAAAAGTCCAACTTCGCATTAAGTTTGCGCTCAAAATGGCCCTTTACATCAGTAAACTCTCATTTGTCAGGCTTCAAAACAAACCTGCAAAACAACAAATACCAATGAAGTTAAACATGGGAGGTTCAACCGACCTATAAAAAAGACTATTTATGCATGAAAAACCCAAAAATGAAGCCTTCTTAATATAGAACACTGGAATTTTCGGACGAGCATTAACAGTCATCTTTTCACCTCATAAAATAAATTGATGAACCCCAACCCAATAGTAATACCAATAGATTTCAAGGCAAACTGAAATTATTGCTACCTTTAACCTTCAGTTACAAACAGAAATCATACATGGATCAAATAACCATCATATTAATAACACTTATACTTTCAGCCTTTTTTTCGGGTAGTGAGATGGCCTTCCTCTCTACCAACAAGCTGATGATTGAACTCAACCGTACCAAACATCCCAGACTAAGTAAAATTACCGATATATTTCATCGCAACGCAGGAGTTTTCATTGCAACGATCCTCATCGGGAACAATGTTGTATTGGTTATTTATGGCCTTTATATGGGGCAAATCCTGGCATCGGAGATACAAGTTTTCTTTGATTCAGATGTTGCGATACTCCTTATTCAAACCATCATCAGCACCATCATTATTCTAATAACAGCCGAATTTCTCCCCAAAATAATTTTCAGGCTAAACCCCGGTACCAGTTTAAATTTACTGTCGGTGCCACTAATCATTTTCTATACCATTTTTTATCCCTTATCACGATTAACCATCACACTCTCAAATTTTTTGATACACAAAATATCAAGCGGACCAACCCGCCCCAAAAATGAAAACATTCTAATAGGCCGTGTTGATTTAGATTACTTAATTACCGACCAACACGAAAAAGCGCCCACCAACGAACCATTACCCGAAGAAATGAAATTCTTCAAAAATGCGCTCGATTTTTCAAACATAAAAGTGAGGGAATGTACCGTTCCTCGGCCCGAGGTTCAAGCGGTAGAGATAGATGAAGAGCTGGAAATTTTAAAAGACAAATTCATTGAATCCGGCTACTCTAAAATACTGGTTTACAAAGAAAACATTGACAACATAATAGGTTACGTACATGTCTCGGCCATGTTCCGGAATCCGAAAAAGTTACGAAATGTATTAAGCCCTATTTCGGTCGTTCCCGAGTCGATGCCCGCCAGCAAACTCCTTGAAATATTTACGAAGGAACACAAAAGTATCGTATTAGTGGTTGATGAATTTGGCGGCACCTCAGGAATTGTCACCCTCGAAGATGTGCTCGAAGAAATATTTGGAGAAATTGATGATGAACACGATATTTCAGATCTGGTAGAAAAACAAATATCAGACAACACCTATCAATTTTCCGGTCGTTTTGAAATCGATTATCTAAACGATAAATACCATTTGTTGCTTCCTGTATCAGACGAATATGAAACTCTGGCTGGTCTGATCCTCTTCCACAACGAAGCCATACCGGCAATTGACGAAGAAATAGAAATAGAAAACTTCCGTTTCAAAATAATGAATGCCACCAATGCTAAAATCGAGTTGGTTCAAATATCAGTCATTACCGAGTAACCATCGTTAAAAATAATAATCAGCCTATTAACCCTAAAATATATAATCAGAGGGTACCTAATAATGGAATAATACATTTTTTTGTATCTTCGTAACCGTTTTAAAAAGCTAAATATTAAATCTGTATTTCGAATGGCAACTTTAGAGAAAATACGTAGTAAAGGAGGAGTTCTTGCAGCCATCTTCATTGGTTTTGCCCTTTTTGCTTTTATCATGATGGACATGATGAGTTCGGGAAGTTCACTGTTTTCAGGCTCCCGAATGGAGGTCGCTAACATTAACGGTCAATCTGTTAACATTCAGGACTTTCAAAACAAGGTGTCCGAAATTGAAGAATTTAACAAACTGAATCAGGGGAGTAATTCACTGACAGAAGAACAGGTTAACACACTTCGCGATCAGGTGTGGAACCAAATGATCAATCAAACTCTTCTTCAAGAAGTTTATGACGAGTTAGGTCTGACCGTAAGTTCGCAAGAACTTAAAGATATGGTTTCAGGGAACAATATCCATCCAGCCATTCGACAACACCCGTTGTTTGTGAATCAGCAAACAGGTGTTTTTGACAAACAACAGGTTTTAAACTTCCTGATGGCCAAGGCTAAAGATCCAACAGCTAATTTTTATTGGTCGGTGATGGAAGACCAACTCATTAAAGATCAACTTTTCACCAAATATAAAGCCTTATTGAAAAAAGGGATGTATGTACCCACTGCCTGGGTTGATTCAGAAATGGCTTCCCGTTCAAAAAAGGTTGATTTTGACTATGTTGGCGTTCGTTTTAATACCGTATCCGACAGTTTGGTTGAAGTGACTGACAATGAAATAAACACCTACTACAAAGGACATCAAACACTTTTCAAACAAACGGCATCCAGGAGCATCGAATACATCACATTTGATGTCACTCCCACCGAAGGCGATCGTGAAAACGCATTAAAATGGGTCAATGATATGATGACTGATTTTACAAAACCAGACATAGACCCAATCCAGTTTGTTAATCTAAATTCGGATGAACAGTTTAACGAACGAAATTATCGTCCGGCTGAATTAAGCTCTGAATTAGCCAAATTTGTTACCAATGCAAAAGTTGGTGAGGTATATGGTCCCTACTTCGAAAATGAAGCCTACAAAGCGACACGTTTAGTGGCCATAAATGAATTGCCCGACTCGGTTCGTGCACGTCACATATTAATACAAGGAGCTTCAATGGAAGCTGCCAATAAAGAGGCTGACAGCTTAATGACACTCATTAAGAAAGGGGCTGATTTTGCAGAATTGGCCCGCAAATATTCAAAAGATCAGGGCTCAGCCATCAATGGCGGAGATTTGGACTGGTTTCGTGAAGGCATGATGGTTAAACCATTCAACGATGCCGCTTTTCAGGGTAAAAGAGGCGATCTTGTAAAAGTTGAAAGCCAATACGGCGTTCACATTATTGAGATTCAAGACCAAAGCAAACCTTCAGCAAAATATCAGATAGCTACGTTAGCCAGAAATATCACCTACAGCTCACAAACCTATCAGAATATATACACTGAAGCGACACGTTTTGCCTCGCAAAACAATACCGTAGAAAAATTCAATGCTGCAATTGCCGAAAATAACATAACCAAACGTTATGCCCGTAGCATTAAAGAAAACGACCGTAACGTTAACAATCTGGAATCGCCGCGTGAATTGGTTAAGTGGGCATTCGAATCACCAGCAGGTGCATTATCACCCGTATACGAATTCGGTGATCAATTTGTCGTTGCGCATCTCGTATCAATTACAGAAGATGGGGTTATGCCTCTTGAAGCCGTTGAATCAAGAATTAAAAGGGAACTTCTCAACGATAAAAAAGCAACATATCTGATAGCCCAGTTTAATGAAAAATTGGCAGGGAATTCAGACTTAGCCACGATTGCCACGCAAATGAAGAGCACCGTTCAAACGGCCAGCGACATCACCTTCGCTTCATACCAGGTTCCAGGAGCCGGCGTTGAACCAGCATTGGTAGCTTTAGCGGTTAACACCTCCGCCAATAATATTTCGAAACCTGTAAAAGGAAATAATGGCGTTTATGTAGTAAAAGTTAACAACGTAACCGACAACCAACCTAATGCAGAAAATGTAAAAATGGAATTGGCACAAGGTTCAACCATGAAAGTTGACTACCAATTGATAGAAACATTAACCAATCGCTCAGAAATTGTTGACCGAAGATCTCAATTTTATTAATAGAAATTAAGATTTCGAAATACCAAAAAGGCGGTGATTCAAAGATTGAATCACCGCCTTTACTTTTACAAAAAAAATAAAACTAAGCGCTTAACAGTTCCTTAACCACGCGCGAAATTTCCTTTCCTTCAGCTTTTCCGGCCAAAGCAGCCGAAGCCGCACCCATAACCTTACCCATATCTTTCATAGAAGAAGCCCCGGTAGATGCAACAATCTCTTTAACAGCTTTAACAAGCTCTTCAGGCGTCATCATAGCCGGCAAGTATTCCGAAATTATTCCAGCCTCTTTTAATTCATTATCGCCTAAATCGGCACGTCCTTGTCCATTAAAAATATCAGCAGCATCTTTACGTTGCTTCACCATTTTTTGAAGTATTTTCAACTCATCAGCATCAGAAACAACACCGCCAGCATTTTTAGCGGTACGTGCTTCCAGCAACTCTTTTTTGATGGACCGGAGTGTTTCCAGCCGGACATGATCACGAGCTTTCATGGCCAGTTTAATGTCTTCTCCTACTTTATCATATATACTCATAGCGGTAAATTTAGTCTACATTATCGTGAAGAAATCGATTATTGCCTGTAATCTTAGGCTTACCAGATCCATTGTCAGAAATAGTAAAACGTGAGATCTTAGACGCTAAAGGGGCATCCTCATCCTTTGCCCCACCCTTTAATTTCCGTCGCTTATAAGCCGGAACATTTTCCATTTCCTCAATGCGCTTCTCATCATTAAGTTCATCCACATCCACCTGCGGCTGATCATGCCCAATTTCTATTTCGTTGGCAAACACATCAGCCCCCGGCGAAGACAATCCGCCATCGGCATCAAAATCAGACTGTTTATCTTTGGAACCGTACAACAAATCAATTTTACGTTCTTTCTCTTTGCTTACATCATTAAAGGTAACAACGCGTGGCGGCAAATCTGACAAGTCGGCATTTTCCTCTTCAAATTCAAGTTCAATGTCAAAATCTTCTTCAGAAGGATGCACATTACCTTCCACATCCATTTCAAAACGGGTCACGGTATTTTCGGGCTCAGATGCTGCAGCCTCCATAACATTACTATAGGCAAAGCCGGTGGCAATAATTGTGACCACCACCTCGTCGGTCAGTGCTTCATTGGTTCCGGTACCCCAAATAATAGAAGCCGAATGGCCTACAACATCCTGCACATAGTCAGTTATTTTACCCACTTCGTCCATTCTGATTTCATCAACTCCGGAAGTAATATTAAGCAATATATTACGCGCGCCACTAATATTATTACTATTGAGCAAAGGCGACTCCAGTGCCGCCTGAATTGCATCGATAGCACGAAACTCGCCACTTCCTGTTCCTGAACCCATCACTGATACGCCACTGTCCTTCATCACCGTTTCAACATCGGCAAAGTCAACGTTAATATAGCCATGTACCGTAATGATTTCAGCGATACCTTTTGCTGCCGTCGCTAAAACGTTATCAGCTTTAGAAAAAGCATTACTAAGCTTCAGATCGCCGTACATATCACGCAATCTCTCATTATTAATAATCAACAACGAATCGACATACTTTTCCATTTCCGAGATGCCATCAATAGCCTGATTAATGCGCACCAAACCTTCAAATCGAAACGGAATGGTAACTATTCCGACCGTTAAAATACCCATATCCTTTGCGGCTTTGGCAATGACAGGTGCCGCACCGGTACCTGTACCTCCGCCCATCCCGGCTGTGATAAAAACCATTTTGGTATTATCCTCCAACACACGCGTCACATCCTGAATACTCTCGATGGCCGACTGTCGTCCTTTCTCCGGTTTATTACCGGCTCCCCTCCCTTCGGTCAGTGAGCTACCCAGCTGAACCTTTACTGGCACCGGGCTATTGGCCAAAGCCTGCGCATCGGTATTACACACCACAAAATTAACATCCTTAATTCCGAGGCCATACATATAATTGACAGCATTACTTCCGCCACCACCCACACCAATCACTTTTATGATAGATGAGCGAGTGCTCGGAATCTCAAAACTCATTAAATCGTCTGTCATAATTCTATCTTTTAGACACTTTTATATAATTTGTCTATAAAATTCTATTTTACGTTACTATGTGCTCTCAAAATAGTCGTCGACACCTGTAATCTCACTTTTTTTGATTTGCGTGAGCCTTAAATCTAAAATTTCTATCTCATGCTCCCGACTTCTTTATGCACAGCCACTATATCTTACATTTCAACATCCCGTTCCTCAAAAATACCGACAATTTTATTTTTCCAATTGCCAAACAAATCGCCTGTGCTATAGGTGCTATCCTTACTTCCTTTGCCTTTTGAAGCAGCTTTTTTAGTCTTTTTCCTAACCGGGCGCTGACGCGAAATATCATTATCCTCTTCTTCGGGGCTTTCAAACAACTTTTGTTCCACCACTTTTTGGGTTGTAAAAACCGATGAAGCCACAAGTAATCCAATCCCCGACGACAACAAAGGCATTTCGGCGGAAGAAACCTCCTCATTGGACAGAAAATTGACAGGCGACCCTATTTTGACATCCAGTCCCGTTTTTAGCTTTACCAATTGTGCCAAATGGTTTAGCAGAGCCCCGCCACCGGTTAACACAATCCCAGCCCCCAACTTTTCGTAGAAGCCACTTTTCCCGATATGATGTGCGACGTATTCCACAATTTCTTCCATGCGTGCCTGAATAATACAAGCCAGACTACGACATGATATTTCCTTTGGCTCCCAGCCTGGCATTCCCGGAATGGCAACCACCATGTCTTTCCGCGTCATTTCGCCCATAGCAGAGCCAAACTGAACCTTCAATGCCTCAGCTTGCTTCTGAATTACAGAACAACCTTCTTTAATATCAGAGGTAACCACATTCCCTCCAAACGGCACGACACCGGTGTATCGGACGACTCCATCGCAGAACAGAGCCACATCAGTGGTTCCTCCACCAATATCAACCACGACAACACCGGCTTCCATCTCCTCTTCGGATAGCACACCATAAGCCGAAGCCAGCGGCTCCAAAACCAACCCAGCCAAACTTAATCCGGCTCGGACTAAACATTTTTCAATATTCCGGATGGCATTAACGCGTCCAATAATCACATGAAAGATACCTTCCAAACGATGCCCGAACATACCCACAGGCCTCCCTTCTGCCAATTCATTATCCACGATATAATCCTGCGGAATCACATGAATAATTTTTTCGCCCGGCTCTAACGGCAGCCTATAGCTATCCTGACGCAGTTGCTCTATATCGAATGAAGTAATCTCTTTGTCTTCGTCAATAAAACGGTAGCAACGATTGGTAACGCTTTTCATAGAATAAGCAGACAACCCGACATACACTTCCGATATCCTTATCGACAATCGGTTTTCCAGGCTATCAATCACCTTACGAATGGCATTCACCGTCTCCTCAATATTTAATATCACACCATGCCGAACACCGGACGAAGGAGTTCTCTCGATCCCCAACACTTCAATTTGTCCGTCATTATATTTACGGGCCACCGTAGCCACTACTTTTGTTGTGCCAATATCAACTGATGCTAAAAGTCTAAAATTTTGATTCATCGCACTTAAGTTTTTACTTCTATGCTTAATATTTTAAAGAAAGATAACACAACTGTTACCAATTTCGGTTCCGTGAACAAAGAACCTGATTCTTATATTTCAAATTAATCCATTTATAATCATTCCATTCCGTTGGCGACAACCCCTGCTCATATAAAGCTTTTAAGTTTCTGAGCTTTTCAGCTACGCGAACCGGGGGGCCCAGCAAAATCTGATGGTCCCCCACACGGGGCACCAAAATATAATCGTTGTTACGTCGAATATAAATCTGCTCAAACTGCGCATTCCAAAAATCATCTTCGGTAATAATACGCCCCACATTCAGCAAATCATTCAAATCATGAGGTATTGTTCCGTTAACCACTAATGTACGGGCAGCATAACGCTTTGAAACCGGAATACGATCGCCTGCCTTATCAAGATAATAACTTCCATCCGAAGCAAACAACCGCAACATTGGCACATGTTGTTTTACCTCGACATGTACCACTCCTTTCAACGTTTCATAAACCTCGCAAGACTTTACTGCTTTATGTTTAGTCACATAATCCTCAACCTCATTAAAATTAATATGATTAAGCCCAAAGCCAAGCATCTCGGGATATTTCTTGATAAGTGAAGCCCGTATCTCCTCCGAATCAACAAACCGCATTGACAGGCTATCCTTAACCACCACTTTAATATCTGAACAAATTGTGGTCCGACGACTAAACGACACAAACGAAAGCATCACCGGAAAATAAGCCAGTAACAATACCCACTTTAATATGTTTGTCCATCTGTTCATCAATCAATGATCTATTAACAAATTGTAGAATTATGGTATCTGAATGAAAACGATATTTTTTTTGATGTCACCGTTTCAAACTTCACAAGTTCAAATATGAAGCTTTACTATCTACCACAAGCACTAAATATATTCTTTTTTATCCGACTGTTGAAGCCCAAAACAACTTATTTATCAACAGACGTGTTCATTACAATCATTCAATTCATATTTTATTAAACACCTGCCTGTAGCTTCGACCATTGCGTCAACGGGTGCACAAGCCGGTCAATATCACCGGCTCCCATACTTACCAATACCATTGGTGATCTGTATTTCAAATTCGTAATTAACTGATCACGTGAGCCATACCAAACCGGGATATTATGAATATATTGCCCTATCAACTTCGAATCGACACCGGGTATCGGTTCTTCACGCGCCGGATAAATATCCAATAAATACAACTCATCCAGCATGCTCAAAACCTGACCAAATGCCTCTGCAAAATCACGAGTCCGGGAATAAAGGTGTGGTTGAAAAACCCCAACCAACCGAAAATGATGATAAATAGCCCTAATGCTGTTAAGTGTGGCTCTAATTTCTTCGGGATGATGCGCATAATCGTCAATATAAACCAGATTATTGCTCTTAATATGGGTATCGAACCGCCGGGCTATTCCTTTAAACACCGGCAAAGCACGAGTCAGCTCCAAAGGCTTCACCCCCTTTAGTAACGCCAGAGCGCAGGCTCCCACAGCATTTTCAACATTGAGCATACCCGGAATTCCCATATTGAGGTCATTAATTGTCCCTTTAGGCGTTACCAACGAAAAAGAATAAGTCCCATCATTTTTCAGAACGATATTGGTGGCATAAAAATCAGCCTCATCTGTTGCCGAATAGGTAACCAATTCAACCCCGTCGTTCAACTGCCAGGTAATATCCAATCCGGCCTTCGCCACCAAAGTACCGCCTTGAGGAATACGTAAAGCAAAATCGACAAAAGCCTTTCTTACCTCATCACGATCGCCATAAATATCCAAATGGTCAGCGTCAACTGCTGATACCAACGCGATTGATGGTGTTAAATGTAAAAAAGAGCGATCGAATTCATCAGCCTCCAAAACGACAAAAGGCGATTTTTCGTCCAAGAGAAAATTGGTGCCAAAATTTTTCGAAATACCCCCTAAAAAAGCCGTACAACCATTAACACTGTCGCGAAACAAATGCGCGACAAGCGTCGATATAGTTGTTTTACCATGTGTTCCCGCTACACAAATAGCTTCAGAACCCCGTGTTATCAATCCCAATACTTCCGAACGCTTCTGAACAACAAAATTTTGTTCTCGAAAATAAAGTAACTGACGTTGCGAGGCAGGCACTGCTGGTGTATATATAACCAATGTGCCTGCCCTATTTCGAAAAGAATTTTGAATTAATTCCGGGTCATCAGAAAAAAACACTTCTATCCCCTCAGCCACCAAAGCATCAGTCACAACCGAAGGGGTGCGATCGTAACCAGCTACAGGCATCTGCATACGATGAAAATAACGAGCCAGGGCACTCATGCCAATTCCTCCAATACCCACCAGCCAAACACGTTTAAACATATCAGGATGAAACATTTCCGATTCTAATTAGTTTGTTTTTTGTCAATAATTTTCATCACCTCCAGGGCAATATCTCTGTCGGCAGCCGGACGGGCCAATACCCGCACATTCTTCTCCAACTTGGCACGCAAACCGTCATTATTAAGTATCCGCAAGGCTTCAGGCAATAGATTGTCGTCGGTCAAATCATCCTTCACCAACACAGCAGCGTTAACATTCACCAGTGCCATGGCATTTTTTGTCTGATGATCTTCCGATACATTAGGCGAAGGCACCAGCACGGCCGCCTTACCAAGCAGAGCCAACTCACTAATCGTACTAGCTCCGGCACGCGATACCACCACATCAGCAATGGCATAAGCCAGATCCATCCGCTTGACAAAGGCCATCATTTTCACATTTTCAAGCTCTTTTACGGCCATAGCAGCTTCAATATCGTCATAATAATACTTTCCGGTTTGCCATAACACCTGAACAGGTAATCCCTGTAATTCCTCTATACGACAGAGCAATCCCTGATTGATACTTCGGGCGCCAAGGCTACCGCCAACAACAAGAATAGTAGAAAATGCGGGATTCAAGCCAAAATATTTATACCCTTCATTTTTCTCAAGATTAGAAGATAGTATAGAACGCACAGGATTTCCGGTAAATACGATCTTCTCTTTTGGAAAAAAACGATCCATATCGGGATAAGCCACACAAATAGCCGCCGCCTTACGAGCCAAAATTTTATTGGTAACCCCGGGATAACTATTTTGCTCCTGTATCAAAATTGGCACTCCTTTAGCTGATGCGGCCCGCAGTACCGGGCCACTGGCATAACCGCCCACCCCAACTGCCACTAATGGTTTAAAACGACGAATAATACGCCACGATTGCCACATACTGGCCGCCAATTTGAAAAAGAAAGTAATATTTTTTAATGTGATGCGTCGTTGAAACCCGGCCACCGGCAAACCAACAATTTCATAGCCAGCGGCAGGCACCTTCTCCATCTCCATTCTTCCTTTAGCGCCCACAAAAAGAATTTTGCAATCGGGCATCTCCCGCTTCAGCGCATCGGCGATGGCAATAGCAGGAAAAATATGTCCGCCGGTTCCACCGCCGCTAATAATAATATGTGGTTGTTCAATCATCTTCTTAACATTTAAGCTTCCGGATTAATGGTCGCTGTTTCTGTATTTGTTTGTGTTTCCAATTCTTTCTGTTCCATATTATGGCGACTGACACTTAATATCAAACCAAAGGCCACACAGGTAAATAAAACCGAAGTGGTACCGAGGCTAACCAATGGCAATGGCTGTCCGGTAACAGGGAAAACACCAACGGCCACCCCCATGTTAATAAAAGCCTGAGACGCCAGCATGAGCCCTAACCCAAAAGCCATAAAAGCGGGAAAGGTACGCTTACTCGAACTTACCAGCACACCCACTCTGGCCAACAATAATACATAACAAAACATAATAATCAAGGCGCCAAACATGCCATATTCTTCGGCAATAATAGCATAAATAAAATCGCTGTAAGGATGGGGTAAAAAATTACGTTGAACGCTATTACCCGGCCCCTTACCAAAAAAACCACCCGAAGCGATGGCAATTTTACTTTGGTCGGCCTGATACGTAGAAGCGGGTCCGGCTAACTCCGGGTTAAAGAACTGTTCCACGCGTGAAGACCACGTTTTTGCCCGTGGCAGGAAATCAACATGATTGGCAAAAACCAGCACCAAAGCCACCAGACCAATAATGACGAACCCGGTGGCAAACAAATATTTAAAAGGCACACGCCCCACAAACATCATAGCTGCACTAACGGCAACAATGAGCAATGCCGTTGAAAGGTTCTCGGTAAAAATCAGGCCTGCCACCAGCCCCACATGGATCAATACCGGCCAGAAGGCTTCCCTGGCAGGCTCATCATCCTTTTGATAGCGTGACAGTATATTAGCCACATAAACAATTAATGTAAGTTTGGCCATTTCGGAAGGTTGAAATGTAATGCCAATTCCGGGGATGGTTAACCATCGGGATGCTTCATTCAGATTTACTCCCATAACCAACGTTATCAGTAACAAACCCACCGAAACATATAACGCCAAAGCCGATAACCCAGCCACCCAATTCAACTTAACATTCAGCATCAGGATAATAATACCAATACCTACCCCCAGAGATACAAACTGCTTAAAAAGATAATACGACGTATTACCCCCCTGCATTTTATAGGCCAAAAAACCTGTGGCACTGTATACCGACAACAGGGATGCAATGGACAGAATAATGATGATCCACCAAATAGCGGTATCACCCTTCATATATTTCCTGACAAATCCACTCATTTCAATTCTTTTGCATTATTCAACACCCATGTTTTAAACTGTTGTCCACGATGCTCATAATTATTAAACAAATCGAAACTGGCACAGGCCGGAGACAGCAATACCACATCACCTGGTTCCGCCAGACGTGAAGCTTCCTTCATCGCAGCATCCAATGATGCGGTATTTGCAACATACGACACTTCGCCGGAGAAAGCCTTCTCCAATTTTGAGTTATCAACGCCCATGCACACCAACGCCTTCACCTTTTGCCTGACCAACTCAAGTAACGTTGAATAGTCGTTACCCTTATCTGTGCCACCGGCTATCCAAATCACCGGTTTCGTCATGCTCTCCAAAGCATACCAGGTTGAATCAATATTAGTGGCTTTTGAATCGTTAATATAAGTCACCCCATTAACAACACCGGCCGGCTCCAGTCTGTGTTCAACGCCTTCGAAAGACATCAGCCCAGCGCGTACATCTTCCGGTGGAAGTCCCATACTAAAGGCCGCCAAACCAACGGCCATGGCATTATAAAGATTGTGACGACCCTTAAGCGAAATATCAGCCACCGGCATCACCAATGTTAACCCTTTAAAATTAAGCACCATATTTTCGCCCTGAACTTTTGCCGCAGCATCATTGGTCGCCGAAAAAGACAACCATTGAGAAACCGGCTTCACATCTTTTAGGTTAGTTTTAAGCACCGGATCGTCACCTCCAAAAATAAAAACATCATCAGGCGTCTGATTCCGAAGAATCCGTAACTTGGCGTTAATATAATTTTTAAATTTATGATCGTACCGATCCAAATGGTCGGGCGTAATATTTGTTAAGATGGCCGTGTTACAACGGAACCGAAACATAACGTCGAGTTGAAAACTACTCAGCTCAATAACAAAACACTGCGGGTCACGACGGGCCAGCGTTCGACAAGGACTAACACCCACATTTCCGGCCAAAACAGCATCAACACCAGCCTGTTTTAACGTATGATGCAGCCACATAGTGGTGGTGGTTTTGCCGTTGCTTCCAGTTATGCCGATCATCCGGGCCTTTGAATACCGCCCTGCCAGTTCAATGTCAGAAATAATTGGAATACCAATCTCTTTTAATGCCATTATCAACGGCGTACTTTCAGGTATCCCAGGACTTTTAACAACCTCAGCCGCCTTAAGAATTCGCGTCTGAGAGTGACCACCTTCTTCAAAAGGAATCTCATTTTGGGTCAATTCATCGCGATAATGATCAGATAAGGTCCCTTTATCTGACACAAAAACATCAATACCTCTGGCTTTTGCCAACAAAGCGGCGCCAACACCACTTTCCCCTCCTCCTAATATAACCAGTTCGTTTTGCATCATTACCTGATTTTAAGTGTTACAATAGTCAAGACTGCCAAAATGATGCTAACAATCCAAAACCGGGTTACAATTTTCGATTCAGGATAACCTTTCATTTGATAATGGTGATGCAAAGGTGCCATTTTAAATATGCGGCGACCTTCACCATATTTTCGTTTTGTATATTTAAAGTAAGAAACCTGCATCATCACGGAAATATTTTCAACCAAAAAGACACCGCAAAGAATAGGAATCAATAATTCAATACGAATCAAAATGGCAAATACAGCAATAATGCCACCCAAAGTAAGGCTCCCTGTATCGCCCATAAACACCTGTGCCGGGAATGAGTTGTACCATAAAAATCCGATCGTGGCACCAATAAAGGCACTCATAAACACCACCAACTCCTGCGATTCGGGGATAAACATAATTTGCAGGTAATCGGCATACACCACGTGACCCGACAAATAGGCAAAAATTCCCAGTGTCACCCCAATAATTGATGAAACGCCGGTGGCCAGGCCATCCAGACCATCCGTCATATTAGCACCATTGGACACTGCCGTGATAATAAAAATAACCACAAGGACAAAAATTACCCAGCCCCAACTTCTGGCGTGCTCGCCCAAAAATCCTACAATAGAAGTATAATCAAGACGATTATTTTTAAAAAATGGGACATTGGTTACCGGCGCATGAATGGTTTCCGTAACCACTTCCGGCATCTCACCTTCTGCCACTTCCACAATACCCGGGCCTTCTACCGGCGTAGAAATACGGGCAACCACCCCATCGTTAAAATAAAGCGTTAAACCAACAATCAAACCAAGCCCAACCTGACCTAAAATTTTAAATCTGCCCGCCAATCCCTCTTTATTCTTTTTGAAGACTTTAATATAATCATCTACAAAACCAATAATACCAAGCCACAATGTAGAAACAATCATTAAAATGATATACACATTATTAAGACGGCCAAACAACAATACCGGAATTAGAATAGAAACAATAATAATGATCCCCCCCATGGTTGGAGTTCCCTTTTTCTGGTATTGACCTTCCAGCCCCAGATCACGAACCACCTCTCCTACTTGTTGTTTTTGCAACAACCTGATAACACGTTTCCCAATCACCGTTCCTAAAAGAAGCGCAACAATAACGGCCAATCCTGACCGAAATGTGATGTATTGAAACATCCCGGCACCAGGAAAACTAAGTGATTGTAAATATTCAAAAAAAGAAAAAAGCATGGCAAAGAGTATTATTGATGTTCAAAAAAATCCTTAATAATTTCACGGTCGTCAAAATGGGTACGAACGCCTTTTACTTCCTGATAGGTTTCGTGACCTTTCCCGGCAATCAAAACCACATCGCCCTGACGGGCCATAGAACAAGCGGCCCTGATAGCTTCCTTACGGTTGGTAATTGAGATCACACGTGAACGGTCGGTGGGCTGAACGCCCTCAAACATCTGCTGAATGATGGTTTCCGGCTCTTCAAAACGAGGGTTATCGGAGGTCAAAATAACTTTAGAACTGGCTTTGACAGCTTCAGCCGCCATTACTGGTCGCTTAAACGGATCTCTGTTTCCACCGGCCCCCACCACCGTTATCAGTTCATTGTGGGGTTGGCGTATTTGATTCAAAGCTTCCAACACATTTTTTAGAGCATCGGGCGTATGGGCATAATCGACTACCGCGGTCACACCCTCTTTGCTTCTGAAAGTTTCAAACCGGCCATCAACCGGTTTCAGACGGCTCATTTGCGGCAATAAATCCTCGCTGTCCCATCCCAATAAAACAGCAGCCCCATAAACGGCCACCAGATTGGACGCGTTAAAACGACCAATAAAAGGCGTCCACACCTCCTTATTATTCAATTCAAGCTGCATTCCTTCAAACAGATTCTCAATCACCTTCACCCGAAAATCGGCCATTTCGCGAGCCGAATAATATTTCTTAACAGCCTTACAATTTTGCAGCATAACGGCCCCATTTTTATCATCCCGATTGGATAGGGCAAAAGCATCAGCCGGCAATGCATCAAAAAAACATTTTTTTGCTTTCAGATAAGCCTCAAACGTCTTATGATAATCCAGATGATCATGAGTCAGGTTCGTGAAAATTCCGCCGGCAAACTGAATACCATTAATACGTTTCTGAGCCACTGCATGAGAACTCACTTCTATGAAGCAATATTCACAGCCTACGTCAACCATCCTTGCCATCAACTCATTAAGCATCAAGACATCTGGCGTAGTATGCGTTGCTTCAACCTTTTCCTCAGCAATGCAATTAACCACCGTGGAACAAAGACCAGCTTTAAATCCCATATTCATAGCCAACCGATACAACAAAGAGGCAATCGTTGTTTTACCATTGGTTCCGGTAACACCAACCACTTTTAATTTTTCAGAAGGCCGGTTAAAATGACAAGCAGCCAATAAACCCAAAGCCTCAGCCGAATCATCGACCCGCACATAAATCACGTCGGGATCGACCGTTTCCGGTAACTCTTCACAAATCACAGCGCTACAACCTGCGGCCACCGCTTTTGAAATAAACTGATGGCCATCGACGGCTGTCCCCCGCATAGCGACAAAAACTGTATTGGCAGCAGCTTTCCTGGAATCAAAAACAATGGATTCGACCATTGGATTCCCATCTCCTACCATTTCATCCACCTTCAGCAGGTTTAAATACTCATCAAGATGCCTCATAAGCAATATATTTATAGCGACCCTCAGGTTCAACTTACATTAATCCAATTTCAAAAATATAGTGCCACCTCTACGGTATGGCGTCCCCGCTGCCATCGATTGCGAAACAACACGGCCTACCCCCTGTATATAAACATTCAATCCCACATTTTCAAGCACAGCCACCGCATCTTTGGCACCCATCCCTATAACGGAAGGAACAACACCCGACGGAATGGGCTTGGGTCGAAACACGACGCCGGTATCAACAGCCAACGTAGAGACCCATTCTTTGAGTGGACTTTTTTCAATTACAGGAAAATTAAGCGCATCAAAAATAAGTGACAAATCCTCTACCGGTCCGCCCTTTGAATATGGAAAAACACCCGTCGAAACAATCTGAGGGGCGTCACTCTTCTTTCTCAACTCATAATCGGCCGCATAAACACGATCGGCAATTTCACGAAAAACCGTTCCTGCTACTACATTGCCATAATACACATGATTCGACGGCGCATTTACAACAACAATACAAGAATACCGGGGTTTATCAGCGGGAAAATATCCTACAAACGAAGCCTGATATTCGACCCCGCCATTTTTATAACCTGAGCTCCCTTTTGCCACCTGAGCCGTCCCTGTTTTTCCGGCAATTGAATATTTATTGTTTCTGATATTTGTGGCGGTTCCACGTTCTACAACCCCTTCAAGTAACTGTCGTGCCTGTTCGATGGTTGTGAGAGAAGCAATCGATGGATTTAGCACCTTAGGCTGAAAACGATCGACCATTCGACCGTGCTTTGAAAGGCCCTCCACAAACATGGGCTTCACCATTTTACCCTTATTAGCTACCGCATTATAAAGTGTAAGTATTTGTAGCGGCGTCATCTTCACCTCATAACCAATAGACATCCAGGGTAAAGTAACCCCCGACCAGGAATTATCGCCCGGATACTTTATTTCAGGAATCCCTTCTCCCTTTATTTCAATGCCCAGTTTTTCATTGAGCCCCATTGCATATAAACGGTCAACGAAACGTCTGGGCTGACTTTTATACCGATCAACAATCATCCTCGACATACCGATATTCGACGACTTTTCAAACGCCTCTCTAATGGATATTTTTCCATACCCGCCACGATGGCTATCACGCATTACCCGGTCGTAGTATCGATATGCGCCATTCTCTGTGTCAACAGTGTCGGTTAAACGAACCGTGTGATCCTCCAAAGCCGCCATTATTGTAGCCAATTTAAAAGTCGATCCAGGTTCTGTTGACTCGCCAATGGCATAGTTAAAATAATCTTCTATATAAACACCCGATCCATTCCGGTGAAGATTTACAATAGCCCTGACAGCGCCGGTTTTTACTTCCATCAGTACCGCCACACCGTGATCGGCATCATGTTTATGCAACTGCTTACGCAACGCATGTTCAGCCACATCCTGAATGGCAATATCAATAGTTGTAACCACATCCAACCCATCAACGGGCGGAACAACCACTTCAGGTACCCAGCGACCAGAAATCCGCTTCATAGTGCTGGTTCCCGGCGTTCCCATGAGCTCATCATCATAAGCTCTTTCGAGCCCCAACATCCCGCCCTTGGAACTTTCACCATAAAGTTTTCCAATGGTTCGTGCAGCCAGCGAGCCAAAGGGTAACTGACGGGTATCATATTGTTCGGGAATAAATCCTCCTTTATTACGCCCCTCTCTGAATATCGGAAACTGCTTTACTTTTTGCAATTGGGTATAAGATATACGTCGGGGATTCACCCTGTAATAACGCGCCCCTTTCTGACGGGCCAATCGTAACTCCTGCTTATAACCATTCGCACTTTTATCCTTAAAAAAACGAGACAAACAAATGGCCAGAGAATCAACATTACGGTTAAACTTATCGTTGGTAAGCCCCTCGGCCAACATATCCATATAAAGCCTGTAGCTTGGAACCGAGCAGGCCAGTTTCATACCATTTTTATCAAGAATATCACCGCGGTTGGCAGCCACGATATTCTCAGATTGTTCAATGCTACGAACCTGTGACTTCCACTCATCGGCATTAATTACTTTTAGCCGAAACAATTCAACAATTAACCATAAAGCTAGCCCCAGAAAGAAGATATATACAATCCCCACCCTGAAAATAATACTTCGTCTTATGGTCATTTTATTCCTCCGATTTTATTCTTCAACTTTTAAAATTCGTGGCGGCGTTTTTAACACTTCCAACCCCAATCCGGCCTGCTCAACTTTGCTCAGCACTTCCGACTGCCGGCTCATCTGCATCAACTCCGAAGAAGTTGTTATAGCCTCATATTTAAGCTCCTTTAACTCATAATTAAGCGCAACCTGCTCCTTAAGCAATTTCTCAACCGCATAGTGATTATTGATATAAATCATGGCAAGAAACACGGCAAATACAAGAAAAGGCCAGTGATTCGACAAGGAACTTTTACTAAAAAAACTCCCATTAATAATGTCACGAAGTGTTATTTTCTTTTCGTCTAATTCTGTACCTGTTGTATCAAACTCTTTCATACCAGTTAACATTCAACTACCATCGTTCAGCAATTCGCAACCGGGCACTCCGGGCGCGCGGATTACCATTAATCTCCTGTTCTGAAGGAACGATCAACTTTCGTGTTATCACTTTAAAAGGAACCTCCGCATGACCGTAAATATTAGTTTCAGCCTGAGCTTTGGTGACATCGCCCGTTCGCATAAAATTCTTCACCATCCTGTCTTCCAACGAATGATACGACATAATAACCAACCTACCTCGGGGCCGTAAAACCTCGACCGTTTTCTGAAGCATTTCCCGCAAAGCATCCATTTCACCATTTACTTCGATACGCAATGCTTGAAAAACCTGCGACAAAAAACGAGCAGCATCCCTTTTAGGGGCGAACAAACCAGCTATTTCTTTAAGATCACCGGTGGTAGCAAACAAATGCGCCTCCCTGCTTTTCACAATTTGTGCTGCCAAACGGCGAGCCGACGTCACTTCCCCATAAAATTTAAACAATTCGGCCAGTTGTGCTTCGGCATAATTATTCAAAACATCAGCAGCCGTTAGCTTCATATTACGATTCATCCGCATGTCCAGTGCCCCGTCAAAACGGAACGAGAAACCACGTTCAGCCACATCGAAATGATGTGACGAGACTCCCAAATCGGCCAGTATACCATCCACTGGCATTAGATCAAGATATTTCAGAAAATGATACAGATACCGAAAATTATGTCTGACAAAAACCACTCTTTTGTCGTCTAAACGGTTAGCCCAGGCATCCTCATCCTGATCAAACACCACCAAGCGCCCCTTAGGCCCCAACTTTTCAAGAATGGCACGACTGTGTCCTCCACCACCAAAAGTCACATCAACATAAACACCCTGCGGGTTAATATTCAACCCATCAATGCATTGATGCAAAAGCACCGGTATATGATACATTTCACTCATGTCAACTATCTAAATTTTCGTCTGACCTCCCATTTTCACTCAAAAACAATTCAGCCTGTCCTGCCAGACGTTCAGACTCATCGCCCATAGATTGGTATATATCCAACGACCATAATTCAATACAACGATCAACTCCCACCAGAACGACTTCACGTCCGGCTTCCACCGAATCCATTAAACGTTTTGGAATCAGAATCCGCCCGTTGGCATCAAGCATTACTTCTGCCGACCCGCGAAAAAAATCACGCAAAAACTGTTTATGTGCCCGGTTGTATGAATTCAATCGACTGCGCAGCCTAACCAACTCTTCCTCCCAATAAGTATAAGGATAAATCACCAGGCATTTTTCAAATAAATCCTTACGCACCACGAAACGCGCATCATCAACACCCAGCGCTTTTTTAAAAGCAGCAGGCATCACGACACGTCCCTTGACATCGGCTTTACATTCAAAATCACCTATAAATGTGATCATTACCTTTTGTATGGTTTAGTTGGTAAAGGTATAATATTTTTACCCCACAATCAACCACAATGCCCCACTTTATTTTAAATCAAAGCCAATTTCAAAGCAATATAATTTTATTTTATTGGGATTTCTAAAAGAAATCCCAACTATCCAACAAATGGAAAACCAAAAATAAAAGGAAGAATATCCCAACTAATTGAGAAAAATCAATAGCAGAGAAACCATTTCTATAAAAATTCGTAATATTGTTGCCGACGAAAAAACAAAAAAGAAAGTGAATCAAGAAGCGAAAAATGAAGAGCAAGCTTTGCGCATAGACGTAGAAAAAGTGATTGCCGACAAAAACCCAAAACTTCTGAGAACTCTCCCCGGCTTTATTATCCGATATTTAAAACACATTGTTCATCAAAACGACCTAAACGGTTTTCTTGATCGTGCCAAAGGCAAAAAAGGCCTTGAGTTTTCAGAATTCATTTTGTCCGATTTCGAAATCAGTTATCAGACGAAGGGGCTCAATCAGATTCCTCAAAACGGCCGGTATCTTTTTGCCTCCAACCATCCGCTTGGCGGGATGGATGGCATTGCATTATTAACCGCAATTGGCACAAAATTCAAAGACATCAAATTCCCGGTCAACGACATTTTGATGAATGTAAAAGGTCTGAATACTATTTTTCTACCAATTAACAAACACGGTGGTCATTCAAAAAATGCAGCTCTCAAACTTGAAGAAGCTTACGCATCAGAGGCACAAATAATCATGTTTCCGGCCGGTCTGGTCAGTCGAAAACAAAACGGTAAAATTATTGATCTGCAATGGAAAAAGAATTTTGTAAAAAAAGCCATCCAGCACCAACGCGACATTATTCCGGTTCATATAACAGGACGCAACACCAACTTTTTCTATAATCTCGCCAATATACGCAAACGATTAGGCATAAAAATAAATATAGAAATGCTGTACCTCGCAGACGAAATGTACAAACAACGTGGAAAAAGCCTGACCATTCATTTTGGGACACCCATACCATGGCAACAACTTACAAGCAGCGGAACACATACCGAATGGGCTCAAAAAATCAAAGAAACAGCCTACCAATTAGCCAAAAACGATTAAATTTGCGCACTAATACTATAATTAAATGAGCAACATAAAACCTGTCATTCCCCCGGTACCACGTCATCTGCTTGAAGCAGAACTAAGCAAAGAAATATTTGTAAGAAAGACCAATAAGGGGGATAACCGTATTTATGACTTCTCAGTGCAGGAAGCGCCCAACCTCTTAAAAGAAGTGGGACGGTTAAGAGAACTGACATTCAGAGCTGCCGGCGGCGGCACAGGATTGGAAACTGATCTGGATGAATATGACACGTGCGAAGTTCCCTACCGACAATTAATTGTTTGGGATCCAAACGAAAAAGAGATATTGGGAGGCTACCGTTATATCATGGGCGACCAGGTCGGCTTTGACCAACATGGCGAACTGGGACTGGCTACGGCACACATGTTTAATTTTTCACAGGAATTTATAAAAAACTACCTCCCATACACCATTGAGTTGGGACGTTCATTTGTGCAACCCAATTACCAATCGAGCAAAATGGGAGCCAAAAGCCTTTTTGCACTCGACAACCTGTGGGATGGTCTGGGTTCTTTGATGGTCAACAACCCGCAAATGAAATATTTCTTTGGAAAAGTGACCATGTACACCCAATACAATCTGGAGGCCAGAGATTTAATCAGAGCTTTTATGGGCATCTATTTCAGGGATAAAAACAATTTGGTATATCCTAAAATACCGGTAAAATCGACCATCACACCCGAAGAAACTGCGACTATATTCACCGGCACATCCTTTGCCGAAGACTACAAACGCCTGAGTAAAAAAGTTCGCGAATTGGGGGAAAACATTCCTCCGCTGATCAACGCATACATGAATCTGTCTCCATCAATGAAAACTTTTGGAACGGCTGTTAACGATGAATTTGGCGACGTGGAAGAAACCGGCATCATCATCACCATAAAAGAACTCTATCAGGCTAAAATTAACCGACATGTGGATAGTTACAATCCTAACGACACACATGACTAATTAGCACCAGCAAGGAAACTCCATTTTTCTCGTTACGACTGCTTTCAAAATGGCCATTTACAGAAGTAAATTCAAATTTTTAAAGCTTCGAAAGTCTCAAAAATGAAGCTTTCTTAAACTGACTCAAGAGTTTTCTTGTAAGCACTAATTAGAGTTTGTTTATAAAGTTCAAATTTCTACTTTATGGACAAGCACTAATTATTCAACCACAATTAAAGGATCTGCGTTGTACTAATCGCTTCGTCAAATAAGCAACCTACATAACAATCCTTATCTCCAATAAACGAACATCACTTATTCTAAAACTTATCGTTCCATTCAACACGAATGGAAGGGACGTATCATGAATTTAGCTTCACTACTACTCATCTCAATTGGCTTAACATTCGACTCATTCGCGGTCTCGGTCACCACCGGTTTGGTTGCAAATACCATCAAATTTTGGCAAGCCACAAAAATTGCCATTGTTCTGGCTTTTTTTCAGGCACTCATGCCACTAATCGGCTGGTATATTGGCTCACAACTTATTAACATAACCGAAATTTTTCACCGCTGGATAGCCTTCGGTCTATTGACGCTAATAGGTATAAAGCTAATTTATGAAAGTCTGAATAAAGAAAAAAAACAACGTCAATTTGATCCGTTTAAACCCGGCATAGTGGTAGCCATTGCTATTGCCACAAGCATCGACGCACTGGTTGTTGGCCTTAGTTTTGCTTTTGTTGAAGTTAATATATGGCTTTCAATAGCTATCATTGGCTTCTTTACCTATCTTGCCGTCATGCTTGGAACTCTCTTCGGGAAAAAAGCAGGTAAATGGCTCGGTAAAGAAGTTGAAATTCTGGGGGGCCTTATATTAATAGGTATAGGGGTAAAAATATTGTTGGAACAAGGATAACGCCGGTCAATAAAATATAACCACATTGTGACGCTTGCACTCAAGATGATCAATTACGACAAAAACCTCAAATTTTCCGAACTGAACGAGCCTTTAATTTGATCTTTGCGACTCGAACTACTGACCTAAAACAGAAACTATCCCATCTATAAAATCAGATTTTTTAAAAGGCTGATAAATGCGGTTCAAAAATAAAATTTGCAAAATTTTTAAAATAAACAACGATTGGCCGCTCATCTTCTTAAAAACAGTATGGCTAGGTAAGGGTTTTTCATTAAATTAGACCCAGACTAAATAGAGTCTGTCTGTAAAGTCCTGCATTTGCATTACGCTAGCTTCAAAATATTTATTTTCGAGCGACGTAAACCTTAAAGTTGAACTTACCAGCTTAAATTCATGGTGATTATGGACAGACACTAAGTAATCAACTTATTTGAACAATCACTTTTGGTATGAAAGAATTTGATCTGGTAATTGTAGGAAGCGGTCCCGCAGGGTTTTCAGCAGCTGTAAGAGGCGTTGATTTCGGAATGGAGGTATGTCTCATTGAAGGCGGTCATTTGGGTGGCGCCGGAATTATGAATGGCGCTTTAACGTCGAAAACTATGTATGAGCTATCACTCGACTATTCCATTGCCGCCAGAATTGACAGGGGCTACCGCGCCAGCGGACTCACGGTCGATTACAAACAGGTTCTGAATACAATTATGCAAGCGGCCAAAGAAAAGCAATACCAGATGCGCAGCGAAATTGAAACGTTCATTCGCAATAAACAATCCAAAGGTTATATCGAATTAGTTAAAGGAATGGCCGAATTTGAGGATTCACACACTTTCCTAGTCAAAACCAGTGAGGGAGAACAAAGAATAAAGGGACGCCATATTCTTATTGCCACCGGAAGCAAACCGCGTGAATATACAGGTTTAGACATTGATGGGACCCGCATCATAAACTCCAATCATATTTTTTCGCTGAAAGAATTCCCCAAACGAATGCTCATAATTGGCTCGGGAATTATCGGTTGCGAATTCGCCACTATCTTTTCCAACTTCAAACAAACTGAAGTGCATTTATTGGACCGTGCCAACCGGGTATTGCCTTATGAGGATGATGATGTTAGCGATTATGTATCGGATAATTTAACCCACAACGGAGTTACCGTTCACCACACCGCACATTTAAGAACGATTAACAAACTCCCCGATTGTCTTGAAGTGATTATGGACTATGACGACGGGCATAGCAAAGTACTCGAAGTTGATGTGGCATTTATAGCCATAGGCCGAGAATCGAATCTATCTATGCTGAAACCAGAGAAAGCAGGCCTTGAGGCCACCAACCGGGGAACTCTCACCATCAATAGTAGTTGTCAGGTATTAATAAATGGTAAGCCGGGACACATCTATGCCGCAGGTGATGTTTCAGGACATGCTCAATTATACAGCGTGGCTGAGTTGCAAGGACGTAAAGCCGTTGAAAAGATGGTTGACAAAGCCGGCGATCCGCTGGACTACTCACATATGAGCACGCTGATGTTTTTCAAACCGGAGGTAGCAGCTGTTGGTGCCAACGAAAAGATGCTTCAGGAAAAAGGAATTCCTTATAAAGTATCATTTTATTCAAATAAATTTATTAATCGTGCCATTGCCATGCGAAGCACCACCGGCTTCATTAAAATACTGGTAAGCAAAGACGAAAACCAACGCATTTTGGGAATGCGTGCTTCAGGTCCGCAAGCCTCGGCTTACATCGTTTCGGTAGCCCACCTCATCAATCAGGGCGACAGTTTGCGCGAGGTTCTCAAAATATTTTACCCCCATCCAAGTGTGGCCGAAGGCATACAGGAATGCCTCAGAACTCTGGGAAACCGTTCTATCTATAAACCCGAAGCATTTCCCAAAGATATTCATATCAGAGAATGGGAACCTCCCAAACAAAAATAACAGATCTCTATACTAAATCGGACCTCAATCCTTTTAAAAAGAATTCATAGTTTCTCACAGAAAACAAAGCCCGATGAAAAAGAAAACCAAACAGATTGCAGGTTTACTCACACTTCTTATTCCACTGCTGTTATGGCTTTTTCTCCCACATTACTTAAAAAACGCTTTGGTTCATCAATTACCTGGAATTGAAGACCATAAAATATTCAACAACCGGGTAGTTACGAAATCGTCCAACTCTGAGCCATGGCCTTTCTCGGTAAAATACAATAAAAAACAACTTCAAAAAGAAATACAGGACTCACTTATAGCCTTAGAAACCACAGCTTTTACCGCAATCCAAAACGATTCACTCATATACGAATATTACGCCGACACCGCCGACACGACCCAACAAACCAACTCCTTCTCGATGGCCAAAAGCATCATCAGCCTCCTCATCGGTTGCGCCATTGACGACGGATACATCAACAGTGTTGATCAGTCCATTGAAAGTTTACTGCCTGAATTTACCCGTTTACATGGTCACGGCTTAACCCTCCGGCATCTGCTTACAATGAGTTCGGCATCAGATTGGAACGAAACCTACAGCTCACCCTTTTCAGTAACAACACAAGCCTACTACGGCGATAACTTAACAAAATTAATGCAAGGCGTAAAAATCGCCTCAACACCGGGGCAAACCTTTTCATACCGAAGCGGCGACACCCAACTTCTGGCATTCATTCTAAAACAAACAACAGGCTTACCGCCTGCTCAATACGCCGCCATAAAATTATGGCAACCTCTGGGTGCTGAATCAGATGCATTATGGTCACTCGATCATAAAAACGGAATGGAAAAAGCATACTGCTGTTTTAACAGCAATGCCCGTGATTTTGCCCGCATAGGACAATTAGTTTTAAACCACGGCAACTGGAAAGGCCAACAAGTAGTTGACTCAGCCTATATAGCAGAAGCGACCCATCCGGCCACGTATCTGAAGGACAAACAAAACAACACCGTAAATTATTATGGTTATCAGTGGTGGATTGTTCAAATTGATGGAGAATCGATTCCATACGCACGCGGCATTTTAGGACAATATATATTTATCATACCATCGAAAAATGCAGTCATCGTAAGGTTGGGGCACCAACGCTCAGACATCAAAACAGGTGTGCACCCGCAAGATGTCTTCACATGGTTAAAAGCCGGACTGTCAGTCATAGACTAATAAGCCCGCCCTTTATTACCTTCCACAAAATTAATAAATGCTGTATTAACGACTTTATTGCCGCCAGGCGTCGGATAATCACCTGTAAAATACCAGTCACCCAAGTCGTTAGGACAAGCTTTATGTAAATTCTCAACCGATTGATAAAGGATGTCCACTTCAGCATGAATACCTTCAGGCTTTAGCATCTCAGCAATTTTTGCAGAAATTTGTTCATCGGTAAAAGGACGATAAATTTCCTTGACATAATTTACAATCTCTTCCTTGGGCAAATTACGTTGTGCCAGACATTGAGCATACACTGAATCAATAATATCTTCACGGCCGGTATCTTTCAATAATTCAATGGCAGCCGAGAAAGCGCAAAAATCACTCATCCGTGCCATATCAATACCATAACAATCGGGATAACGAATTTGAGGCGCGGAAGAAATCACAATAATCCGCTTGGGATGTAAACGGTCGAGAATCCTCAATATACTTTTCTTCAGCGTTGTTCCCCGCACTATTGAGTCGTCAATAATCACCAACGTATCCACATTATTACGAACAATGCCATAAGTCACGTCGTAAACGTGCGCCACCAGGTCATCACGCGAAGAATCGGCGGTGATAAAAGTTCTCATTTTCACATCCTTGATGGCAATTTTCTCAACCCGGGGCTCAAGACTTAAAATTTCATCCAGTTTTTTAGGATCAGGATTAGGACACAGCGCCTTTACCTGTTCCATTTTCCAGGTGGTGAGCGTTGACCGAATGCCTTCCATCATTCCATAAAAAGCCGTTTCGGCTGTATTGGGAATATATGAAAAGACCGTGTCCTTCAAATTCCCATCAATAAGGTCCATGATCTTAGGCGCCAATAGTCGTCCCAGCTCTTTCCGCTCCCTATAAATAGTTTTATCGCTTCCCCGTGAAAAATAGATACGTTCAAAAGAGCACGATTTACGTGTCTGAGGCACGCTGACCATCTGTTCAGACACTTCGCCATTCTTTTTGATAATTAAAGCATGTCCTGGCTTCAGCTCTTTCACTTCCACAGCCCTAACATTGAGTGCTGTTTGAATAACAGGTCTCTCAGATGCCACCACTACGATCTCATCATCATAATAATACGACGCCGGACGTATACCCCACGGATCACGGGTTACAAATGCATCGCCATGGCCGATCAGGCCGCCAATAACATACCCGCCATCCCATCGTTTGCTTGACCGTTCCAAAATTTTCCTGACATCCAGGTTTTGTTCAATTGACCTCGATATTTCCCTATTCGAATACTTTTCATTTTTAAACTGACGAAAAAGCATCTGATTTTCTTCATCCAAAAAATGGCCCATATTTTCGAGCATCGAAACCGTATCGGTATAATCCTTGGGATGCTGCCCCAGCTCAATAAGCGCATTAAAAATTTCATCGACATTGGTCAGGTTAAAATTACCGGCCAAAACCAGATTACGTGACCGCCAGTTATTCTCGCGCATCACAGGATGAACGTAGTCGATAGAACTATTACCAAAAGTCCCGTAGCGAAGATGGCCCAGATAAAGCTCCCCTACAAAAGGCAAATTTTCTTTGGCCCAGGCCGGATTTTGAAACAAATCAGGATGGTGGTCGTCATCATATTCAAAATGGTTATAAATATGTTGAAAGACATCCTGAATAGGGTTGGATTGATTGGATCGTGCACGTGAGAGGTACTTTTTACCTGAAGGCTGGTCAATTTTCAGGCTAACCACACCGGCGCCATCCTGACCACGGTTATGTTGCTTTTCCATTAAAAGGTAAAGCTTATTCAATCCATAGCGCCAGGTACCATACTTCTCCTGATAATACTCCAAAGGCTTACGCAGCCTGATTAAGACGATACCACACTCATGCTTAAGCTGATCACTCATAATTGGGAACTATATTTATTTGCCGGGCAAATTTACCCTATTCTTGTTTTATTAGACCCATAAAAAACATTAAAAAAACACCTAAAAAAAGATGCATCTTACGACCTGGTGTCAAAAAAAAAAACCTGTCATTCAACAGGCTTCAGATTACTGCAACTCCGATAATTTTATGGCAGCATCCCGAACAATATAGCTATTGGGAAAACCCGGCTTTATCCTTTTTAAAAGAGGTAACGCTTCGTGTTTATGCCTAAAACTTCCGGTTCGCACTCGCCAAAAAGGGGCATTATATTCAACCGATACACTCACATCCGGAAAGCTGCTCAACATTTTGGTTTTTACCTCCTGCGCTTCCTGTCGCGCTTTGGCTCCGGTTCCTGAGTAAAGCTGAATACGAAACCCTTCAATCCTTGGATTCGCCTCATTGCTGGAAACATATCCCTGCATCAGGTGTTGCAAAGACGCTGGCTGATGCAAAACAATCTGCCCCTCTCCAAAAGCACGCTGCGCCACTTTATCGAATACCGTAGTCTCAACGTTTCCATCAGTATTCTGAGCTTTCATAAAAAAAGAGCAGAAAAGAAAGAAAACAAAAAGTAATCTCATCATAAAATCGGTCTTTTAATCATCAACAACCTTTTCATTACCAATCAGGTTAAAAAAAGAGTGACAAAGATAACGTATTATTCTTTTTCGGGCACAGCAAAAAGTGGCAAATCAGAAATATTCAGCAACTCATTGGCAAAAGGTTCAAAAATACTGCCAAAAGGATTGCCATCCTGTTTAACAGGCAATGCAACAATGGTAGCTCCTTTTTCATGGGCTAATTTCAGCATATAATCGGCTCCTTTATTGCCATCAACCACACAACTTTCGTATTTAATGTCAGGAATTTTTTTCAAAAACCGATCAACTTGCCGCACATAAGCTTCAATACGTCCGGGAATAAGCCAGCGCGAACGAAAAGAAACCCCCACTACCAACAACTCTGCATTAATGGCTGTTGCCAAACCAGCTACCTGAGGCACTATGCGACGACTAACTTTGGTTGAATCAACCGGGAGCAGTATTTTTTGGTGGCCGTGAAAAGTCATGCTATGCCGCACAGCCAGAACAGCACAAGGAGCATTGGCCACCAAACGGTAAGCATTACTTCCCAGCCAACGATCTTCAGCACCCGAAACACCATGGGTTCCCACCACTATCAAACTGGAATCATCGTAGCGTGCCTCGTTTCGTATCTCCCGCACCACATTACCTTCCCGAATCCGATAATCCAACTCCCCGTTGACGACCGTATATTTTTTTTGCCCCTGTTCCAACAGCTGCTTCATATATGTATCCTCAACATCAGATAAAAATGTCGACATATTGTCTTTCTGAAACTGGGGATGATAAGATTTTCCTGTCCGAACATGCATCAATCGAACTTTGGCTTTCAACATATTTGCCACTTGCACCCCTACTTCAATAGCAAACACCGAATCTTCGGAAAAATCCACCGGGATAAGTATACGTCTCATAATTTAATTTTTTAATAATGCCTGTCAGAAAAATCCAACTTCCGACTTTATGAACAATCTTCAGATAAATTAGTCGCAACGCGTTTATAAGTCGATTGCAATAGTAAATATAGTCAGATTTGTAAAATTGTACGATTAAATAATAAAAAAGATACTGCTACCTCTTCTGCTAGAAAATTAGTGATTGCAAGAAAAATCCAACTTCGGTGTTGCGCTTGTCCTCAAAAAAATTAATTACCCAATAAAACTCACCTTTTTCAAGCCAAACAAACCTTAAATTTGAACTTTATAGCTCAATCTCATTACTTAAAAAAACAGACACTACTAAAACCTTAAAATACGGAACCAAAAAATTTACCTTAATTTTGTTTCTAAAAATTAAAGCAATGTCGAAAGAAAAAATTAAAGAATTTGGTGAATACCGGGCAAAAATGAACGAAAGAATTCTGGCTCAGGACAACCTGGTTATTAAAAGACTTTTTAACCTTGACACCAACACCTACTCCGAAGGAGCGTTAAGCAGTAAGGTAAAAGAGATGTTGGGATTGGTCAGCTCGATGGTTCTGCGATGCGACGACTGCATCAAATACCATTTGGAAAAATGTTATGAACAAAAAGTTACCACCGCAGAAATTATGGAAGTCTTTGCTGTTGCTAACATTGTAGGGGGCACCATTGTAATACCTCATACACGCCGGGCACTGGAATATTGGGAACTTCTAATTAATTAATGTTTGTCTATAAAGTCAACTTCTGCGTTACGCTTGTCATAAAAACAGTCATTTACGAAAAGCAAACTCCTTGATTTCTATGACTTTGCAAGCCTTGGATTTGAACTTTATATTTCAAACACTTAGTTTATGGACAGACTCTAATTTAGTGCTTTCAAGAAAACTCTTTCCGCTATCCCCAAAAACTGCTATTAAAGCGACCCAGTAAAAGAAAGAGATCAGGGAAATTATCTGGATATATTTCATAAACTTGATTGATTAATGTAATTTTGAAGGCAATTAGATAATTTGTTTTAATGGAGAATCAGAAACAATTGGATTTTGAATCCATCAGACCATACGAGGATCACGAGATTCAAACTGTATTCAACCGTCTGAAAAAAGAGCAATCGTTCATGAACCTGTTGGGATTTTTGTATCCCGGGCAGCCTGCGGATGAATTTATGAACCGGTTAATGACCATGACTTCCATCCAACAATTTCAGGAAGAAGTGATCTCGGCTTATGTAAAAAAAGTATTGGAAAACACAACGCGTGGTGTAACCACCAATGGATTGGAAAAATTAGATCCCAAAGAATCCTACCTTTTCATATCAAACCATCGCGATATTGTGTTGGATCCTGCCATCCTCAATGTATTAATGGTAGAAAATGGTTTTAACACCACCGAAATTGCCATAGGTGACAACCTATTAATATTTCCATGGATTACCGACCTGGTAAAACTGAACCGCACCTTTATTGTAAAAAGGAATCTGCCGATAAAACAGATGATGGAGAGTTCCAGAACTTTGTCGGCTTATATCCGTCATACAATAACCCAAAAGCACAGAAGCATTTGGATTGCGCAACGTGAAGGGCGCTCCAAAGATGGCAACGACCGCACACAGATAAGCCTGCTTAAAATGCTCAACATCAGTGGGACCAATGCCATATCAGAAAACTTCAAAGAACTTAAGCTGGTTCCCGTATCCATATCATACGAATGTGACCCCTGTGATTATTTAAAGGCCAAAGAATTCTATGACAAGAAAGTCAATCCTGATTATGCAAAGACGCAGGAAGATGACCTGAAACATATGGCTACCGGTTTAAGAGGCCGGAAAGGACATATTCATTTTTCATTTGGCGAACCCCTAATTGATGAGATTTCGGCAATTGATGCACTGACCGTAAAGAACGACCAGTTTTCGGCTCTGGCAGGCATCATTGACAAACACGTTCATGCCAACTATAAGCTATGGCCGGCAAACTTCATCGCCTGGGATTTATTAAATGGCATACCAAAATACAAGGAGCAATACACCGAAAATGATAAAACCGCATTTGAAACATACCTGAAAGATCATCTGGCACGCACTAAAGGCGATCGTGAATTCATTTATCACAGTCTGCTCGAAATGTATGCCAATCCGGTCACCAATAAGTTAGAACAAGACTAAATCATATTTCTATTTCTTAAAAAAAGGCTGTCACGAAAATGACAGCCTTTTTTATTCATTCTTTCAAACCTCTCCAATTATTTTTTTGAAACAGGTTTCAAATCAATATAAAGCTCATCCAACTGTGCATCATGAATCGGCGACGGAGAGTCGATCATCACATCACGTGCCGCATTATTTTTCGGAAATGCAATAACGTCACGAATAGAATCGATGCCTGCAAACAACGACACCAAGCGGTCGAAACCAAAAGCCACGCCGCCATGCGGAGGCGCACCATATTTAAAGGCATTCATCAGGAAGCCAAACTGAGCCTGAGCCTCCTGCTCGGTAAACCCTAAGATTTTAAACATCTTATTCTGAAGCATATCGTTATGAATACGAATGGATCCGCCACCAACTTCCACGCCATTAATAACAAGGTCGTAAGCATCGGCACGCACCTGTGCAGGATCGGTCTCAAGCATCGGCACATCCTCCAGTTTGGGTGACGTAAAGGGATGGTGCATGGCAAAAAAGCGATTGGCCTCCTCGTCCCATTCCAAAAGCGGAAAATCGACAACCCATAACGGCGCAAACACCTCTTTATTGCGCAATCCCAGGCGGTTGCCCATTTCCAAACGGAGCTCGCCAAGTGCCGTCAGCGTTTTTTTACGGGGACCGGCCAAAACAAGGAGCAGATCGCCCGGCTTAGCGTCCAAAACTTCAACCCAACCTTTTAATTGACCTTCGTCAAAAAACTTATCAACAGACGATTTTAATGATCCATCTTCGTTGTATTTCACATAGATCAAACCCTGAGCCCCTACTTGTGGTCGTTTCACAAACTCCGTGAGTTTATCCAGTTCCTTACGCGTATAACCGGCACACCCCGTTGCACATATTCCACCCACGTATTCCGCGTCGTCAAAAACTTTAAAACCCTTACCCTGAACCAATGTCGTTAAATCTTCAAACGCCATTCCAAAGCGTATATCCGGCTTATCAGAACCATATTTTGCCATGGCATCGGCATAACACATACGAGGAAATTCATTTTTCATCTCCAGACCACGCAAAGACTTAAAAAGATGCTTGGCCAATCCCTCGAAGGTGGTCATTATATCTTCCTGATTTACAAAAGCCATTTCGCAATCAATCTGGGTAAATTCAGGCTGCCGGTCGGCTCTTAAATCCTCATCACGGAAGCATTTCACAATCTGGAAATAGCGGTCGTAACCGGCCACCATCAGCAACTGTTTAAACACCTGCGGCGATTGAGGCAGTGCATAAAACTGACCGGGATGCACGCGCGAAGGAACCACAAAATCGCGGGCACCTTCGGGTGTTGATTTAATGAGAACCGGCGTCTCAATTTCCAGAAAATTCAGATGATTCAAATAATTTCTGATTTCGATACCCATCTTATGACGCAACTCCAGATTACGACGAACCGGATTACGACGCAAATCAAGATAACGGTACTTCATACGCAATTCATCGCCACCATCCGACTCATCTTCAATGGTAAACGGAGGCACCTCCGACTTATTCAACACATTAAGCTTCGTGATAACAATTTCAATTTCGCCGGTCGATATTTTACTGTTCTTACTGCTACGTTCGGCAACAGTGCCTTCTACCTGGATCACATACTCGCGGCCCAGCTCACGAACAGCGGCACTTAAATCAGACTGTGTTTCGGTGTTCACCACCAACTGGGTTATGCCATATCGGTCACGCAGATCAATAAACGTCATTCCACCCAGGTTGCGCACCCGTTGTACCCAACCACTAAGGGTCACTGTTTTGTTGACATCCGAAAGTCGTAATTCACCACAAGTATGAGTTCTGTACATTGTAAAAAATTTTCTGTATTATTTTAAGATCGCAGGCATTTAAGTCAAATTTACCTGCTTCCATTTTTAATTAGAATATCTTTGCGAAATTAACAAGAAAAAAAGACTTTTAGACCAAAGACTAAAAGACAAAAACGAAAAGATAACGATGAACAGCGCCAAAAATTCAAAAGAGATCAATTTCAGCGATAACTATTTTATGCAGCAAGCGCTGAAAGAAGCAGAAAAAGCCGCCGAAAAGGATGAAGTTCCCATAGGCGCAATAATCGTCAGTGCGGGACAAATCATCGCACGGGCGCACAACCTCACCGAAACGCTCAACGACGTGACGGCCCATGCCGAAATGCTGGCCATTACAGCCGCCGCAGAAACACTGGGAGGCAAATACCTTAATAATTGTACCCTTTACGTCACTATGGAACCCTGCATTATGTGTGCCGGCGCCATTGGATGGGCACAAATGGGACGAGTGGTAGTCGGCGCACCCGACGACAAACGCGGCTTCTCTCGTCTGTCGCCATCACCTCTTCATCCTAAAACAGAATATATTACAGGTGTCATGGCAGACAAATGCAGCCAATTGGTCAAAGAATTCTTTAAGAAGAAACGCTGACTCGTACCTGTCCATAAAGTCAGAAGTCTGGCTATAAAATCCAACATCTGCGTTACGTTTGCTCTCAAAATGGTCATTTGCACCAGTAAAGCGGGTTTAAAACAAAGACATTTGTCCTTCATCCTTATTAACCCGTGAAGGCTTCGCAGGGTCCTTCGCGGCTTTCGTCAACAAATCCTGACCTATTTCATTAATAAAACGTGAAGGTTTCTGTTTTTGCTCACTGCCGTATATCATCCGGCTTGCCGAATTGGTGATATATAATTCATCCCGGGCCCGCGTCAATGCCACATAAAACAACCGTCGTTCTTCCTCGGTATCCGAATCGTTGTACACCGACGGCGAAATACCTTCTTCGGCACCGGCAATAAAAACGACCGGAAACTCCAGTCCTTTGGCCGCATGAAACGTCAGTAACCGCACGCCCTGAACCTTTGCCACCCCTTCATTGGTAAAATGATCGAGCTGTAGCCGCTGAAGAAACAGCCCGGCATCTTCGCCGGCATCCTCCGCCAACGTCAACAACAGCTCCCTTTTCATAGCCAACTCTTCATTTTTGTCGATAGCCGGCAACCACCGGTTCATCAATTCAGCAATAACCCCTTTAACGCCGGTTGATTTCAGGCGCTCTGCTGTCTCTTCATAAAACTTACGATATTCGATAAAAGCCGCATCCCGTTTCTCCGACCCGGAATTAACATCAATGGTAAGCCATGATTCTGTGGTTTCGCGCAAACGGGTCAGGAAATCACGTACCGACTGACGGTTCCAACCCGACAAGTGCGACAACACCCCTTCGAGGGCGATAAAAGCCTGCGGGTTATGTGAAAGTTGCAAGGCATGCGCCACAAAATCGAAGGGTGCCTGAGACAAAATATTAGACCCATCAACCAGCAATAACGGCATATTAACAGCCTTAAACGCCTTCAGCAGCTGTCGCCCCACAAGATGCGAACGGTAAAGCACCGCCACATCCGAATAGCCATAGTCACCCTCAAAAAAAGCTTTACCACCCGACAACAAATTGGTACCTCCCACTTTCTTCTCAATTTCAGCCGCAATAAAAGCCGCTTCCTGTTCGGGCGTCGGCGCACTAAAAAGCGTCACCTTATCGCGTCCGGCACGCTGGGGGGTCAGTAACAAATGACTGCGAAGGGCGTTATGGCCAATTACGCGGGCGGCCGCTTTAATCACACCCGGCACCGACCGGTAATTGCGTGTCAGCCCAAAAACCGCGGGTTTAAAAGCCGTCTCAAATTTAAAAAACAACCGCAGGTCAGAACCTCTAAAGCCATAGATCGACTGATCGGGATCGCCTATCGCCAAGAGGCGCTTATCAGCCCCAAGAAGTTCAATCAGGCGGTATTGCATGGGATTAATATCCTGAAACTCGTCAATGGCGATGACTTTTAGCGCGTCGCAACATACCGTCCGATACGTTGGTTTATTTTCCAACACCCACACCAGCTTCCCGATAATATCTGACAAATCAACGGCACCGCAACTTTCCAGATAATTACGATAGACGTCAACCGTCTGGTCAAAACCAACCATCTCCGAAGCCTTCGCCGTCTCCATAAAATCAGCCATTGCTCCAGCCAGCTTTTTACACGTCGCCTCATTAAGTCCGGGGTTCAGAAAACGAAGCACCGATAAACGCGAACCGGCATCATAAACAGTATTCAGGTTAGGACAAGCCGCTTTGAGCATATCCCATGCCAGGGCATGAAAAGTTCCAATACGCACCTCATCTGCCTTTGGGCCGGCGGCAGTCACCAGACGGGACTTTATTTCACCGGCTGCTTTACGTGTAAAAGTAATCGCCATTACTTCGCACGGCAAGGCCTGTCCCGACTGAAGGATGTCAGCCAGCCATTCGGTCAGGACCCTGGTTTTACCCGTTCCCGGCCCAGCTTTAACCAGTAGCATGGCCGCATCACTGTCAAGAACCGCCTGCTGTTGTTCATTCAAACCATGCGTTGAAAAAGAAGGTTCGGTTGCTGTGCCTGCATGGGGTTTAACAGACTCATAACTCTGAGCCGTTTCAGCAACCTGAACCAACGGCAGATCAAATAAATATTGCTCGCCACTCAATTTCCCGATCTCCCCCTCTTCAAACACCTTTATACGACCAAAAACCCCGTCGTAGCCGGCCGTGGCATTGATAGCACCGCAGCGCATACGTCGCACCGCTTCGCCCAAAAGGACGTCATATTTTTTAATATCTTCAACAGGAACATCGTTCAACAACGAAAACTCATTACCGAACTGCGACAACGCTTGTACAAAAGCAGCCTGCACGGCTTTACTTTCGGGTCCCAGCCCTTTTATCTCACCCAAAACTTCGGGCAACGGAATAATATAATTATAAGAAGGCTTTACGGCAGGCGGCATAGCCTCGTCGCGATCGGACAATGCTTCTACCCGGTTAAGAACACCCGCCGTGATGGGATGCCCACACACCGGACAAATTCCATTATAGCGCCGTGTCTCGGAAGGATCCCAAATGATACCACAATTGCGATGGCCATCCAAAAAGTATTTCCCCTCCTGGGGATAGAACTCATAAGTACCAACGAAACCTTCGCGACTCTTCATGGCTGAAAACATTTCGTCATAACTCAGTCCGGTATTAAAAAGAGTAGCCTCCCGCCCTATCTTACGGGGCGAATGAGCATCTGAATTGGAAATTAAGGTAAACCGGTCAAGGGCACTCCATCGCCAGTTCATCATGGGATCAGACGACAAGCCTGTTTCCAGAGCAAACACCAAAGGCGACAGATCACGAAAACACTCATCCACACTATCGTATCCGCCTTTTGATCCGAGTGTACTAAACCAGGGGGTCCAAACGTGTGCCGGGATAAGATAGGCCCTGTCAGAACACGATGTCACAATCTCCAACAAATCACGCGACGGCAGTCCCAGTATAGGACGCCCGTCGGCAGTTAAATTTCCGATGGCAGACAAACGCGCATTGATTCGCGCGACTGTTTCAAGATCGGGCGCAAATACCAAATTGTGATTTTTACGTACTTTATCACCATACTTATAAATACAGCTAATTTCGGACGATAAACAAAAGCGTACCTCGGTGTTCTTCACCTTCACGCCGGGCAATCCCGTCTCTTCAGGCGGATTTCGAAGCCGATAAAACCCTGTTCCGTCGGGCTCCAGCTTTTCACTTAACTCACGAAACCATTGAGGATGCGTAAAATCGCCCGTTCCTATAACATTAATACCCTTAATCTGTGCCCATTGATACAACGATTCCAGGTTCAACTGTTTACTGGTAGCCCTGGAAAACCGCGAATGAATATGCAAATCGGCAATGTAAAACATTAAATATAATTTAGGATCAAATGCCAAACGTTGAAACGCGCATTACACAGAAACAATAGAATTATCGTTGTAATGCGCACCTACAGCAAAATCTGACACCTCATCGTTATTCAGTTTTTCAGTAATATATAGCCATTCAAAGAAGTGGCAATTAAAAGCCAGATCACATAAGGAGCTATTAAAATTGATTTGAATTTCAATTCTGTCAGATAAAAAAACAGCATAAAAGTGACAAGAACCGTCAGCAGGGTAATTACAAACAAGCCTGCCCCAACATTGTGAAAGTAAAAAAAGATTGGATTCCAGGCGACATTCAAAAGCCATTGAACGGCAAACAGAAGGATCAAAAGCTTCTTGTTATCGATGGCCGGCCAGGCATAGGCCATATAAAAGCCGAAGCAAATCATGATGGTCGTCCAGGCAGCACCAAACATCCATCCGGGAGGCGTCCAGGGAGCTTTAACAATACCTGCATACCAATCGGAAGGCACACCAATGCGGGTAAATTGGCTTCCAATTGCCAACGCGCCAAAATTTAACACGAGAAACACTATAAGTCTGTAAATCATTTTATATCAATTTAGAGCCTGTCTATAAAGCCCAACTTCAGCATTACGCTGGCTCTCAAAATGGTCATTTACAGGAGTAAACTCACACTTTCTGAACTTCGCAAGCCTTAATTTTGAACTTTACAGCTCAACCGCCTTATGTACAGGCATTCTTTAATATCAGTTCATATTCTTTAAAACGATGCTCCCGGATAGGCCGGATCTTCGGCTCAGTAGAAAAATATAATAGCAGGCATGGGCTGATGGACTTATATTTATCCACATACTCATACCTTATTAACTCATTATTTTTAATCCGTTGTTTAATTTTATTGTGATAGGGATACATATTGTATAACGTTTAACAGGCCGGATGTGGTTTTAGAAACTCAGAAATAGTCAGCAATAAAAAATGTGACTGCTACCAAAGATAATCAAACTCAAAGAATTATCAGGCTTGCAGAAGTCTTTTCGTAAAATTACAACTTTGTTACAGGCACACGTAAAAGGCGCAATAATTGATGAAGCAGTTTACAATTAGTACTTCATAAAACAGTTAAAAGGGGAAATAAGACTACAAAAAAATAATTACAGATTGGCTTATTATCTATACTTTTAAGATCTGGGATATTCACAGGGGGGAGCCCTATATTGAGAACTTCACCATTACACCTTCTCTCAGAATAGTCATCTGCACCAGTCAACTCTAATTTTTCGAGTTAAGAAAGCTAGTTGAGAAATACTTTAGAATGCACCATAAAAAAAGACGACCCGAAATAATTCGAATCGTCTTTTTTGGTCGGTCTGCAGGGGCTCGAACCCTGGACCCGCTGATTAAGAGTCAGCTGCTCTGCCAGCTGAGCTACAGACCGTTTTTTTGGACGCGCTAAAGTACACATTTCGGCCAAAAAACTAAAAAAAATAACCTTTTATTTTTCACCCCTGATGCAAGTCAGCTCCCGACTATTTAATGAATAAACCATTACGTTTTAGCTTTAAGCCCAAGTCAAACCCTGACTATCAGCCAATCACAATTACAACGACCAATTTCAGGTAATAATCAGAAGCCGGTGCTATTTTTTCATTTATTGACGTCAGCCAGACGTAGCCATTATATGCATCGACTAACAAAAATCACATTTAAGCATCATCTTTTAGTGCAACCAATGATTCTTTTTGTAAAAAGAATACCCAAAACCAGATCACAATGAATCTGGCCCTGATAACAAATACAACGGTTACTTTATTCAATCACCTTCAAGTGTTCTCAGAAAGGATTAATCCTTTCTGAAAAAAGGATTGATCCTTTCAATAAAAAGGACTGGCCCTTTTGAGTAAAAGGACCGCTCCTTTTCAGTAAAAGGGCCGCTCCTTTTGGGTAAAAGGACCGCTCCTTTTTACCACCTCCTGAAAGGGTTATAAACAGTGGCTTCCAGAAAACTCAAAAAGACAAAAAAACAACAGCGCGTTTTTTTTAAAACCAAATGGCAAACAAACACAAAACAACAGTCCCAAAACCCAACAAACAACAAAAAAATAAATAACCATATCCCATAAAAAAGACACACTGGTAACTGATAACTATAAAAAGCCATATTAATCTTCAATTTTTATACTTTTATAGTTCAAACAGAAATCACAACTCATGAGTACCACCGTAACTGCCCATCCACAATTGGAGCTGGCGCGACAATTCATCGAAAAGACCGGCAAAAATCTATTCTTAACCGGGAAAGCAGGTACAGGCAAAACCACCTTTCTTCGGAATTTGCAAGCCACCTCACCCAAGCGCATGGTGGTTGTAGCGCCCACAGGAGTGGCTGCCATCAACGCCGGCGGTGTCACGATACACTCATTTTTTCAACTTCCTTTCGGGCCTCAGATACCCAATCATTATCTTCCCAAAGAACAACAACATGGCGAAAACACCTTTCGCTTTGGCCGTGAAAAGCTCAATATTATCAGAAGCCTCGACCTGCTGGTGATTGATGAAATAAGTATGGTACGTGCCGACCTGCTGGATGCCATTGACGGCGTGTTACGACGCTACCGTTACCGCTCCAAACCTTTTGGAGGCGTACAGGTTCTTATGATTGGCGACTTGCAACAGCTGTCCCCCGTCGTGAAAGACAATGAATGGCAATTGCTTCAGGCTTATTATAAAGGACCATTTTTTTTTCAAAGTAAAGTGCTGGAACAATGCCCGGCTGAAACCATAGAACTGAAACACATCTTCCGCCAAACCGAGGAAACCTTCATCAACGTACTAAACGAAATCAGGGAAAATAAAATTTCGCAAACAACGATAGATATACTCCAAAGTCGTTACATCCCCAATTTTGAAGCGCCCAAAGGCTATATCACGCTAACCTCCCATAACCGGCAAGCCGACCTCATCAATCAAAAAAAGCTGAAAGAGCTGCCATCGCCTTCGATGACGTTTAAAGCAACCATAGAAGACAATTTCCCGGAAATGATATACCCCAACGATGCCCGCCTGGTGTTAAAAAAAGGCGCTCAGGTCATGTTCATCAAAAATGACGCATCGCGCGACAAACTCTTTTTTAACGGCAAAATTGGGATGGTTGAATCCATACAGAAGGAATCGGTAACCGTTCGTTGCGACGATCTGGACGACCCCATTGTGGTGACGCCGGCCGAGTGGATTAACTACAAATACACGCTCAACCAATCTACCAATCAGATAGAAGAAACGCCGGTGGGAAAATTCATTCAGATACCGCTCAAAACCGCCTGGGCCATCACCATTCATAAAAGTCAGGGACTCACCTTCGAGCGGGCCATCATTGATTCAAACGCCGCATTTGCTCACGGACAGGTTTATGTGGCTCTTAGCCGCTGCCGGTCGCTGCAAGGATTAGTACTCGCATCGCCGGTGAACCCCAACAGCATCATATCAAGTCATGAGGTAAACAGCTTTATTCATGACGCAGCAACCAATCCTCCCACAAAAGAAAAAATAAAATCGTTTCAGTTAGAATATGAACGCGAACTCATCATTGAACTATTCAACTTCGAACGATTCAGACAACTGCTGGGGCGGTTAAAAATGGAAATCGACAAAAATAAAACATCGGTATTGGGAGCCGGCTGCGAGCAACTCGCACAGCTGCTTCCGGCAATGGATGAAAAGATAATAGAGGTGGCCCAATCGTTTCATCAACAGCTATTGCGCCTGTTAAACGAAAACCTGCCGGCCGAACAACACCGCCATTTACAGGAACGGATACAAAAAGGCTGCGCTTATTTTATGGCACAATTTCAGGAACTCCTTCCTCTCAAAAACCGGGAACTGGAATTTGAAATAGAAAGCGATAATAAAGAAATACGCAAAACCATAACAAAACTGCTTGATTACATTGACAAGAGCTATCGCACGCACCGCGACACACTCACCATTTGTCAGAAAGGTTTTTCCACCAGTCAATACCTGGCAGCTAAATCAGAAAGCAACATCGACAAAGCCGTTGCAAAAGCCAGAAGTAAATCCACGTCCACCTTCACCGCCTCTACGCGTCCTGACTTGTACTCGATACTACGCCAATGGCGCGACGCCCGGGCCGACGAACTCAACGTGGCTGTATATATGATTGTTTCCACTAAAACATTGGTTGCCCTGGCCGATAAAATGCCGTCGTCCTTCAAAGAATTGCTTACAATAAAAGGCCTTGGCAAACGCAAAGTGGAACAGTTTGGGAAAGAACTGCTGGAACTCATACAGACCTACCGCATCGACCATAATATGGCACCCGAAGAGCTGGACTTCACACAGGCGCCTGAAAAAAAGAAAGAAATAAAAAAACCGACGGCCGAAATCACACTCGATCTGTTCAGAATGGGATTATCACCGGCAGAGATAGCCCAAAAAAGAACGCTGGCGGTTTCGACCATCCAAAGCCATCTGGCTCAATGTATCGAAAAAGGTGATCTGGCCATAGAAAAAGTGCTCGACACCGAAAAAATAAAATCGGCCACACGGCTACTGGAAGGCCACAAGTTTAACTCCTTAACCGAGGCTAAAGAAATTGTGGGCGACCTCTTTTCATTCAGCGAACTTAAAATGATACTGGCGGCCATGAAACAAAACTAAAAATTACGACCACTGAAACGTGTTCATTAACAATAATACCAAACCATTAATAATGTCCTCAAAAAAAATCAATTTAGTTTATTTTTCGCCCACAGGCGGCACGCGTAAAATTGTTGAAACCATAGCCAAAGGATTAGCCATAACCCCCATCAACCTCATCGACCTCACAAAAAACGAAGCCCCCAAAACGGTGATAGACAATGATAGTGTCACAATCATCGGGATGCCGGTATATGCAGGCCGGCTGCCTGAAGTGGCCGTTGAACGACTACATCAACTAAGCAGCAAAGGCGGTTTTATTGTTCCCGTGGTAAGCTACGGCAATCGCGCCTATGAAGATGCGCTACTCGAATTACACGACCTGACCACCGCAGCCGGATTCAAAACTCTGGCCGCCGGGGCTTTCGTGGCAGAGCACAGCTTTTCGACCAAAAGCTATCCCATAGCCACAGGCCGCCCCAACCAGGCAGACAAAGAGGCCGCCTTCAAATTTGGACAGTCAGTCGCCGGACTTCTTAAATCACCTGAAAGTCACACCGTACCAGCCATCCCGGGACACCGGCCTTACAAACCACGTAAAGACAGCGCACCCCAGTCACCCGCGACAGATGCCGCCATTTGTACTTTATGCCGTCGGTGCGAAGAAGTGTGTCCCACAAACGCCATCACCATAAACAGCACGGTAGAGACCAACAAAGACCTGTGTATTTGGTGTTGCGCCTGCATAAAAAGTTGTCCTGAAGACGCACGTACATTCAATACCCCGACAATTCAGGAGGTCACCAACCGATTGTTTACCAACTGCCAGACACCGTTGAAGCCGGAAGTTTTTCTATAATTAGTGTTTGTTTATAAAGTCAACTACTTCGTTATGCTTGTCATAAAAACAGTCATTTACGAAAGGTAAACTCCTTGATTTTTATGACGTCGCGAGCCTCGTATTTGAACTTTATATTTCAAACACTTAGTTTTTGGACAGGCACTAATTAGTACCTGCAAAAAAACTCAAGTGCCTGATAAAAAATATTCAAATTTAAGGCTTGCAAAAGCCGACAAAATGTGAGTTTACTCCCGTAAATAACCATTTTGGGGACAAGCATAACGCAACAGCCGGACTTTTCTTGCAAGCACTCATTCCTTTTTGAACGGTTCTGTCATTGAATTGTTATAGGTAGTGTTTGTCTATGGACAGGCACCAGACTCGTTACGATTACTTTTAAAACGGCCATAAACATCAGTCAGCTCACCTTTTCAAGCTTCGTGAGCTTCAAAAAAGAGCTTCCTGATGTGTCGCAAAAGTTTTCGGGCAAACACTAAAACCATTAGCATGAATAGAAACACCGTAAAAAGAGCCGTTATAGCGGGCGCCACTGGTTTGGTAGGCAGCCATCTGCTTAAGCAACTGTTAAACGATCCCCGATATCTGGAGATTCATGTCCCGGGACGACGAGCACCAGCGCTCACCGACCCGCGGATTATATTTCATCCCTGTGATTTCGCGACCTTTGAATCACTGCCCACCCAAGGCATTAACGAAGTGTATTGTGCCCTGGGTACCACAATAAAAAAAGCCGGCTCACAGGACAAATTCCGTGATATAGACTTCGATGCTGTTGTTAACCTGGCTCGTTGGGCCGCCGGTATCAAATGCAGTCACTTCATCGTGGTCAGCTCCATGGGTGCCAACCCGCGATCGGGGAATTTCTATCTGCGTACCAAAGGTCAGATGGAGCAGGTTTTGAAATCCTGCGGCCTGGAAAATCTCACCATTATACGTCCATCTCTTCTTTTGGGCCACCGTCATGAATTCCGGCCGGGTGAAAAAATAAGTGAGTGGATTATGCGCCCCCTTCGTTATGTAATGTTTGGTCCCTTAAAAAAATATCGTCCCATAGAAGCCAGGCAAGTGGCTAAAGCCATGATAAACCTGGCTCAGATAAATATCGGCGATATCTTTATTGTGGAAAACAACGATCTGACCTAAGATAATAGCTAAAAAAATGACGTCATTATTTCACCCATTTGTTTAACCAATCCGCATAATCATTCAGTATTTTGGCAGGGGCATAAGTGTACCAGCCATAACCAGTACGACGTTCAAACCCCACTTCGGCCAGTGTGGATCGTTTAATACCATCGCGGTCACAAAAATAAGGCGTTTCCGTCTCTAAGTCGTAAAACCGTGCCCATACAGACGGCGCCTCCTGGTCATTGACAACCACACGGTCACGTTCCCCGTCTCTATTGGTCATCCATATTAACCGAACACCTTCAATCCGGTGCTTTTCGAACCATGATACAGCGCCCTTAACAGCCGCAATAACATCCGGCGTAGGCGAGTCAATATCCATTAACAATTTTACAATATCCGCCGATTCAGCGCCACTAAACGACGCCAACTCGTAAGCCCTCGCATTGGCAGGTTCAAAAGTATGCTCATCATGCTGAGCGCACCAAACCGTCGGCTCACCATCCACCCTGATTTGCGTTTTCAGAATACACATTACCCCCTTTTCAAAGGCTGCCCGTGCATCCTGCCGTAATGAGGAATCTGATTTCAAGGCCCTGAAACAGGCTGAATCTTCATACAAATCACGCAATACCAACATAACATTCACCATGGCATTGTCATTATAAGTGATATGGGATGAATAATGATCGACACTTTTTAGCGGATAGAACTGTGGCCATCCGCCATTTTCATACTGAGCCGCCAGGATATAATTAATACCCTTAAAAAAGGCATCCCGAAGCCGTTGGTCAGGCTGACAGGTATAAACCTTGGCCAAAAACCGCAACTCCATGGTTGTTGCCCCATTGTCGATGGTAGCTCCAACCTCGTTTCGCGTCGCCAGATACTTTGATTTATCGGCTTGACTTAACGGTTGATGATAAGGTATATTCTTCGCCCATCCACCAACCTCCTTCTGACAAATCAAAACATTCTCAGCCACCTGCATCGCCTCGGCCGTAGCGTACCACGCATCAGGCATTCGCATTGAAACCTCTTTCCAGCTCTTTTGCAAATAACTACCATCCTGGCCTTTAACCTCACTCAGTAACGCTGTTAAAACCAGCATTACAACTAAATAACAACTTTTCATACGTAAATAACTTTTTTTAAAGGTTCCAAAGCCTCACAATGAAGCTTTCTTATCACCCACTAAAAATTTCGGCCAAACACTAGAGTCTGTATATAAAGTCCAACTTCTGCGTTACGCTTGCTCTCAACATGGTCATTTACATCAGTAAACTCACATTTTTCGAGCTACGCAAGCCTTTAATCTGAACTTTACAGCTCAAACGCCCAACATTATGGACAGACACTAAATATAATTCACGAAACCGATCACGAAAAGTACATAAACATAAAAACTAACAGGTAGAAATAATGATGCGAAACAGTAGAGATATTGTTATAGCACTAAAATATATTAAATTTATAACCCAATAACACTTTCGGGTTAAATAAAAAAAAGCCTCCCACTTATGGTGGAGAGGCAAACCAAAATGTTTTCAAGGACGAAATAAAGATACATATTAAAAACAATTCACCCCCATCCACACGATCCTAAAAATGCATGACATTGTATCATCCAAAAAAACAACCGCAAAAACAGTTGATAATTACTACTTAATTTGGATCAAAACATCACGGTAAGACAAAAAATTAAAAACTCATAAAATCAAGTAATTAAAAAATATTTGTATTTTTACACACGTGTGAATTAATATAAAAATGAAACGATCCATGGGAATTGATTCACACACAGAAGTATGATTATCCTGGCGAGTTCCATATGACCTTAAAAAACAAAATATAATCATATGAAACGAACATGAATTTTAGCATTCTAAAATACACACAGGAGAATGATTAAAATTCATCGAGAGTTCCATATGACCATTGAAAGATAAATTTAAACATATGAAACGAGCCATGAGAGTAAGCTCTCACACAGGTGAATGATTATTCCGGCGAGTTCCATATGGCAATTGAGAAACAAATTATAATCATATGAAACGAGCCATGATAGGGAACTCTCACACAGAGGGATGATTAATTCCGGCGAGTTCCATATGACAACTGAAAAACAAATTATAATCATATGAAAGAACGTATTACCATAAAAGATATTGCAGTTGCGCTGAACATCCATCATTCAACCGTTTCGCGCGCATTACGCAACGACAGCCGCGTACGGGAAAAAACAAAAAAACGCATTTTAGACTACGCCAACAAAAATGGTTACCAGATAAATATGAGTGCATTACATTTAAGAGGTAGTTTACGAAATGTAATTGCCATAATTGTGCCCAATATCAATCACAATTTCTTCTCCAACATAATCAGTTTAGTTACAAACATGGCCGAATCGCAAGGTTATATTGTTTCTATATTTCAATCAAATGAAAGTTCAGATCAGGAAAGACAAATCATTGACACCATTATTCAACATGATATAGCAGGCGTAATTGCATCGGTTGCCATGGAAACGGACACCTCTGAACATTATCAGAAATTAGGAAAGTATCATATTCCCCTGGTCTTATTCGACCGCATCAGGGAGGATATTGAGGCATGCAAAGTAACAGTGAATAATGCAGAAATTGTATCCAGTGCCGTTGAATTGTTGGTAAAAAGAGGGTGCACAAAAATTGCACACATAGGTGGGCCACAGCAAATCAACGTATTTAAGGAGAGACATAATGGCTATCTGAATGGGTTAGCCACATATCACCTCTCCTATAGAGAATCCATTCTACTGAATAAAAAGTTTGTACAAGAAGATGGTCAACATGCAGTAGAACAACTGTTCTTCGATAAAACAATCAGCCCGGATGCTTTAATTTGCGATTCCAATATTCTTTTAGTTGGCGTTTTAACGGAACTAAAAAAAAGGAAAAAAGACCTCCGCACGGCCATTCAGATTGCGGCCTTTAGCGACAGTCCCTTTATTAAAGCTTTCGCGCCTGACATCATCTGCATTGAACAACCGGAAGAATTGGTGGCTCAAAATTCCTTCAATCAATTAATGAAGCGAATTAAAAATGACGCCACTGTCGCAAACAACAAAATAACCATCTCAGCAAAAATTATATTAAACCAATAAATAAAAACGGTATGTTAAAAGGAATATCACCTATCATCAGTCCCAAATTATTGGAAGTTTTAGCCCGCATGGGGCATGGCGATGAAATCATTTTGGCCGATGCTCACTTCCCGGGTGAATCGTTCAACAATAATGTATTGCGAGCCGATGGTTTGCGCATCCCCGATTTACTGGAAGCCATATTACCACTATTCGAATTAGACAGTTATGTGCCGGCTCCCATCGCAATGATGGCCCCCGTTAAAGGCGACATTCTGGATCCGTCTGTTGAAGAAGCCTATTTAAAGGCAATACATAAAACCAATCCTGACATAGCCCCCATTGAGCGCATTGGTCGTTTTGATTTTTATGACAGAACGCGCCGTGCATTTGCCGTTGTTATCACCGGCGAAACAGTTAAATATGGTAATATTCTATTAAAAAAAGGGGTTACCCCCATTGGATAAAACAACCAGCCATGACAAAAAACCAAATCGTTGAAAAAAAATATCTACGCCCATTCATCATTATTACCAGTTTATTTGCGTTGTGGGGCTTTGCCAATGACATAACCAATCCAATGGTAGCCGCTTTCAAAACGGTATTGGAAATTTCAAACGCAAAAGCAGCGCTGGTACAATTAGCATTTTATGGGGGGTATGCCACCATGGCTATTCCAGCCGCCCTTTTTATAAGAAAATATAGTTATAAAAAAGCCATACTGTTAGGATTAGCCATGTATGCCATTGGTGCACTGCTGTTTTATCCGGCAGCCCGCTATGAAATATTCGGCTTCTTTCTGGTGGCCTATTACATCTTAACCTTTGGCCTGGCTTTTCTTGAAACGACTGCCAATCCATATATCCTTTCCATGGGCAGCACCGAAACATCAACACGCCGGTTAAACCTGGCACAGGCATTCAATCCTTTCGGTTCACTATTGGGTATGTTTGTGGCGTCAAAACTTATATTGTCAGCCTTACAATCGGATGTACGCAATGAAGCGGGCGACCTTATTTTTAACACCTTGAGCGCGGCCGACAAAGCCATCATCCGTACGGCCGATTTATTGGTCATCCGTGATCCGTATGTAGTGCTGGGGTTAGTGGTTATTCTGATGTTTGTGATAATCGCCGTAAGCAAAATGCCAAAAATAGAACGGACCGATACAACCACCCCTGTCGGCATAATATTCAAACGATTAATTAACAACAAATTATATCGACAAGGCGTTATTGCCCAGGTTTTTTATGTTGCTGCTCAAATTATGTGTTGGACCTTCATTATTCAATACGCCGAAAATTTAGGCGTCAATAAAGCCACGGCACAAAATTACAACATCATAGCCATGACGCTGTTTTTAACCAGTCGGTTTCTCAGCACTATTTTAATGAAGTATATCAACTCGCGTCGATTGTTAATGTATTTCGCCATAGGGGGCATGCTCACAACGGCGGGCGTTATCCTGATAAATGGGATGCCCGGTTTATACTGTTTAATTGCCACTTCAGCATTCATGTCACTCATGTTTCCAACCATTTACGGCATCTCGCTCGAAGGGCTGGGCGATGACGCCACCATAGGTGCTGCCGGTCTGGTGATGGCCATTGTAGGCGGGGCTTTAATGCTACCATTACAAGGCGCAATTATCGACCTGGGACACATAGCATCATTACCGGCAGTTAACGTTTCTTTTATTCTACCATTCATCTGTTTTATGGTGATTGGTCGCTTTGGCTACAAAGCCATTAAAATGAAACAACAGGGCTAACAAAACGGCACGTTAAATATTCTAAATCAGAACAATCTAAGAACGCAACTCACAATAAACAATATGTTTAAAGAAGAAACATACGCTAAAATTGACCCCGATTCAGTACCCAAGGTGGTTTTAAATAATGGCAGTGAAATTCCGGTTGTAGGCCTCGGCACTTTTGGCTCTGACAATTATTCAGCCGATGAAATAGCTACTGCTGTCGGGTTTGCCATAAAACATGGCTACCGACACATCGATTGCGCCTCTGTATATATGAATGAAAAAGAGATCGGCGTCTCAATCAACAAGGTCATTGACGAAGGCGTGGTAACGCGCAAAGAACTTTGGATTACCTCCAAAGTATGGAACGACAGGCATGGCAATGGCGAAGTCATTGCCGCCTGCAAACAATCGTTAAAAGATCTGCAATTGGAATACCTCGATTTGTATCTCGTGCACTGGCCATTTCCGAACTACCATGCGCCAGGCTGCGATGGCGATGCCCGCAACCCGGATTCAAAACCATATATTCATGAGGAGTTCATGATGGTTTGGCGTCAAATGGAACAATTGGTCGAAATGGGGCTGGTAAAAAATATTGGCACCTCCAACATGACCATTGCCAAAATGAAACTATTGCTTCGCGACGCAAAAATTAAACCGGTTGTAAACGAAATGGAACTGCATCCTCACTTCCAGCAACAGGAATTGTTTGATTATATGACCGCCAACAAAATAGTGCCCATTGGATTTTCGCCAATAGGCTCGCCCAAACGCCCCGAACGCGATCGTACGGCAACCGACACCGTGGATATTGAAGACCCTGAAATATTAAAAATAGCACAAAGATTAAATGTCCATCCCGCTGTTGTTTGCATTAAATGGGCGGCTCAACGGGGTGAAGTTGTCATTCCCTTTTCGGTAAAACCATCAAAAATAATCAGTAATCTGGAAGCCGTAACTCACCATCCTCTGACCGAAGCAGAAATGAAACAAATGGCGACCATCGATAAAAACAGTCGTTTAATTAAAGGTCAAGTATTTCTGTGGAAAACGGCTAAAGGATGGGAAGACCTTTGGGATATGGATGGAATAATAGCGCAATAGCGAAGGCTGAAAAAGAATTAACTCATAACAATAAAAAGGATGACACAAATGATGAAAGCGGCTTACCTGCCAGGCAACAGCACCGTTGAGATAAAAGAGGTAGCCATTCCGACACCGGGCCCGGGACAGGTATTGATTCGCACAAAAGCATCAACAATATGTGGCAGTGATATCCGCGCCATTTATCGTGAGCATTTGGGAAAGGGTCCCGAAGCCTATCAAAATAAAATTGCGGGTCACGAGCCTTGCGGACAAATCGTGAAATGCGGAGACAACATGAAACGGTTCAAAAATGGCGATCGTGTTATTATTTACCACATATCTGGTTGCGGCGTATGTAATGACTGTCGCAGAGGCTACATGATTTCGTGCTCCAGTCCGACGCGTGCTGCGTATGGCTGGCAACGTGACGGCGGCATGGCTCCTTATATCCTGGCCGATGAAAAAGACTGTGTTTTACTGCCTGACGAACTGACTTATACTGATGGCGCACAGGTAGCCTGTGGTTTTGGGACGGTATACGAAGGACTTGAAAAAATAGGCATTAGCGGCAACGATCAGGTACTCGTGGTTGGCCTGGGCCCTGTAGGCTTAGCGGCTTTAATGTTAGCCAAAGCTCTGGGGGCTTCAAAACTCGTTGGGGTCGATACGGTTCAGGAACGGTGTGATATTGCCATGAAACTGGGACTGGCCGATGCTGTTTTCCTTTCAGGGCCCGATACGCTCGAAAATGTAAAAGCCCAATCATACGGCCAAAAAGGATTTGAAAAAACAGTGGATTGTTCCGGTCATACACTGGGCCGCCAGCTGGCCATTCGTGCCACCCGCCAGTGGGGAAAAAACGTAATGATTGGTGAAGGGGGAACGGTTGAATTCAATCCCAGTCCCGATATTATCCACGATCAGATTTCAATTCATGGATCCTGGGTTACCAACATCTGGCGAATGGAAGAACTGGTCGAGCGTTTGGTACGTTGGGGCATCCATCCAGAAGACCTGGTAACACAGCGTTTTACACTCGATCAGGCAGAGCAGGCTTATGCTCTGATGAATGAAGGTCGTTGCGGCAAAGTTGCTATTGTTTTTGACGAAGAAATTAAATAGTGTTTGTGTATAAAGTCAACTTCTGCGTTAGACTTGTATTTGAACTTCATATTTCAAACACTTAGTTTAACAGACAGACTCTATCGTCTGTCTGTTAAAGTCCCGACTTTCCGGACAGTCACTACTCTATCCGATGATTGTCCCTTACTTTGTCCGATGGTTGTCCCTTACTTTGTCCGATGGTTGTCCCCTACTTTGTCCGATGGTTGTCCCCTACTTTGTCCGATGGTTGTCCCCTACTTTGTCACTGTTCCTATAGCCAAACTCCCGACTTCGTTATACTGGCTCTCAAACCATTCACATACAGCAGTAAACTCAGTTATTAAGAACTTTGAAAACCTCAAAAACAACGTTTTATCCAGTGTCACATAAGTTTTAGGACAAGACAAGCAAGGCTTCGCTATATAAAAAAAAGCAGGGACAACCAACGTTCCATCCAATTATGGGCTTAAAAAATTATCACTGCAAAATAAAGCAGGCATCCATTCAAACCAGCTCACAAACCTCCGCCTCTACACATTGAGCCAACTGATGCGGTTCAACTTTAATCTGAAGCCCCCGCTGGCCGCCACTAATGTATATAAAATCATAATCGAAAACCGATTGATGAAAGAACACCGGATAGTGTTTTTTCATTCCCAAAGGCGAGCAGCCACCACGAATATAGCCGGTCAGTGGCAAGACCTCTTTCATGGGCACCAAATCGCATTTTTTATTCCCCGACACCTTTGCTGCGAGCTTAAGATTCACCTCTTCAGCACCGGGCACCATACAAACAAAAACGCCGGATTTATCGCCCCGTAAAACCAACGTCTTAAAAACCCGTTCCACCGGCTCATTCAATTGTTCTGCCACGTGAATGGCGCCCAAATCCTTTTCATCAACCCGGTACGGAATCAATTCATAAGGTATATTGTGGCGGTCCAGAATGCGGGCCGCATTAGTCTTTGAAATTTTCATCGTTATTTTTATGTTGCATGTTGCATTTCGCACCACTGAACAGTCAATTTTGACTGCAAAGATACTTAGTGTCTGCAAAAAAACGCCACTTTTTTTCGTTACGCTCGCTTTCAAAATGATTCATTACACCAGCATACTCACATTATTCAACCCCGGGAAGTCTTGATTCTGAACATCTTTTATCAAGCACTTAAATTTTCTTACGGAGATCACTTTAATGGCCTGCACAACAGCCTGCACAAAGTAATACAAGCTTATCCTTTAATTACTTGCCTCGCATTCAACAAACCTTATTAACTACCAGCCATACAATATTTCACTATCACCAAACAGATATCACCTTTTTTCCTGTAAAGAATTATTATTTTAGCTGTCTGGTAAACATATTGTTATAACCAACTACTAACGGAATTACAAACAACAAACTATAAAATCATAACATAATGAACGAATTAGGCAGTTCTGTTTTGTCAGCGGCCGCGTTGTTATTTTTTCTGATTGACCCACTGGGCAACATCCCGGCTCTGCTGGCTGTTTTAAAAGGCATTGATCCCAAACGGCAACGGCTCATCATTGCGCGCGAGCTCCTTCTGGCCTTGGTCGTCTTAATACTGTTTCTCTTTGCAGGAAAGCCATTGCTAAACTTTCTGCAATTGGGACAGGAAGCCGTCACCATATCCGGCGGCATTATACTGCTTATCATAGGCATCCGGCTTATATTTCCACAGGCCTCAGGCGTTATGGGTGAGACCCCTGCCGGCGAACCTTTTTTAGTGCCCATTGCCATTCCTATGATCGCCGGGCCATCAATCATGGCCATGCTCATACTAATGACGCAAAGTCAACCCGGCAATATGCTGAACTGGTTTCTGGCATTAATTCTTGCCTGGAGTCTGGCAGCCATCATCCTGATGACAGCACCGGCACTAATGCGTGTTTTAAAAGAACGGGGACTGGCAGCCGTGGAACGACTTATGGGCATGATACTTCTCATGATGGCCGTACAAATGCTCATCAATGGTTTTAAAGAAATATTCGCATAATACAGAAATAAAAACCGCAGATATAATCCTCCTGTCCATAACGTCCAACGCCTGATTTTATGGACAGTCACGAATTAAACCGTAAGAAATAAGTCGCCCCAAAAGCGAAAAGAATCAGCTTTCTTTTCGCTTACCAAAAACGTTCAAAACAATCAGCGACAAGCCAATCACAACCATCCCGATGACAGATATTAAATCGGGTTTTTCATCTTTTATGAGCAGCCAGCTGAGAATGGCACCCGACACCGGAATAAGGAACTTCCAGACATTAAGCTCGGAAATCTTCACCCCCGGTCGTTTTATAAGACCAAACCAGATGGTAAATGCCGCAGCCGACAAAAAACTCAACCAACCCAACGACAAATAATATTCAAGGGGAAAAGGACCCATATTCAACCCTTCGAGCGGCACCGACACCGCAAAAAGCATAAATCCGCCAATCATCAGCGATGACGAGCTCAGCACAACCGGCGATACTCCGGTCGATTTTTTCAACACCAGCACACTTGAATAACCGGAACTAAAATTATTGATGATAAGCAATAATATACCCAGCCACTCATACTCTCCTTTCATTTCAACATTAGCCCGCCCCAGTGTGATGATAGCTATACCGGCTACACCAATAAGAATACTAAGTAACTTAGCGCGTGTCATCCGGTCATTTTTAAGGGCAAAATGCACAAACACGGCAACAAATAACGGCGATGAACCCACCACCATTGCCGCAAGGGCACCCGGCACCAAATTAAGGCCACTATAGAACAACGCATACTGAAATGTAATCTGTACCAACGAAATGAGCAATATAAACCAGGGATGCTGCCTTATTTGAGTAAAAAACTGACGCGGATTACCAAAATACAAAAACAATAGAATGCCGGAAATAAAAAACCGAATGCCGGCAAACTGAAACGGCGTCTGGTATTGCAAGCCGATCTTAACCCCCACAAAGGCGGTTGACCAAAGCCAACTGGCTACAATTGCCAAAAAAGTGGTACTGTTCAAAAATTTCTTCATCATCTCTATTTCAGGATGCAAAAGTGCAAAAAACAATCTGTTTTTCTTAACGATTTGACCGGAGTCCAGTCAAAACCCGCCCATTGCTTCGCCATTGAAACCATTTATAAGTTTGCCACTCCTTTTGTTTGTTTCAATATCTATCAAAGAAAAAGCATAAAGAATGTTGTAAATGGACATTGAAACCAAATAAAAAACCCCGGAGAAAAACATTACCGTAATAAGCGTTTCCTCCGGGGCTTTAACAAACAAACCCTAATCCTAACCCTAACCCTAACCCTTAATCGATATTTCTATCATTTTTAACGGCACATAAATTACCACACATCGTGCAATGATCTTCCTCGCGGCTTTCGGAAGCTTCTTTGCGCTCACGGGCAATGTGAGGATCCAAAGCCTGTTCATAAATTGCCTCCCAATCCAGATCCCGACGTGCTTTTGACAACAAATAATCGCGCTGAGCGGCCCCTTTCACCTTATTCACAACATCGGCACTGTGAGCAGCAATGCGTGAGGCCATAACCCCCTGTCTCACATCGTCGATATCTGGCAGACAAAGATGCTCAGCCGGCGTAACATAACATAAAAAATCAGCGCCATGAATGGCAGCCACTGTGCCACCAATGGCTCCGACAATATGATCGTACCCTGGCGCAGCATCAGTCACCAAAGGACCTAAAACATAAAAAGGCGCGTTGTGACACACCCTTTTCATCAGACGCATATTGGCTTCAATCTGATCCAAAGGCATGTGTCCGGGGCCTTCAACCATTACCTGCACCCCGCTATCGCGTGCCCGATCGACCAACTCACCCAAAATGAGCAACTCCGACAACTGAGCCCTATCGGTGGCATCGGCTCCGCAGCCCGGACGTAACCCATCGCCAAGACTTATGGTGACATCGTGTTTTTTGCAAACATCAAGAATCCGGTCATACTGCTCATACAAAGGATTCTCGCAATTATTCACGGTCATCCATCGTTTCAACAACGCCCCGCCCCGGCTTACAATACCGGTAACACGCTCGTCGTTTTCTAAAAAGGAAAGAGAAGAACGTGTAACACCACAATGAAGCGTCATAAAATCAACCCCCATAACAGCCTGAGCCTCTATCTCACGGAACAAATCTTCGACAGCCATTTCAGCCACAGGCTTTCCCTCTCTCAACAAACGCGTGGCCACACCATAAACAGGCACTGTGCCCACCATTACCGACGAAGAACCGATCACATTCTGCAAAATAGTTGTCAAATCGCCACCTGTCGACAAATCCATGACCGCATCGGCGCCATAGGTTATGGCCGCTTTCATCTTCGCCAACTCCTCACTCATATTGCAATGCCTTTCAGACGTCCCGAAATTAGCATTCACTTTTGTGCTTAAGCCGTTTCCAATTCCCCGCACCGGGAAATTATGGTGCTTATTTTTAGGTATTACAATACGTCCCGCAGCAATTTCTGACCGAAGCCATTCGGGCGAAACCAACTCCGCTGTCGCCACCTGACGCATTTCGGACGTAATAACACCATCTTTTGCATATTGAATTTGTGTTTTCATTAAGTAAGGTTTAAAAGATTAGTCATTTCATCCACCCGCTCGTCAAAATCAGCCGTCTGCATCAGGTGTCGTACCATCGCCACATTACGGGCGCCCGCTGCGGTCACCCGATCCATATTGTCAGGAAAAATACCCCCGATGGCCACAACCGGCACATGAGAAAAGCCAACGACTTCCGACAACAGCTCCGTTCCCACGGGAGCATCGGGCTTCGCCTTGGCATTGGTGGGAAACACAGGACCAAAACCGATATAAGCCGGATTTTGTGTCAGGGCTTCACGCGCCTGCAGCAAAGAGTGGGTTGACAAACCAATTTTCATATCACCCACAATACGTCGGGCCTCTTCGATGGAAATATCATCCTGCCCCAGATGCAAATAATCGGCGTCGCAAATAACGGCAATGTCAGGACGGTCATTAATAACAAAGCAGGTGTTGGTGCCTCGCGTTATGCGCCTTATCTCGTTGCCGGCTGCAATCAATTCCCTGTCCGACAAATGTTTTTCCCGGAGCTGAAGCATCCCAACGCCATGCCGCACACATTTATGAGCTATTTCGGCATAAGACAAATGCTGCGGCTTCGTTATAATTACATACAAACCAAAATCGTTCATCACTGCGGCTGTTTTAAATTCTCCGCAATCAACCCGGCCACCTTCTTACCCGAAAGCAACATCCCGCCAAAAATAGGGCCCATACGAAATCCTCCGCTAACGGCATTCGAAGCCATACCACACACATACAAACCCGGAAAAATCTCTTTGGTATTATCGATGGTGGTCCGCTCAGCCTCATCTACCGACAGCGACCGCTCGCCCAACACCTTACCAGTGGAAGTATTCAGCTCAATATTATTCTTACGTTCCAGCGTCCGGGCAATATCGCAATCGTGCCCTGTCCCGTCAATAACGGCACGCGCCATAATCACCAAAGGATCTACATGCATATTTTCTCGCTGCACCGGCGCCCAGTTCAAAACGATACCACTCACCCGGTTATTCAGAAATACAACATCCTCAATGGTGGTGCAGTTAAACATTTTTACGCCTGCCTGCGAAGCCTGATAAATTAATGCCGAAGTGGCATGCACCGAATCCATGGTATAATAGCCCTGCTCATATTTGGAATAACTAATTTTAAAATCATCCAAAACAGGCAAGGCATCTTCCTGCACCATTATCTCGTTAAACATCATTGCACCGCCCCACATGCCGCCTCCTGGCGCCAGCTTACGTTCATACAATGCCACCTTAAAGCCTTGTTTGGCCAGATAATAGGACGCCACCAACCCCGAAGGACCGCCGCCGGCTACTACAACATCAACCGATAAATGATTTTTGAGTTTTTCAAAGTAGGAATCGAGAATTCCTCTGGAAACAATTTGCTCCATCATAATACTGTTTATTTAATTAGTAGATAATAAAATAAACAGAGAAGAGCCTGAAAGATAGACTAAAACGAATCACAATCCCTACGCAGGCATTACCCTGATCAGGTTTAAAGGGTATAATCTCAGCCTGACTATGCAGGCACCCCCTGTTTTATTTGATGGTAAAGGTATAAATAATGTTTAAAAACAGAAATTACGATTGCTCTATAAATGGTCATTTACACCAATAACTCACATTTTGCGAGCTGCAAAAGACATGGAAGCAGCCCTTTCATATCAACCCTAATCGTTCCAGATAAACCACTACATAACAATATAAAATTATCCGTTAAGATAAAAACACCCAATTTTTTTACTAGTTTTAGGAAGCAAATTCCTTCCCAAAAATGAAAAAAGAGACTTCAAAAATAGAACGCATCTTAAAACTGATTCTTTTTTTAGATGTTAGCTTTCCCCGCAAAAAAGAGGAATGCATCGATTTTCTACAAATCACCGACAGCACTTTTTATGAGTATATAAAGCTATTACGCTACTCGGGATTTGATGTCAAACAAGAAAATGGACTCTACTACATTGACATTCTGAATACCGAAAATACAGTTTTAACTCATTTGCTGCATTTTGACGAAGAAGAAGCGTATCTGCTTTCCAAAGCCATCAAACAACTGGATGTTTCATTACCCGTTGCAGCCCGTTTATATCAAAGACTCATCAAACTCGTGGATGGCGACCGGCTATTGGCATCGGTTGTTAAAAAGCAAGAATCAGAAATCATCAAAAACCTTGAAAAGGCCATAACCGAAAAAAAACAGATTTTACTGCTCAATTACGCATCGGGCAACAGTCTTACCATTAAAGACCGATTGGTTGAGCCCTTTGAATTTAAACATCAGTTTAATTTGCTGTGGGCCTATGACGTGCAGGAACGGGCCTGCCGACAATTTAAAATCTCACGTATCGAAAACACCCAGCTAACGTCTTTCAATTGGGAACACACGCACGAACACCAATGCCTCCCCATCGATCTGTTTCGTAACACCGGCGCATTAATCTACCCGGTAAAGTTTAACATGACCTTGCGTGCATACAACCTGCTCATTGAGGAATATCCCCTGGCCGAAAAACAGTGTCACAAACTGCCCGATGGCAAATATCATTTTGATGCAATCATAGCCAAACACGAAGGCGCCGCGCGATTTGTGCTGGGGCTGGCCGAAGACATTGAGGTGATCGGCAACAACGATTTCATTGATTTCTTAAAAGAAAAGTCAAAACAAATACAAAATAAATTTCTCACTCCTGAAAATCAGGAGTCATAACTATTAAAATTGTAATCGATAAAAACGTATCAACATGAGATTTCGCATCACTTTTAACCGTACCACGAAGCAACGCATGCTTCCTATGGATTACCAGTATTACATCTGGATATAATATGAGTTGAGTTAATTAAGGACTAAAAAAAATAATATAAACCCTGCAAAATATATTTCTATGAGGATATATCTGAAAATAAGTGCAAAAAACAAAGTCATCCCCTTTGATCACCAACCTCTATTAACAGGTACCATTCATAAATGGTTGGGGTGGAATGACCAACACGGGAAACTATCGCTGTATTCTTTCTCACGATTAGAAGGCGCCAAAGCCACTAAGGCCGGGCTGACATTTAAAGATGAAACCGCTTTTTTCTTCAGTTCAGCCGATGCTGAACTGGTAAAAAAAATGATCGAAGGAATCCAGTCAGACCCATCAATGTTTAACGAATTAAAAGTCACCGAAATAACCATTCAGGAAGATCCGAATCTAAGCGCCAGAGAATTATTTTATGTTGCCAGTCCCATATTCATTAAACGACGCAATGGAGCGCAAATTGACCACATTACATATAATGATGCACGTGCCGATGCCTGCTTAAAAGAAACGCTGGAAACCAAATTGAAAGCAGCCGGCATTAACGATGAAACACTGGAAATCAAATTTGATAAAAGCTATACCAAAGCCGGGACCAAAAAAGTGACCTACAACGGCATTGCAAACAGGGCTAGTTGGTGCCATGTCATTATCAAAGGCAAGCCAGAAACAAAATTATTGGCGTGGAATGCAGGTATAGGAAATAGTACTGGAATTGGGTTTGGTGCAATAAAATAACAACGACGAAAATGAAATTATACGTAGTAAAATACAGCGGTCCATTTGGATTTATTAAACCATGGACAGCAGTTAGGGACAGTGAAACATACAGCCAACAATTTTTAACGCCATCGCTAATTGCAGGCATCGAACGCAAACTATTCCCTGAATTATTAAAAAATGACGATGGTGAGATTAAAAAAATTATTGGACATAGATTGAGGTACAAACAAATTTCACAACAACAAGAACAAATACAACCAAAAGGATGGAACGAAAAAGGAACCAATAAAAACAAAATTTACGAACGACCTTATGCCATTTTAGTGCGTGGTGTTTTAATTGAGCCCGTTCTTTTTCTTGCTTTTTCAAATGAAACAGATGCAAAACAGGCATCAGAACAACACATTTGTTTAGCCCGAAATGAAGACATTCTTTATCCTGACGAAGAAATAACTGAAGTTTCAGAAAATGAATTTAAAACAAATGAAGAACTATTTTCAGGTTTTGAATTGATTTTCGACAAAAATGAGAAATCATTTTTAGTGGGTTATAACCGTTTTAAAAATAACGAACCCATGTATGGATATCTAAAAGTTGTGGGCAGTCCGGTAAAAAGCAATTATTAAAACCCAAAATTATGGCACAGTCATTATCAAAACTATATGTGCATATAATTTATCATATTAACGGAACCGATGATCACGTGCATGTATTATGTGTGATATCCAAAAATATTACATTGACAAAATTGGTTGAAAAAACAAAACGCCAAAGCAGTCGATGTATTAAGAATTTAGATAAACATTATAAAACATTTGCCTGTCAAAGTGGGTATGGCGGTTTTTCTGTTAGTTCCTCTATTCACGATAAAACCAAAGGGTATATCGAAAACCAGGAAGAACATCATCTAAAAATGACTTTTCAGGAAGAATATTTAGCCTTTTTAAAAGAATACAACATTGAATACGATGAACAATATATTTGGACGGATTGAGCTGCCCTTACAGGGCAAAAAAATATTTCGTTGCAGAACACTCAGGATATTGCCCTGAGCTTAAACAAGTTGGGCTTTCGGCCCGATTAAACAAGCTGATTTTAACGTTACAAATAATATTAAATAAAGAATCTCAATAATTGCCTGAAAGGCATATCTATTTCAGCCCAACGGCAACACCTTGGGATAAAAACAACCTATAACAACATGCGGGCTGTAAGCCCAAATTAAATGACAATGAAAATAATTTGCCCACATATAAAAGCCAAAGGAGCACCTGAATACACAAGCCTTTATGAACACCTGCTTTTAGTTAGTAAAGCGGCTCAGAAAATTGCGGTTTATTCGAATATCGATCCGGAAATTGCCCGATTAGGTGCCATTTTACACGATATTGGAAAGACAAGCTCTGTGTTCCAAAAACGCTTAAACGAACAAAAAGCCCCGGCAACGCCATTTCGACACGAAATAGCGTCCTGTTTCTTCCTTTCTCTTTTTGACGAAAAAATACAGCCAGCACTGATTGAAATGGTTATTGCACACCACAAATCCATTTTGCACGACACACGTAACAAAGGCATTTTAGACCTGGAAGAATATAGAGGAGATACCTTTGAATTGCACATCAAAAATTGGGAAGAATGGAAAAATGATGCCTTAACAATTCTACAATCTTTTGGCATTGAGACCAAAGACATCAGCAAACAAGAAGCAGAAAACAACTTCAATTTCGTTGTCGAATATTGTGAAAAAACCGTGAGAGAAAGAGGCTTTTCGCAATGGAGAGGGTTATTAATGGCTGCCGATCATTTTGCTTCGGCCCTGTCAGAGCATACCAATGAATACCTCAATAAAACATTTGCAATACCCAATTTACAATTTTATAACCGACAAGATCAGCTTTATCCGCTTTCCCTAAAAAACAGTAGTTCCCATAAAAGACATACCATGGTTGTAGCTTGCACAGGTGCTGGCAAAACAGATTTCCTTTTCCGCCGATGCAAAGGGCGTGTGTTTTACACGCTTCCCTTTCAGGCTTCTATCAATGCCATGTACAAAAGGGTAAAAAATGATTTAAGCAAAGATAATCCCGCACTTGACATTCGCCTGTTGCATGCTGCTTCGAGCATCGCATTGGAAGGAAGTAAAAAAGAGGAAAAAATCATTCAGGGTCATGTTGGTGCCGCAATAAAAATATTAACACCTCATCAAATTGCTGCCATTGCCTTTGGCACCAATGGTTATGAAGCCATGATTATGGACATTAAAGGTTGCGATGTTATTCTTGATGAAATTCACACCTATACCGATGTTACCCGTTCAATTGTATTGAAAATAATCGAAGTTTTAAAATACTTGAATTGCAATATTCACATCGGAACAGCCACAATGCCAAGCATATTATACCAGAAAATTATTGAAATTTTAGGAAAAGAAAATGTATTAGAAGTCGCTTTAGAAAAAGATGAACTAAAACTTTTTAACCGACATATAATACATAAAATTGAAGGATGGGAAAAAGCTGATCCAGTCATTAAAAGTGCTTTAGCGAACCAGCTCAAAGTTTTAGTGGTTTGCAACCGTGTTCAAACAGCTCAGGAAAGATATACTCTTTACAAAGCTCAATTTCCTGATATTCCTATTCTTTTACTCCATAGCCGGTTTAAAAAATCAGATAGAAATGAAAAGGAACGTCTACTACTTGGGCTGAACCAAACTGGAAAAGAGAATGGCAATTTCAATACCTCAAACAAAGCTTGTCTGGTAATCTCAACTCAGGTGGTTGAAGTGAGCATTGATATCAGTTTCGACTGCATGATTACTGAAGCAGCGCCTTTGGATTCAATGGCACAACGATTTGGACGTATCAACAGAAAAAGGACAACAAAAACCATTGGCAAATACAAACCAATTTATGTACTGGCTCCACCCGAAGAGGAAAAAGAAGCATTACCCTATTCACTTGAAATAATTCAACGCAGCTATAAGACATTGCCCGATGATGATTTGTTAAATGAAACTGAATTACAGGAAAAAATTGATCAGGTATTTACCGAAATTGACTTTCTGAAAATTGAACAACATTCGGTATTCAAAGAAAACGGAAAGTGGAGTATCGATAAATTAACTCACAACCCTAAAGCCATTTTACTCGACTTATTAGAGATCGACAGTGTAAGTTGTATTTGTGAAGCCGATGAAGAAACTTACCTGGAAGCCACTTATGAAGAACGATCAAAAATGGAAATCAGTACCCGCTATTATGTTGTGAAAGACCTACGACAATTGGACTGTGGATCAAAACCTTTCATAGTGCCCGATTCATCATACAATAAAGAAACCGGTTTTGATGTTTCGTTGGCCAACCCAAAAAACTACAATTCTGAATATTTATTTCTATAAATCGAAAAAACTATGATAGCATCAACTATTGGACGCACATTTTTAAAAGCTTATAACGAGCGGGAAGGAACGAGTTACACAGCGAAAGAGTTCTTTGAAAAAATATATTTCGATCAATTCTTTAATCATGCAAAGTATTTCTTCTGGCCTCAAAATTCACCATTTGTTCAAGGTATTACCACATTAAACAATGGAAAACTTGGATTAATGACAGTACTAAAGGATGAAAAAGGCAACACCAGACAATTTGCCTCAGATGAGGATCTTGAAACTTTTTGTTCTCAACTAGAAAAAGAGCCCACTTTTGGTGGATTCAAAACAAAAACAAAAAAACAAATCAAGATTATTCGAAAACTGGATGCTGACAAAAGAAAGGAAATTCTAACAGAATTTGTGAATAAGGTTAATGAGGCTAAAGACAATCGCAACATCGAAGCCAGCGTTGCCATTGGGTTCCCTGCATCAGAAATAAAAGAATATGCCACAACTTCGGGTGCTGTTACTGATATGAATATCAGCATTGACACCGAAGATGTTTATTATTCATGGATCGGAGCTGGACTAGGCATTGGAATCGCCGGAGGATATTCCATATTTCTCGACACCCCTCAAATACTCCTAAAACTTTATGACGGTTGGAAAATATACCGGACATATTTAAATGATGACACACTTGAACGCTTACGTGGAAATCAAATCAACACATGGAATGGTCAGTGGCTTAATTATGCTTTTAGTAAAAACTACCGGGAAGACTTTGACTTTACACAACTTCACACTTCTGGCGTATTTTCGGTTGATGAAAAAACAATTGAAGTAAACACCATTAAATGGAGTGAGCTATTTTTCAACATTTCAAATTATTTCCCCAATCAAACGCTTATCGGTTATGTTTATTCTTTAGGACAAACAAATAAAACCTTAGGTTTTTTCCCCTTCCGTTTTTCAGAAGCCAAAACACTCATTCAGTATTATAAAATTCTCTTTGGCGAACAAGCGGCCATAAATGAGGCAAAAAAATATGAATCACTTTTTGGCATCCACATCAAAAGAGCATGTGAATTAGGGGCAATAGGTTTACAAGCACTGGAACCAAAAGATCTTCGAAAATACTTTGGAAGTGATGCCAATTTGAAATTAATAAAACCATCTGTAGCACCTAAAAATGGCGAATTGGAAGAAGATTTTCAAACCCGCAAAGAAAAAGCAGAAAAAAAAGACTACGATAATATAATTACTTACAGAACATATAAAACCTGGTTATTAGCTATGATTACTAAAAACAAAGAAGAATCGTTAGAATATACGGCCGAAGTAGCCAAGGCACTTCATGCGTATAGAGCTGGAGCAACAAAAATGGATAGAAAAAATCTTATTCAATCAGAGTTGCTGGTTGCAAAATCTAAAAAGAACTTTTTAGATGCCCTCACCACAGTGATAAAAGATGTTGATGCAGCATCATTACCATTGTTTAAAGCACTACGTGACAGAGTACACTTAATGTCAGCCGAAGATTTTGGCTACTTTGTGGTACTGTTGAAATTTGATTATGCTTATGCTGAAAGAAATATTTAACCAATAAAAACTATACAAAATGACTACAATTTATATTAGAACATTAAAAAGAGCAGAACATACCGTTTTTTGTGTGGCCGATGGGCAAAAAACCTATTACGACCCGCAGTTTTCAAAACGTATTCCTTATTCGAGCGGACAACAGGTGAAACGTTCATTCATTGATTCTCTATCACGGGCATTAAATGAAATTCCTTCTCCAACGACTTTTGTTTTTTCAAAAAATTCGAAAGGTGAAATGAAAGAAGATGAAGTTTATGCTACTTGTGATCCAAGCTATGCCGATCAACTTTTTGGCGGTTGGATGAAAGCTTCAAAAGGGGGAAAAGATCGTACCATTAAGAGAAGAAGCCCTCTATCAATCTCATCCATGAGGGGATTACACCCCTTACTGGCCGGTGTCGATTCAGAAAATATTTCCTTTGACAGAAGCGACAGGCCCAACAATGAAGTCATTATTAGGAATGAAAAGGGAGAAGAACTTACTGAAGATCAAATTTCAGAATTACTAGTAGGTAAAGACCGAAGTTTAAGTCGCAAATGGATACCTGACAATCGCAGAGCCACCGGCCTTTTTGTTCAGGATATGGCCATTGATTTACGTCGCCTTTTTTGTGTGTTATTGAATAAACTGGAACCCGAAATTACCGATGAAACGGAAGCCAAATTACGCGAAGCTGGTTGGAAAGAAACTCAAACCGTTTTTGGAACTTGTTTAGTTGCACCTGCTGCTGTTCGTGAAAAATTAATTCCTGCCCTGGCTCATGCCATTATTAACTGGACCATTACATCAAATCAATCGCGAACGTTCAGTTTAATGGAAACATTGGCTGTTTCAATTTCAGACAATGCCAACAGAATTGCAGGTAGTATTCGTGCCAAATTAAAAGAAGAAGAAGAAAATAAGGCTGAACCCATAATTGAAGAAGATATGAAAGGTGTTGAAAGCTTTGTAACCCTTTCGGCAGGTGGATATATCCGCACAAAAAAAGAATCTGTCGATGCGTTAGACAAGGCGGAACAATACCTTATTAGTCAATTACTGGCTTTCGATTACGAAAATCAGTTATAAATAATTTTTAAACCTATAATATATAATACCTGACAGGTTTAAAAAACCTGTCAGGTATTATATTATAAAATCGTAAAAAAAACACCATGCCTGATCCACAAATACCTTTAGAATCCGGCAATTTTTACCATATCTATAACCGGGGTATAAATGGCTGCGACATTTTTAAAGAAGTCACCAATTATGAATATTTCCTGAGGCTTTACAATAAACATATCGACCCCATTGCTGATACTTACGCATGGGTGCTAATGGGAAATCATTTTCATTTGCTGGTGCGTATTAACGATCCAAACCTGACAGATTTAAAACCACCACACCAACATTTCTCCAATTTATTTAACGCCTATTCAAAAGCTTTCAACAAATTCAACAATCGTCATGGGGCCTTATTTGAACGTGCTTTTAAACGCAAATTGGTGAATAATCTGGATTATTTAAAAAAGTTGATCATCTACATTCACAACAATCCCGTCCATCACGGCTTTTGTAAACATCCGAAAGAATATTCATGGAGCAGTTACCTCACGTGCACATCCGACAAAAAAAGCAAATTAAAACGTGATGAGGTAATTAACTGGTTCGGTGGTGAAGCAAACTTCCGGACAAAACACGAAGAAAAATCGAATCACGACGAAATAAATAAATGGCTGAACTCGTAAAAATAAGATATAAACAATATTTTAATACTGACGGAATTTCAAAACCTGTCAGCATTATATAAATACGATAAGATGCAAATCACCGGAACTCATTTTAACTACTACCTCATCTGCCATCGGAAACTCTGGCTGTTTGCCAATGGCATCAATATGGAGTCGACATCCGACCTGGTGTTTGAAGGTAAATTGCTGCACGAAAACTCGTACTCACGTCGCAGCGAAAAGTATGAAGAAGTGGCCATCGATGGCATTAAGATTGACTATTACGACGCCAAAAATAAGGTAGTACACGAAATTAAAAAATCGACTAAACACGAAAAAGCGCACGAATGGCAGGTTAAATACTACCTATTCGTCCTTGAAAAAAACGGCATTACAGGCGCCACCGGCCTATTGGAATATCCTCGACAGCATAAAACCAAAGAAGTGTTGCTCACCATCCCCGACAAGACAGCTATTAACGACATGTTGGTCAAAATAAAAACCATTATTAATGGCGAAAATTGTCCACCCCGCATCTCTAAACCCAGGTGCAAAAATTGCAGCTACTACGATTTTTGTTACGCCGGCGAAAACGATCAACCTTTATAATATTACAATCTGCCTATTATAAAAAAAGACAGTCATTATGATCAGAACAACAAAGCCATTGCCGGCGATGGGCGGGTTCAAATTAACCAAACAAAATATTCACGTATGAAGAAGACCTACTACCTGTTTAACCCCGGTCGGTTACAACGCAACGACAACACCTTAAAGTTCACCCCTTACGATGAAGACAACCATGAACAGAAGCCTCGCTTTTTACCGGTCGAGAATGTGAGTGAATTGTATTGTTTTGGAAATTTAGAGGCCAACTCGGCTCTCTATAACTTCCTGGGACAGGCCCAGATTCCCGTCCATTTTTTCGATTATTACGAAAACTATACCGGCTCATTTATGCCTCGCGAAGGTTTATTATCGGGTAAAATGCTCATGGCACAGGCAAAATACCAACAAAACAAAAAGAAAAGGATTGACGTGGCTCAACGCATTTTAAACGGAGCCAGCTATAACATGGTAAAAAACCTTAAATACTATAACAATCGTGGCAAAGACCTCACGCCCATCATTGACATAATTGAATCATTATCCCAAAAAATACCAGCTACAACCGCCATTGACGAATTGATGGGCATTGAAGGAAATATCCGCAAGAACTATTACGAGGCATTCGAGCTTATCATCAACGACTTTAGCATGAACGGCCGAAGCTACCGGCCGCCTAAAAATGAAGTGAATGCGCTCATCTCTTTTGGCAATATGATGTGTTACAGCCAATGTTTAAGAGCCATTCATCAAACGCAACTCAACCCTACCATTAGTTTTTTGCATGAACCCGGAGAACGCCGTTTCTCGTTATCGCTCGACCTGGCCGAAATATTTAAACCGCTGTTGGTCGATCGGGTTATTTTCAAAGTACTGAATAAAAAAATGATTGCCACCAATCACTTTGAAGATAACCTGAACCGCGTATTACTGAAAAATGCAGGTAAAAAAATATTTGTCCAGGCTTTTGAAGACCGGTTGCAGGAAACCATTCAACATCGCAATTTAAACCGATCGGTGAGCTATAAACATCTCATAAAACTGGAATGCTATAAAATACAAAAGCACCTCCTGGGCATTGAAGAGTACAAACCCCTAAAAATGTACTGGTAATGTATGTAATATTAGTCTACGATGCAGGTGAAAAACGGGTCGGGAAAATGCTGAAACTGTGCCGCCGTTATCTCAACTGGATACAAAATTCCGTTTTCGAAGGGGAAATAACAGAAGCCAAATTGCAACAATTAAAATACGAAGCTGCAAACATTATGGATAAAGAGACCGACAGTTTAATTATCTTTAAAACGCGGCAGGAAAAATGGTTGGAGAAAGAAGTCGTAGGTCAGGAACGTCAAAAATTGGATAATTTTTTATGACCGGCGTCGTCGATCACCAACAACAGAACAAAAAATCAGAGCCAACAATTCAGGCTTACACAAAAAAAAGATCTTTGACATATTGAAAATAAACCACATAGATTACGTTGTCGATACTTAGGCAAAAGAGCATTTTAACCCATCGACAACTTTTTTGAATAAAAATGCTATTTTTGCCCCAGCTAGTTCATTGATAATGAACTATTTTTTTTGAGCCTTAAGACGACTACCAATCGGACCATTGTGGAATTGAAATTGTAGTGCCTGCAATTCATATTCGCCGGCACCATCTCACTACCAATCGGACCATTGTGGAATTGAAATTTGCCCTACATCATAAATACGTGAAAGCATTACAGCCTACCAATCGGACCATTGTGGAATTGAAATATTACCGATACTGTATTGCTCGCCAAAGTCGGCAATCTACCAATCGGACCATTGTGGAATTGAAATTATTTTAAGGCGACCTACTGCAAAAAAGCACAACCAGCTACCAATCGGACCATTGTGGAATTGAAATACGTTTTTGAACGTGACGGGGAAAGGGCTTGGCGGCTACCAATCGGACCATTGTGGAATTGAAATCACCAAATCATCTTCTTTAAACATTCGGCCAATAACCTACCAATCGGACCATTGTGGAATTGAAATTAAATTGGCACGCGGCGTACTGGATTTGCCGCGAACTACCAATCGGACCATTGTGGAATTGAAATACGCGTACAGAATAACGTCGCGCGCGTGTGGACGTGCTACCAATCGGACCATTGTGGAATTGAAATATAATGGCGTTTTTGGGCTATCACCTTTGTCGGCAGCTACCAATCGGACCATTGTGGAATTGAAATTCGTGGCGCGGATATATGAAACGAATGCCGTCCGCCTACCAATCGGACCATTGTGGAATTGAAATAAAAATGATCGGGCTTGATGGTGATTGGTGAAATTTACTACCAATCGGACCATTGTGGAATTGAAATAGGTTCACGGTACAGCATTTAGGAAGTGCAAGAATTCTACCAATCGGACCATTGTGGAATTGAAATTAAAATTGTCGAACCTGTTATATTCCGCGTCGTCCCACTACCAATCGGACCATTGTGGAATTGAAATGCGCGAACTTCTTAACGAAACAGGGGGGACTCTACTACCAATCGGACCATTGTGGAATTGAAATCGAAAACTAAAAAAAAGGTTGAAAAAACTCGTTTTACTACCAATCGGACCATTGTGGAATTGAAATTTACAACGCGTACGACGTAGAAGTCCTTGACATGATGCTACCAATCGGACCATTGTGGAATTGAAATTTACAACGCGTACGACGTAGAAGTCCTTGACATGACTACCAATCGGACCATTGTGGAATTGAAATGTGATAGTGATTTATGACGAGGATGGCACCGGCACGGCTACCAATCGGACCATTGTGGAATTGAAATCACTTTAACAAAAAAGGGTTTTGTAATTTGATTGAACTACCAATCGGACCATTGTGGAATTGAAATCTGATAAATACACTGGCAACCGATACTATAAAATTTCTACCAATCGGACCATTGTGGAATTGAAATAATTGTATCGCATTTGGGACAATAATCGCATACATGCTACCAATCGGACCATTGTGGAATTGAAATCATCGTGGAGTCCTGCTGCCGCAGATGTGTACGACTCTACCAATCGGACCATTGTGGAATTGAAATAAATTACGACACGCTAAAAGAAGAAGCTTTCGATACTACCAATCGGACCATTGTGGAATTGAAATAAAAAAGCATGGGCTGATCTTAAATCATTAATAGACTACCAATCGGACCATTGTGGAATTGAAATCCGACACAAAACGAGATAAATTTGTGGCAAATGTCCTACCAATCGGACCATTGTGGAATTGAAATTCCGTTTGTCGGTCGGTCTGTTTTGGAGAGTCGGGCTACCAATCGGACCATTGTGGAATTGAAATCTGCCTCCCGCGGCCGTGCCGGTGCCGTCCTCATCTACCAATCGGACCATTGTGGAATTGAAATTTATGCAAGCTAAAAAGGATTTGTTTGAAATGAAGGCTACCAATCGGACCATTGTGGAATTGAAATCCCGGTGAAATCATCAAAACACAAATCAGAATTCAAACTACCAATCGGACCATTGTGGAATTGAAATATAACATTAATTGTGATAAGACTTCTTCATCCTCAACTACCAATCGGACCATTGTGGAATTGAAATTAGATAAGACCATACATCGCAATTTTCATTGTAACTACCAATCGGACCATTGTGGAATTGAAATGAACGTAAGAATACATCACCGAGGAATTTTTTAAATCTACCAATCGGACCATTGTGGAATTGAAATTTATCCGTAATAGACAGCGTATATCTCGATCTCGATCTACCAATCGGACCATTGTGGAATTGAAATAACGTAGTCTCTGCCGTCACAGCTTTAAGTGTTGGCTACCAATCGGACCATTGTGGAATTGAAATGGTTAAAGGCAAATCCTCAAATTTTGGCCGCTCATGCTACCAATCGGACCATTGTGGAATTGAAATTTGTCATTGACATTAAACACAATCTTATCAGACAGACTACCAATCGGACCATTGTGGAATTGAAATGTAATATTCAGTATCTGACTGAAGCAATGGAAAAGTCTACCAATCGGACCATTGTGGAATTGAAATGCATTTTCAAGAGCTAACAATAATTCTTCATTGTTTCTACCAATCGGACCATTGTGGAATTGAAATTGGGCATTGCCCGAAATGACCTTTAAAGCCACCATCTACCAATCGGACCATTGTGGAATTGAAATAAGGAAATGATGGATATTGCTAAAACCATGGACAACTACCAATCGGACCATTGTGGAATTGAAATAAAGAAGATCCTAACCATAGCGATGAGAATTTTTCGCTACCAATCGGACCATTGTGGAATTGAAATGTGGAACCAATTCGCAATTGTTGTCACTTCCTTCCTACCAATCGGACCATTGTGGAATTGAAATGCATAAAAAGCGAACGGAATAATATCAGTTGCCGAACTACCAATCGGACCATTGTGGAATTGAAATGCATTTTCAAGAGCTAACAATAATTCTTCATTGTTTGCTACCAATCGGACCATTGTGGAATTGAAATTCGACTAACTCCTGATTCAGATATTTTGCATTTGCAACTACCAATCGGACCATTGTGGAATTGAAATGACGTACCGGATAATTTACCCTGTTCGTAGTCAATCTACCAATCGGACCATTGTGGAATTGAAATTTAGCATCGAATTCTAGACTAAAAGTAATATCCCACTACCAATCGGACCATTGTGGAATTGAAATATTATCGTTATTTGAAAGAATAGGATTTACTGATTTCTACCAATCGGACCATTGTGGAATTGAAATATATTCAATTGGATCAAGAATGATTTAGAATTATCCTACCAATCGGACCATTGTGGAATTGAAATTAGAAATCGGCAGAAGGTTTTATCTTTGCTCCTGCTACCAATCGGACCATTGTGGAATTGAAATACGCTCAACGTCGTCTCGAAATAATCCAGCGTTACCTACCAATCGGACCATTGTGGAATTGAAATAATCTCACGCGTTCATCTGTGGCTGATTTTAACGTTCTACCAATCGGACCATTGTGGAATTGAAATAGCACATAAACAACATCAGTAGTGCCAGGATACTTACTACCAATCGGACCATTGTGGAATTGAAATAAGGTATCAGAGGTATTTGAAGTAATTGATGATAGACTACCAATCGGACCATTGTGGAATTGAAATTTTTTCGGGGATAGTGCCGATTTTGAAGGTGAAGGCTACCAATCGGACCATTGTGGAATTGAAATCTAAATTAGCCGTCAAAGTCGGGTGTGAAGTTGTCGACTACCAATCGGACCATTGTGGAATTGAAATTCCGGAGTAGAGGTAATAATCGAGGCAGGTATTGTACTACCAATCGGACCATTGTGGAATTGAAATACTAATCTACCTTTTTCAATTTTGATTTTCCCTTTCTACCAATCGGACCATTGTGGAATTGAAATGATATTATTTTATACCCTCTTGTAGGGGCACACACACTACCAATCGGACCATTGTGGAATTGAAATGGCAAACGAAATTCTTGAAAAGCAAATGGCGATACTACCAATCGGACCATTGTGGAATTGAAATGCAAAAACGATTTGTTCCTTCATTTTTATGCCTGGCTACCAATCGGACCATTGTGGAATTGAAATCAAGAACATTATTAAGATGGTTAATCCTCTCATCTACCAATCGGACCATTGTGGAATTGAAATTGACAAGGCAATGTAAAAATAAATCTTTTGTCGGTGACTACCAATCGGACCATTGTGGAATTGAAATTTCGCAAAACAAAGCCTTACTCCCGTAAAGCTCTTTAACTACCAATCGGACCATTGTGGAATTGAAATGACTTAAAAATTCTGTATCGGTGTTCTCTACTCTGTCTACCAATCGGACCATTGTGGAATTGAAATACAATAGCTCCAGATGCCGATGCCAAATTGTTCACTACCAATCGGACCATTGTGGAATTGAAATACAAAAGAGCACATATAACAGAACATTCTCAATAGACTACCAATCGGACCATTGTGGAATTGAAATTTATGTGTAGTGGTAAAGAAAATGTAATTTTCAACTACCAATCGGACCATTGTGGAATTGAAATGGATGAATGCTGACTCCTAACAGCCCGTGAAAAAGGCTACCAATCGGACCATTGTGGAATTGAAATGTATTTTTTTATTATCAACGCTTTCATGGTCTATTCTACCAATCGGACCATTGTGGAATTGAAATGCGAGAGCTTCAACCGCTGTAATAATCTGAGTTGACTACCAATCGGACCATTGTGGAATTGAAATACCGAAACAGAGCTGACGCTTAAAGCAAAGATCTATTCTACCAATCGGACCATTGTGGAATTGAAATTTCGGCATAAATAGCCAATTCAGTTGCAGTCGTAATAACTACCAATCGGACCATTGTGGAATTGAAATTAGTTATCATTGCAATAACCTTCACAAAACGCAAAACTACCAATCGGACCATTGTGGAATTGAAATAAGCTAGCTTATCGTGATCTTGTAATATCAGATACGCTACCAATCGGACCATTGTGGAATTGAAATAATACACCTCCTCAAGGAGGCGAAGGTAAAAAAACTCTACCAATCGGACCATTGTGGAATTGAAATAAAAAAACAATGATAAACGATTTCAAGGCGGTGTCTACCAATCGGACCATTGTGGAATTGAAATTTTGTCGCGAAATCATGAGCGGCTAAATTAGCCGTCACTACCAATCGGACCATTGTGGAATTGAAATCTATTTATCGGGCAAATAAGGACACGTTCGACGGGCTACCAATCGGACCATTGTGGAATTGAAATACCATCCCTTCTATTATAAAGGCAAAAAAACTTTATCTACCAATCGGACCATTGTGGAATTGAAATTTGACAAGTTTTTAGTATACCTTGCCGTTAAATTACTACCAATCGGACCATTGTGGAATTGAAATTTGCTGAATCATTAACTGTTTGTTTGTTTGCTGTTTCTACCAATCGGACCATTGTGGAATTGAAATTTATAGTATTTGATGTCTGCAAGGAAATCCTGTGCACTACCAATCGGACCATTGTGGAATTGAAATTTAGAATATTCCTTGAAAGAACTGAAAGTGTTCGTTCTACCAATCGGACCATTGTGGAATTGAAATACGAGGGATATTATATGGGAAGCGAACAATCCCTTCCTACCAATCGGACCATTGTGGAATTGAAATTAATCACTGACAAACAATGATGCATTGCTTCCAGCTACCAATCGGACCATTGTGGAATTGAAATGAATTAATCGCAAGACATCGACTTTTGCCGGATAGGCTACCAATCGGACCATTGTGGAATTGAAATGGGCGCTCGCCGGCCTTTTGTCGGTCGGTCTGTTTACTACCAATCGGACCATTGTGGAATTGAAATCACATACTTATTAATTCCTGACTTATGGAATAAACTACTACCAATCGGACCATTGTGGAATTGAAATTGGGAAACACCTTATCAATTATGGCGTCGAAAAACTACCAATCGGACCATTGTGGAATTGAAATGCGATAAGGTTAATGCTATCCCTAACATGAACGCGACTACCAATCGGACCATTGTGGAATTGAAATAAGGACTTAAAAGATGAGGTCGATATTGAAACATGCTACCAATCGGACCATTGTGGAATTGAAATTATCAAAAAAAGACACCAAAATACGCGCAGGAATGGCTACCAATCGGACCATTGTGGAATTGAAATTCCGTCAGCTCAATGAGTTATCTCCTGAATATCTCGCTACCAATCGGACCATTGTGGAATTGAAATAGATTATTGCATACGTGTTAATAATTGGGTTCATAGCTACCAATCGGACCATTGTGGAATTGAAATCGGTAGAGGTCTTAAAACGTATAAGGGCGTATTACTACCAATCGGACCATTGTGGAATTGAAATGAACCAGTTTCGCTTTGGCACATGATCGACTTGTGCCTACCAATCGGACCATTGTGGAATTGAAATTTTCAAAGATGGTATCTGGAAAGAAATGGGTATTTCTACCAATCGGACCATTGTGGAATTGAAATACTATAAGATCGTTACTACTAGGTCAAAGATGGGTAGCTACCAATCGGACCATTGTGGAATTGAAATTAATCAGCAACTCCTGGCGAAACTTCTGAGCTGCTCTACCAATCGGACCATTGTGGAATTGAAATCTCTTCTGTACAATTGAACTCATGTGGGCCTGGAAACTACCAATCGGACCATTGTGGAATTGAAATGGCGTGGGTTGATAACACAACGCACGCCTGGCAAAAACTACCAATCGGACCATTGTGGAATTGAAATACTGGATTGTTAACATTCGTTTAATCAGCATTTCGGACTACCAATCGGACCATTGTGGAATTGAAATTTTGTGTCGGAATTGTCAAAAAAGCAAACAGCGAAACTACCAATCGGACCATTGTGGAATTGAAATAATAGGCGTTCGTGAGGCTACTGGGAACAACGACGGCTACCAATCGGACCATTGTGGAATTGAAATTCGTGAGGGGCTTCCTTCCCTAGCTCGGTAATCAAACTACCAATCGGACCATTGTGGAATTGAAATGGGCGTCTTCATCATCACTTGGCCGGCCGGACAGTCTACCAATCGGACCATTGTGGAATTGAAATCTGCTATTATTCCGGCTTTAGCGAAAGAATATGACCTACCAATCGGACCATTGTGGAATTGAAATCGCAGCAAACAGCCTGCTTTTAGGTTCGATGTAATGCTACCAATCGGACCATTGTGGAATTGAAATTGTCGTTAATAAATTAGTTTTTACAAAATCTAATTGTCTACCAATCGGACCATTGTGGAATTGAAATTCAAATGCGAGGATGTCCGTCGCTGATATTGATAGCTACCAATCGGACCATCGTGGAATTGAAATTACAATTAATTTCGCATAATCCATCAGCTGTTGGCTACCAATCGGACCATCGTGGAATTGAAATCAAATCACATATTTCATTGTACACACAAGGGTCAATCTACCAATCGGACCATCGTGGAATTGAAATACCGGAACCGTACTTTCGATCGCCATCGACGACATGGCTACCAATCGGACCATCGTGGAATTGAAATCATTTGATTTAAAGATTGAAGAAACACCGGAAGCACTACCAATCGGACCACTGTGGAATTGAAATATGATCGCGATGTCTTACTTTCTTTTGCTAAGTCATCTACCAATCGGACCATTGTGGAATTGAAATTTTATCACAGATATTCTTTTTATTTTTCCTCCCTCTACCAATCGGACCATTGTGGAATTGAAATATTGCTTCATTAGGGGCATTAGGAGCTGGTGTTTACTACCAATCGGACCATTGTGGAATTGAAATTCGGTAAACGGTCTTGGTGAATTATATGAGGATGACTACCAATCGGACCATCGTGGAATTGAAATAAATTATAGTTCTGCTCTAACACCGCCCCAGTCTGATCTACCAATCGGACCATCGTGGAATTGAAATAGAACAGCTATCACTACAGTAAACCGGACGATTTTTCTACCAATCGGACCATCGTGGAATTGAAACTTCCTGTTCATGGCATTCCGTCCGGCCTGATTGCCACTACCAATTGTCACAAAATGGAAAACATCATGGCATATATACCATAAAGAACAACAAACCTGGCTTTTAATCTTGTCCGACATTTTCAGAACACTCGTAACAAATCTTAAACTTTTACGTGAATGCCATTTCCAGCGAACAACGATTCCTCCGACAACCAAAAAACCGCGTGCCACAAAGAAAAAGAACCACCCCTTTTTAACTCATACACCTTGAGACAGTAGTCTCATACGCCTTGAGACAGTAGTCTCATACACCTTGAGACAGTAGTCTCATACACCTGGAGACAGTAGTCTCATACACCATGAGACAATAGTCTCATACGCCTTGAGACAGTAGTCTCATACACCTTGAGACAGTAGTCTCATACACCTTGAGACAGTAGTCTCA
>NZ_JBQTGJ010000017.1:0-77300 GCF_052400685.1 Geofilum sp. OHC36d9
GCCCTATAGCGCCGATGGTACTGCGTAACAGTGGGAGAGTAGGTCGCTGCCTTTCTTAAAAAAAGAAGCCGATTCAGAAATGAATCGGCTTTTTTTTGTGTTTTACTATAGCGGGGGGTGTGATGTTCTTACTACGAGTTGTCTTTGATGGTAAAATAAATTTACCGAATAACTAGGGTATTGTTATTTTGTTTTGTCATAGAGTAAAGATAGGGTGTCAAACTTAAATTTACTACTATGAAAGCAACGTCAAATTTCAAAATTTTGCAGTTCGTTTTTATACTTTGCATGTTTCCTGGCTTTTATTCTACTAATTTGGCTCAGAATGATGGCTCGGGTAATTTCAAGTCTTTTAAAGGGATTGTAATTGATGCCGCGACAAATGAACCATTGGTTTTTGCAACCTTAGCTGTTGAGGGAACTAATATTGCAACGGTAACCAATTCGGAAGGAGAGTTCATATTAAAAGTTCCTGAATCTTCTGCTGAGAATGATTTATCGGTTTCTTTTATCGGTTATGATAGAAAGAAATTACCCTTAACATCTTTAAAGGCTGATGCTAACAAACTGGCATTAAAACCTATTTCAGTTAATTTGGTGGAAGTTTCAGTTTTTCCTACCGATCCCAATTTGTTGATAAAGGCTATAATGGGTCGCAGGAATGAGAATTATATGGATCAATCGATGCGAAATATCGCTTTTTATCGTGAAACCATAAAAAAAGGATGGAACTATGTGTCGCTAACAGAGGCTGTGGTTGATATTTATAAACAGTCCTATTCATCGGGGCGGGCTGATCAGGTTAGTTTGTTAATTGGTCGCAAGAGTACTGATTATGATAAGGTAGATACTTTGGTTTTTAAGCTTCAGGGAGGTCCGTTAGCTGCACTTATGTTGGACATCATGAAGGAACCCTACACTTTGTTTTATGAAGAAAATATTGAAGAATATCAGTTTCAAATAAATAAGGTTACGCGATTAGATGATCGGTTACTCTATGTTATTTCATTTCAGCAAAAGCCTGTTGAAGGTGAACCATGGTTTTACGGTGATTTATATGTAGATACCGAAAATTTAGCCATTACTTCGGCTTCATTTAATCTGAATTTGGATAATAAGGAGGCGGCAGCACGTATGTTTATACGTAAAAAGCCTAAGGGAGCCAAAGTATATCCAACTAAGGCAACTTATATGGTTAACTATCGCGAGAAAGATGGTCATTGGTATTTTGCCTATTCCAGAGGCCAGGTTGATTTTAAGATTAACTGGCGTAAGAAGTTGTTTAATAGCAATTATTATACAACGATGGAGTTGGCTGTTACTGATAGAATAAATACAGAGAATGGCTCTTTTAAAGCTTCCGATAAGTTGAAAATGAATGTGATAATGGAGGATGCCGTTCAGGGTTTTGCAAATGAAGATTTTTGGGGCGATTATAATGTGATTGAGCCCGAGCAACCTATTGAAAACGCCATAAAACGTATTCAGAAACAGTTGAAAGAAAATTGATCTAAATTATTAGGCTGATAAAAAATGCCACTCCGGGACAAAATCCTGAAGTGGCATTTTTTTTAAAAGTCGTCGTCTTCGTCGAAGTCTTCGCTTAAAAGATCATCCAAATCTTCTTCATCAAGATCTCCATCGAAATCGTCATCTTCTTCATCTTCTTCATCGTCATCAAACTCGTCATCAAAGTCCTCATCTAATGGTAGATCATCTTCGTCATCATCAAAAGGAAGATCATCATCATCATCGAAAGGGAGCTCATCGTCATCCCAATCTTCGTCTTCCCCCTCTACTAAGTAATCATCAGGAGAATCCTCAAAATCCACAATCTTATCGTATTTATTACTGATCGTGGCTGCACTTAAAATTTGTACATTCATTTGATTAGAATTATAAATTAATTTATGGGTCAAATTCTACACTCTTTTTTTAGATCTTCTTGTTTGTTTTTGATATTGAACCATTAAAAATAGGTCTGTATACGTCTCTTGTTTGTTCTTTAAATGTTTATATATGGTTTTTTATCAGTGTTTTAAAAAAAAATGATGTTGTTTTATTTCTGGTTTCAAATATATAGAAAGGATGGAATTTGCGAAGCGTTTGTTGATAAATTTTGTTGGTTTTCTGCTGTTTTTTTGACGACTGCCTGATTTTGTCTTTGTTTTGATGTTATGGGGCTGTTTGATTGATATTTAGTTCGATATTTGTTGCTGAGTGCTTTAAATGGTTTTTGTTGTATTGACAATATCTTATAGTAAAATGGAATAATTATAAATTAATCTGTTTAATTAGGTTGTTGTGTTATATTTAATGTTTTATAATGAACTGAATAGTAATTTGTTAGTTCGTTGTATTTATAACTGTAAGCCTGTTTTAGTTTCAATTTGATAGTTAATCTTCTAATTATTTTGGGCCGAATGAAGCTGATTTAATATATTTTTGCTTAAAAAGGAATAAATATGTAAGTATTGCTTTTATATGATTTAAGTCCCGAAAGAATTGTCTGACTGATATTATTAGGTAGATTTTTGTTTACGAGAAATTGCAGAGGGCTATATTGGATGTATAATGGCAAACTAGATTTTGAAATTTTAAAACTGAAATTAGATGAAACCTGGTGAAAAAATTCGTACGCTAAGAAACGATAAAAAGCTCTCTCTGGACGAAGTCGCTGAACGTGTTCAACTTGAAATTAACCAGTTGGAAAACATTGAAGAAGGAACGTATGCACCTTCTTTGGGGGTGCTGATAAAATTAGCAAGGGTATTAGGCGTTCGCCTGGGTACATTTTTAGATGACGAAGTACGCCAGGGACCCGTTGTGACGCGTAAGGGAGAAGCTGATTTGTCAGCCAGTTACACCAATGCGAGTGCCGCAAAAAATGACAAGCTGGCGTTTTTTAGTTTGGCACGCGAAAAAGCAGACAGGCATATGGAACCTTTTTTGGTCGATATTAAACCCGGTGTTCCTTCTAATCCTTTGGCATCGACACATGAAGGTGAAGAGTTTATTTATGTACTGCGGGGTTCTATTTTGATTCATTATGGTAAAGACCTTATTGAATTGAATGAGGGCGACAGTATTTATTTGGATTCTATTGTAAATCATCAAATTCATTCGGCCAATAATGATAAGGCATTATTAATGGCGGTAGTGTATCAACCTGTTTAATAAATTGTTATGGAGTTTTTGACACACACGATGGGAAGTATTCTCGAAAAGTGGGCCGGGGAAACGCCCGACAATGATTTTGTGGTTTACCCCGATCGAGGATTGCGTTTTAACTATAAGGAGTTTAACGAAAGGGTTGATAAACTGGCCAAAGGACTGATTGGGATAGGGGTGAAACCTCATGATAAGGTGGGCATTTGGGCCAATAATGTTCCCGACTGGGTCACTTTTATGTTTGCGGTAGCCAAAGTGGGAGGTGTTTTAGTTACGATCAATACCAATTATAAATTAGCTGAACTCGAATTTTTAATTAAAAATGCAGATCTTCATACTCTTTGTATTATTGATGGATACCGAGACAGCGATTACGTTTGCATGGTTAATGAGCTCATTCCCGAATTGAAGACTTGTGAACGCGGGTATCTTGTTTCTGAAAAATTTCCAGTCCTAAAGAATCTTGTGTTTATAGGTCCCCAAAAGCGGCGTGGTATGTATAATACGCCTGAGCTATTGTTGCTTGGAGACAACATTGATGATGGTCTTTTATCTGATATTTCATCGAAAATTGATTGTCATGATGTCGTCAATATGCAGTATACGTCCGGAACAACAGGTTTTCCCAAAGGTGTTATGCTGACCCACTACAATATTTTGAATAATGGCTTTTTTGTGGGTGAAAATATGCATTATACCAATAAAGATAGGGTGATGACACCTGTGCCGTTATTTCATTGTTTTGGTTGTGTGTTGTCGTTATGTGCCGTAGTTACACATGGAGCAGCAATGGTTTTGACAGAGGATTTTGATGCTTTACGGGTTTTGGCTGGTGTCCAGAAAGAAAAATGCACCTCTATTTATGGTGTTCCTACGATGTTTTTCGCCGAGTTAAATCATCCAATGTTCGATATGTTCGATTTAAGCTCGCTTAGAACAGGGATCATGGCAGGGGCGCTTTGTCCGATAGAAGCAATGAAGGCCGTAATGACAAAAATGAATGCCAAAGATATTATTAGCGTATACGGACTGACAGAGTCATCACCGGGAATGACCACAACGCGGGTGTTTGATTCTCCTGAAATACGAGCTACTACCGTTGGGACCAATTTGCCGGCAGTGGAAATTAAAATTGTAAATCCTGATACAGGCGAAGAGTGCGCCGTTGAGGAACAGGGTGAAATATGTTGCCGTGGCTACAATGTTATGAAAGGTTATTATAATAATCCGGAAGCCACCGCCAAAGCTATTGATGAAGACGGGTGGCTCCATTCGGGTGATTTAGCGGTTAAAACAGAGGATGGTTTTTACCGTATAACAGGGCGCATTAAAGATATGATAATTAGAGGCGGTGAAAATGTTTATCCTCGCGAGATCGAAAATTTTATCTACAGAATGCCTGAAGTGGAGATGGTTGAAGTGGTTGGTATTCCCGATGAAAAGTACGGCGAAATTGTTGGTGCTTTTATTAAACTGAAAACCGATAAGCAACTGACCCAGGAGTCGGTGCAGGAGTTTTGCCGAGGGCAAATAGCTCGTTACAAAATACCGAAGCATGTGTTTTTTGTGGATGACTTCCCAAAAACAGCGAGTGGAAAAATTCAGAAGTATAAACTTCGTGAGATGGCAACAGCCCTGATTTCTAAAGGGTAATCAGATAGTATATGAGGCATTAAGAAAGAGGACCGTCATTTATGAACGGTCCTCTTTCTTATTTTCTTAGAGGCTTCAGCAAATATTCCAACCCATTAAGCTTTATTTCATATAAGGTTCTTAGCATCATTCCTAATTTTCCGGAAGGAAAACTTTTTTGTGACATCCAAACCAGGTAAGGTTCCGGTATATCGCATAGCAACCATCCTTTATATTTACCAAAAGGCATGCGTTGAGTGACAAGTCCGTTAAGTATTTCCCTGCTTGCAGTAACAGGGTTGTTTTGATCTATTCCCATTAGAAGTCAAAGTTATCAGGATCTGCTCCTATTCGATGATGGCGGTTCAATTGGTCAATCTCTTTCATGTCATCATCTGAAATGACGAAGTCAAATATTTGGCTGTTGCTGATTATTCTTTCCTTGTTGACACTTTTTGGAATGGTAATAACGCCTTTTTGCAGGTTCCACCGCAGAACTATTTGTGCCACATTTTTATTGTACTTATTTGTCAATTTCTGTAATTCCTTTATCTCAAATACTTCACCCTGCATGAGTGGACTCCAGGCTTCCGATTGAATTCCCATTGACCGGCATTTTTGAAGCAACTCGGGCTGAATCAGACGTGGATGAAACTCATATTGATTGATCATTGGGGTTATTTTTGCTGTCTGCATTAATTCATCCAAATGATGCTCCAAAAAGTTACTAACACCAATCGCTCTTACTTTGCCCTCTTCGTATAGTGTTTCAAGGGCCTTCCATGTGTCGGTAAATTTTTGTTTTACAGGCCAGTGAATCAGATATAAATCAAGATAATCGGTGCCAAGTCGGTTGAGTGTTTCCTGGAATGCTTTAATGGTTGAATCGTATCCTTGTTTCGAATTCCATACTTTGCTGGTCAGCCATATCTCCTTACGGTTGATATGCGAACGTTTCACCGCTTCACCAACGCCATTCTCATTTTCATACATGGCGGCTGTGTCAATATGACGATACCCGGCTTCAAGCGCCCATCCTATCGCATTAATGACTTCAGCTCCATCACGTGATTTAAAGACTCCAAGTCCGAAATACGGCATTTCTACTCCATTTGCTAAAGCAACGGTGCCATTAATATCAGTGATTTTCATAATTTGAGTATTTTATGCATTGTATAAAAATAAAGAGTGACTCTAATTTAATAATTTTTTATAGATTTTGATAGTTTTAGGAAAATAAAAACACCGACGAATCAGACCTGTGAAAAAATGGTTCTGACTGTCGGTGTTTGTTATTATTTTAACTTGTTTTTTAGTAGCAGTAAAGTCGGGAGTCTGACGCCTAGTGTAACATAGCGCAGAAGCAGTACTTTATATTCGGTTCAAATTAAGCTGTCAACCGAGTACTTTCCTGAACCTAATAAAAAAGTTCCAACAAAGCCGATCAAATACATGAAGGCCGGTTCTTTAGCTGGCCCATGTGTCAAAAATAACGGGTCGCCTGCATGAGCTATAAAAATGGCTACTAACATTGTAATGATAAGCGGAATTGAAGCAAGACGAGTCCTGAAACCAATTAATACAGCTATTCCGGCAACAAATTCGGCAAATGTTGCCAGGCCTAAACTTATGGTTGGGCTTAAACCCAGCATTTCGGGGAATTGAATATTTCCGTCAATGAGCCATTGTAGTTTGTCGAAGCCGTGACCAATTACAATAAAAAAACCAAAGCCTACACGTAAAAAAAGTGCTGCCAAATGTTTTTCATTTGAGAATAAGGTTTTCATTTTTTAAGAAGTTTTAGTTGGATAATAGCTCTAAAACAACTTTTTTTTATTTTGTTTATTCGGGCCAGATATAGGCTTCTTCTTCGTCATCCCAAAATGGGCCCCATTGAATTTCGGATAAAACGCCTTCATCGAACCATAGATTCAGACTTACTTCGGGAATGCTTGCTACTTGCTGTTTGTCTTCATCTTCGTCAACAATATCATCGATTTCAATTTCACCCAGATTCATCAATTCAATTTGTTGCATTGTTTCTTCCTGGCTTAATCCCAATAAATCGACCCCTTCAAAGCTTATACTTGCTGAACTGGCTGCCATAGCAGTAAGTCGCCATTCCTCTTCTTCGTCGAAAGTAACCGATAGCTCTTTGCTGTCGTAATGCCAGGCTTCGGAAGCACCTGTTTCACCGTCGTCTTCAATTTGTTCAATTTCGTCGGGTTCTCCAAGTATATTTTTTACCTGATCCCGGGTCATGCCAAATTTTAGTTCCCCTATTCCATTTCCCAGCTTAATGTCGTTTGTTGTCATGGTTCTTTATTTGTTTGAATAATATAGTGTTATAACATTGGCGGCTTACGCCTTTCTTTTTTAGATGCCTGTAATTTTTTGCTTTCAATTCGTTTGAGTTGCGAAGCCTTTGTGCGTTTGGTGGCTATGCGATGTTTTTCCTGCTTTAATGACTCGGCCAGTAAATCAAAGAAACGCTCAATCACTTTCTGTTTATTTCTAAGTTGGGAGCGTTCGCTTTGGCAGGTTAGGATTAACTCATTTTCTGAATTGATACGGTTTTTCAACTTCCTATATAACAAGTTTTTTTCGTCATCAGATAATTGTTGCGATTTAGTGATTGGAAATCGTAATTCAACACGCGTATTTACTTTGTTAACGTTTTGTCCGCCAGCGCCGCTGCTCCGTACCGCTGAAAACTTCCATTCGGATGAAAAATCCCTGTGATAAACCGATTTGTACATCTGTTTTATTTTTAATAAAAGTACAATAATTTATTGTCTTAGGGCAGTTATTGCCTGGCTGAATATTGTCTTTTAACAAAATAAAGCAACCTATACAGTTACTACTTTTTTTGCGTATAATTATTTTTATTTGAACTGAGTGTTATGCCATGGTCTGAGCATCTCTAATAATTTTGTCTGATACGGAAAATGGAAAGCAAGACAATATTTATAAGGAATTAGAATATTTTTTTAACCTTTGTAAATGTAAATTATGTTTGAATATTTTATTATCACTGATTTATTTTTATTGGCGAAATGAATCATTTTTTTATCATCCAACTGTCTGTTTTATGTCAATTGTACTTGACCGAAAACTATTGTGACACAGGAGAATACTTCATATTTAAGACTTCCGAAGCTTGAGAAATTTGAGTTTACCCGTGTAAAAGTCCATTTTGAAAGCGAGAGTAACGAAAACAGGAGTTTTATTGCTGACACTAAATTGATTTTTTATCGCTTAATTATACAAGAGGAGTTATATGGCATTACCACTAAATAAAATTTTTGTAGCGATAATTTTATTATTTATTACAGAATTAGCATCGGGTAACGACTTAGATATTAGTTTTAGAACGGTATCGGCGTCAAATAGCCTGAGCCAGTCGTCTGTATTGTCGATGATTCAGGATTCTAAGGGTTTTTTATGGTTTGGAACCAAGGACGGGCTAAACCGATTTGACGGCTACGAATTTGTGTCGTATAAATACGATCCTAAAAACACTAATTCTATCTCCAACAACGAAGTAAGCTGCTTAGAGATTGAAGGTGATCGCTATTTATGGATTGGGACCCGGAGTGGCGGTATTAACCGAATGGAGCTTTCTACAGGTAAAATTACCCGATTTACCAATCTGACTTATGACGATTTAATACGTGATATTTATTGTGATCCTAACGGAAATATCTGGGCCGGAACTACCGAAGGGCTTTTTCTGTTTAAACCCCCGGTCGATACCCATGAAAAGGGGGAGTTTATAAATGTTTCGAACCATGCTGTTTTCCGCAGAAAGACCAATGTGCCATTTATTCCTATACGGAAGAATATTCCTATAGTCTCAATTCTTTTGTTAGGTGAGGGAAAGCTTTTGACCGGTGCCGAGGAGGGGTTGTTTGAGTATGATATCAATCAAAATTCTTTCCAATCCATATCAGATATTACTTTGACTAAAAGTGTATTTACCTCACTTTTACAGGATAGTAAAGGACGGATATGGACTTCCAGTTATGATGGCGTTTTCCGGTTAGATCCTGTTCAGGGGCATACCGATTATCGGATTTTTGAATACAGTACTTCGAAGCCGGATGTTAGCTTTCGACTGCCTGTGGATTGGGTGGAAGATATGGTTGAAGACCAGTCAGGGAATATTTGGCTTGCCACTAGGGGGGCAGGGTTGATTAGGATGGTTGACGACAGGGTAGCCAATGTGTTCAATAATACAAGCACGTTACCTAATCGTATTTCAGATAAGTTGCTGAACAGTCTTTTTATTGATAGAACAGGCGTCCTTTGGATAGGAACAGAAAGTCATGAGGCCTTATACGTCGATTTATTTGCCAAGCAATTTCGATCAATATTGCCAGACTCCTGGGATAATAAGGGGCTTTCAGACAATCTGGTGACGGCAATAACCGGGAATAAAGAGTTGCTTTATGTCGGAACCTCTGCTAAAGGTATCGATGTATTTAAATTCGAACAGGAAACCGTTAATAAATTGTATAGCATTCCCCGTATTTATATCGGTCAGGGACAATGGAAAAGTGAAATTTCGGATTTGTTGTGCGATAGCGATGGTGTATTGTGGATCGGTTCAGCTACGAATAGTTTGGTTTGTTACTCAAAATCAGAAGGGTTTAAAAGCTATGATGTTAATGGTTTTATTTTTTCCCTTATGGACGACCACCGTGGCAATGTTTGGTTTGGAACCTGGGGGCAGGGACTGGGTTACATTAATAAGAAAACGTTTAGAATTGAACAATATAATGAGGTCTCGGAGCAAACAATGGGACTTAGCAGTGATAAAATATTAAAGGTTTATCTTGATTCAAAAGGTTTGCTATGGGCCGGCACAAAAGGAGGTGGAGTTAATGTGGCTCCTTTTGATGATGTGATTCATCGCAGGGGCGCATTTACGATATTCAGACATCAACCCGGCAGCATTAATTCTTTATCCTATAACGATGTGTTTGATATTTTTGAGGACTCACAAGGGACCATCTGGCTCGGTACTGCAAGTGGTTTGAACCGAATTATTGTTCCTGATGGAATGGTGCGTAATGAAGCCATTCAATCCGGAAAGATTACATTTGAAGTTATAAATGAGAAACAGGGGCTACCTGGCGACATGGTTTATTCCATAAAGGAAGATACAAAAGGAAATTTGTGGCTTGGAACCAATAAAGGTTTATCGCGCTATTCAATAAAGGATAAGAATCTGATAAATTATGGTATTAATGATGGCTTAGCATCCGGAAAATTTAACCAAAACAGTGCATGGAATGACAGCAATGGCCGGCTGTTTTTTGGCGGTGTAAACGGTATCACCTATTTTGATCCCGATAGTATAGCGTCTAACCCTTTTGAAGCCCGTATTAATATTTCTGGTTTTAGACTGCATAACAGGTCAGTTTTACCTGGCGAGAAAGTTAATGGTCGTATTATTCTAATAAATGATATTGCTTATACCGATCAGTTAGATCTGGCTTTTAACGACAACGAAATTTCATTTGCATTTTCGGCTTTGCATTTTTCCAGTCCTGATAAGGTTCGGTATTCATACCGTTTGCTTGGTTTTAATGATAACTGGCAGGAGGTTAGTAGTTTGAGCCGCCGGGCAACTTATACCAATTTACGTTTTGGCGAATATGTTTTTCAGGTAAAGGCAACGAACAACGATGGCGTGCTGTCTGATACCGTACGCCAGTTAAAGATTATAATCCACCCGCCCTTTTACCTGACAGTATGGGCTTATCTGATTTATCTTCTTGTGTTCCTGTTTCTGCTGATTATTTTTCGTCGGTATTCATTAATCGCAGTAACGCGTAAAAATCAGTTTGTTATTGAGAGTATAGAGCATAAAAAAGAAACCGAAATTGCGGAAGCAAAAATGCGTTTTTTTACCAATGTTTCCCATGAAATAAGAACCCCTCTTACACTTATTTATGCACCACTTCAACAATTGCTTGAAAAAGAGGGCCCCGAAACGGATACAGGTAAAGTATTGTCCATGATTCTTCGAAATGTCAAGCGTCTGCTTAATCAGGTAAATCAACTGTTGGAGCTTCGTAAAATGGAGAAGGACCGGTATCAAATGATTTACAGTAATTTTTCATTAAAAGATTTATTTGAAGAAACATTGCCTGATTTTGCTGCAATTATTCATCAAAAGTCCATCGTTGTTAATCTGGAGTCTTCGGGCGATGTCGTGGTAAATGCCGATAGACGTCTACTCGGTACTGTTGTGTATAATCTCTTGTCGAATGCCATCAAATATTCGCCTGAAAATGGGCAGTTGCATATTAAAATAGAGGAGCGTGAAGAGGTTGCTGGGAACAGTGCCGTGTTTAAACTTTCTGATGAAGGCCCAGGTATTCCGGAGCACGCCCTTCAAAAAGTTTTTAACCGATTTTATCAACTTAAGAAAACAGAGCAGGGGCATTTGGGCGGTTCAGGAATTGGACTTTCAATTGTTAAGGAGTTTGTGGAACAGCATGCAGGAAGTGTAAAAGTCTATAACAATGAATCCAAAGGGTGCTGTTTTGAAGTGGTTCTTCCCGTGAAGAAGGCGGTAATTGGTGAGACTCAGGCTGAATTGACCAATAATAAATGGACCGCTGAACAGTTAGATGTTGTTCACAGTACTGCTTCTGAAGACCCGAAAGAAGGTGATGATTTAGCGTCCAAAAAATTGAATTTGTGGATTATTGAAGATGACGTTGAGTTGGCTCTTTATCTTAAATCTGTTTTTGGTGTTCGTTTTGATGTCAGTCTATTTTTTGATGGTAGTCAGGCTTTTGAGGCTTTTAAAGATGCTCAACCTGATCTGGTTATTTGTGATGTTATGTTGCCAGGTATGAACGGTATTGAATTAACTACCAGGATTAAAGCCAACCGAAACACTTCACATATTCCTATTATTATATTAACGGCTAAGGCCGATGATGATAATATGGTGGGTGGATTAAGTGCCGGTGCAGATAATTATTTAATCAAGCCATTTAATATTAATGTGCTGGAAGCGCAGGTCTTGTCTTTGGTAAAATCAAGGAATGCCTTCAGAAATAAGTTTAGTAGGCAAATGGTTCTGGCGCCTACCGAAGAGGTTCTTACTACTTCCGATGAAAAGTTTCTTGCCAGATTAAAAGAAATTACGGAACGTCGCATGGTCGATCCAACCTTTGATGTTGCTAATCTTATTGATGATATGCACATGAGTCATTCTATTATACTTAAGCGTGTAAAAGATTTAACAGGCATGTCTTTGGTTGAGTTTATACGCACCATGCGTATTCAGAAGGCGGCTCAAATATTTCGGCAGGATAAACTATCGGTATCAGAAGTTAGTTTTATGGTAGGATTTTCCGATCCCAAGTATTTTAGTAAGTGCTTTGCTAAAGAAATTGGCGAAAAACCCACCGAATATATAAAAAAATATCACGGATAATTGATTTGATAAAGACCACTATTCTTTTTTTATAACATAAATTGATTTGAAGCTTTTTGTGTTTGATGTTGATTTTATTCATAACAATGCTGACTTCGAGTATTTTGAATAGGGGGAACAACTTATTCTGTTTTTTATCTATTATTTGATTTTCTTCACACTGCTTTTCGTTGCTAAAATAACTTAATGTTGTTCTGCCCTAAATAATAAAAGTGTACTATTGATGCTATTGTTTATGTCTCTAAAGTAAGGAGTTTGGGGTGAAAGGCTAGACTCAAAGCTTTTGCAGTTTCAAAGATGTGTGTTTTTGGTGTCAATGGCCATTTTGAGAGTGCGCAGGACAAAAAAACTGCCATTTTCGTACTAATTCTCGTTAGCGTGGGTATACGTCAACTTTAAATTTATTCGCAAGAGTAAAGCATTAAAAGATAAAATTTACTCCATTTTCATATAATATTCGACTTTTAATTTTGCAACTCCATCTACATTTGTTAATAATTAATAATTGTTGTTATCAGCTGTGTTTTTTCTTTAGAGATAAAGAATTTTTCGACGATAAGACAACAATTTTTTCAAAATTTCAACAGAACAGCACAGAATGATTTTTTTTAATGAAAAAGTATGCAGTCTATTTTAACATATAAAAAGTATAATTCAAATACCGTAATAATCAAATTGAAGTCTTATGAAAAAAACTGATGTTTTGTGGAAAGGAATAATGGTCGCATTATTTCTGTTTCTTTCTGTTCCTTTTGGAGCCTTGGCTCAGAATATAACAGTAAGGGGTACTGTTACAGATAATACCGGGTTACCGTTGCCTGGCGTTAGTATTGTTATTGAAGGTACCAATAGGGGTGTCATAACTGATGTAGATGGAAACTATCAGATTGAGGCACCCAGCGATGCTAACATTATATTTAATTTTTTGGGGTTCAGTCTGCATCGGGAGCTCGTAAATAACCGCACAACCATTGACGTGTCGATGAAAGAAGATATTATGTCACTTGATGAAGTGGTTGTTGTCGGCTATGGTCAAATGAAACGTTCGGATGTGACTGGCTCAATGGTTTCGGTAGCAAGTGATGCTATCGAAAAATCGGTTCCAACCTCTATCGATCAGGTACTCCAGGGACGTGCAGCAGGTGTACAGGTGCAACAGAATTCGGGTACACCCGGAGGTAGCTCATCTATCCGTATCCGTGGTATCAACTCTTTGAGTGCTTCAAACGAACCTATTTTTGTCATAGACGGGGTTGTAATTGATGCTGCTACGGGTTCAGGAAGCGATAATGCATTAGCTTCCATTAACCCTTCCGATATTGTTTCAATGGATATCCTAAAGGATGCCTCTGCAACGGCTATCTATGGCTCACGAGGCGCCAATGGGGTTATTATTATAACTACTAAAAGAGGAAAAGCCGGGGAAGCTCGTGTTACCTACGATGGTTATGTTGGTGTTCAGGAAATGCCAAGTAAGTTGGATTTGTTGAATCTACGTCAGTATGCACAACACAAGAATGATCGTGCTGATGCAGGGCTTGTTCCACATGACAATTATTTTATCAATCCTGAATTATTTGGAGAAGGAACAGATTGGCAGGATGAATTATTTCAATCGGCAGTGATGCAAAGTCATAATCTTTCTGTTTCTGGGGGTAATGAAAAATCAATTTATTCATTAGGTCTGGGTTACCTTAATCAGGAAGGTATTGCCATTGGCTCCGGATTTGAACGTATAAATTTGCGCGGTAATTTTGAGTCGCAAGTGAAGGATTGGTTAAAGGCAGGTGTTAATTTTGCATTAAGTAATTCAAAACAAAATTTGACGGTTGAAGGCCAATCGTTGATTAAAATAGCCATGAAGCAAACGCCTAACGTAGCCGTCCGAAATGCCGATGGAACCTTTGATGGCCCTGATACAGATATGTATGTGCAAACAAATCCCGTTGGACTCGCCATGTTACGTGAAAACGAAAATGAAAAAATGGGCATTAGAAGCAGTGTCTTTCTTGAAGGCTCATTTATCGATGGATTAACGCTTCGTACTGAGTTGTCAAGCGATTTTGGAATTAATAATACGTACAAGTTTAATCCGTCTTATTCTTTTGGGGCTATAACCAATGAAACAATTCAATCAGACAGATCTAAATCATATAGTAAGTATTGGTCATGGCGTAACATATTGACTTATAATAAAATATTAGCCAATGTTCATAGTGTAACTTTTATGTTGGGGCAGGAAATGCAAGATTCAAAATGGGAATATTTGCGAGGCTACCGTTCTGGCTTTTTGAATAATTCGGCGCACGATTTGAATGCCGGTGACGGAACAACAGCTGAGGCTAATGGCAGTAGTGGCGAACATGCTTTGTTGTCGTATTTTGGTCGTTTGTTTTATTCTTTTAATGATAAATATTTACTAACGACTACTTTACGGCGAGATGGATCTTCAAATTTTGGCGATGGAAATCGATGGGGGTGGTTTCCTTCTGCGGCAATAGCCTGGCGTATTTCCAATGAGCCTTTTATGCAGAATAATCCTGTCATAAATAATTTAAAGCTCCGCCTGGGATGGGGGGCTGTTGGCAATCAGAACGCCAGTGCGTATGCATATACTTCTGTTTTGTCTTCAGTAACAACTGTTTGGGGTACCGGGCAACTTACTGGTAATATGGCAAATCCTGATTTGCAATGGGAAACAACTCAATCAAGCAATATTGGTTTGGATTTGAATCTTTTTCAAAACCGCGTTGAGCTGATTGCTGATGCCTATTATAAACAGACTGATAATTTATTGTTAATGTTGCCACTACCGGCTTATGTGGGTTCTGAAGGACAAGGTTCGACCTCAGCACCATGGGCTAATATTGGTGCTTTGGAAAATAAAGGTGTTGAGGTTACTTTAAATACTGTGAATGTAGATAGAGGTGGCTTTCAATGGCGAACCAACGTGGTTTTTTCACTAAACCGAAATAAAGTTAAAGAATTGGATACTGAGTCTAGTACTATTGATAAAACCATTCAGGAAGGATCCGAAACAACCATTGTGACCCGAACTGCCGTGGGCGAACCAATAGGCCAATTCTATGGTTATAAAATCATTGGCAGGTTTAATGAAGCGACCGATTTCTATTACAAAGATGCCGATGGTGTGATACAAGAGGTAGCTCGTCCTGAGGGTCTTGGCATAAGTCAAACGGGCGTCTGGATTGGTGATTATATCTTTAAAGACATGAATGAAGATGGAGTGATTAACGAAGATGATCGTACTTATATTGGAAATCCGGAACCAGAGTTTACTTATGGGTTGGGTAATTCATTTTCTTTTAAGGGATTTGATTTGTCGGTTAACCTGTCTGGTTCTTATGGTAATGATATAATAAATTACCAGAGACGCTGGTTGGAGAATCCTCGTGAAAATCATAATTTGTTAACCAGTGCCCTGGGATATGCCCGGATTGATGTTATTGATCCGGCAGGCCCTGATGACGATTATCGTAATCTTCACGTGGTCGGTGGCGATTCGCACATGTATCGCCTGTCAGCATCTTCTTCAAATGCTAATAACAGGATGAGTGATCGTTATGTTGAGGACGGCTCCTTTATTCGTATTCAGAATATCTCAATAGGTTATAATTTGCCGTTGAAATGGATTAGTATGATTGGACTGACCAATGCGAAAGTTTATGCCAACTTGCAGAATGTTTATACTTGGACCAAATATTCGGGCTATGATCCGGAGGTTGGCTCATATAATCAGGATGCCTTAATGAGCGGTATTGATAACGCCCGTTATCCATCTCCTCGCATCTATACATTTGGAGTTAACCTAACGTTCTAATCAATTAAATGTGTATGATCATGAAAATAAAAAATAAATTTTTGGTGGTGGCGGCAACTGCCATGCTGATTTTATCAGGGTGCAATGAGGATTTTTTAGAGATGAAACCGAATGATCAACTGACCCTTGATAATTATTTTACAAGTAATGCTGAATTACAGGCTGCTACAGCTCCTCTGTATAGCAAAGTCTGGTTCGATTTTAACGACAAATTTTATTATGCCTTAGGTGATGGCCGAAGTAATAATTTGTTTGCACCTTATTCTGATTATATCTATCCGTTTACCAATTTCACAGAAACTTCGTTAACGGGTCCTTTGGTGTCAGCTTGGCGGTCGCTGTATAATGTGGTTGGTCAGGCCAACAACACGATGAATAACATTAGAGATTATTCGATCAATGTTACAGAAGAAGAAAAGAATATGACTATTGCCGAAGCCCGGTTCATGCGAGGCACGGCCTATTGGTATCTGGCTTCTCTTTGGGGTGATGTGATTATTATTGAGGATAATACTAAATTAGTCAATAACCCCATTGTAAATACCAACTCCCGTAATGATGTTTTTGAATTTGCGATACGTGATCTTGAATTTGCGGCTAAATATTTACCTGAAACGGTTACTCAGACAGGCCGACTGACCAGGTGGAGCGCATATGGAATGTTGGCCCGTGTATATTTATCTTATGCAGGGTTGCATAATATTTCTGATCGAGATGGTGGCGTTCGCGATTCAGAATATCTTGACATGGCGCGTAAAGCAGCTAAAATGGTGTGTGAGGAAAGCGGACTTGAGCTAAATGAGGATTATGCAGCATTGTTTACGCTGGCTGGCAATAATGATCCTGAGCTTTTATTTGGCCTGCAATGGGTAGGTGGTTCAACAGAGTATGGTATAACCAACACGCAACAGGCTTTTTTTGCGTGGAATTCTGAAATTACAGGCGATGACGCTGCCTGGGGGTATTATACTTTCGCCTCATGGGATATGATTAATGAATACGATGTGAAAGATACCGTACGCCTTCATGCAACATTTGCAACTTATGGTGCTGAATATCCTGAATTGGTCAAAGCTGCCGGCGGTTATATTTATGAAGAAACCGACCGTTGTAATGTTAAAAAGGGGGTTGTAGGATCATCGAAAGATAATGATGGTATTGTGCAACGCATGAATTCTGGTTTAACAACCAAAATGCTTCGTTTATCAGAAGTCTATTTAATTTATGCAGAGGCAATTCTTGGTAATAATGCCTCTACAACCGATGCTGAGGCGCTTAAATATTTTAATAAAGTAAGAACAAGGGCCGGAATGCCAACCAAAGATGTCATTACCTATGAAGACATTCGCTACGAACGTCGTGTAGAATTGGCCATGGAAGGTCAGTATTGGTATGATTTGGTTCGCCGGGCTTATTATCGTCAGCAGGAAGTTCTTAATTATGTTAATGACACACAGAAACGAGCCGTTAGTTATGAATATGCAGATGGCACTTATGTGGAAGGAGATTTAAATACAGCGCAACAAGTTGCTACTGCAACCGCAGCGTCTCTTCTTTTACCTTATCCTGAATCGGAGCTGGTTCAAAATCCCTTGCTGCGACAGGATCCTGTACCCTTTGAGTTTACAGAAGAAAGAATAAATCTGTTTGAAAACTAATTATTTTAGTTTGGGAAGTTTAAATTTTAAAACAAAAACGTATGAAAATTTTAAATAATATATGGTTATTGTTGGGATTCCTTGGGATTTTGGGGTTTGCAACAGCCTGTGATGACGATGAGGATACAAGTGGCAGTACGCCCATTGTCATTAGTAATGTTTATTTGCAAGAAGCTGAATCAACAGTTCCCAGCCGGGCAGTCAATTTTGCGCGTCTGGGACAGGTATTGCGAATTGAGGGTTCCGGTTTTACCGGAATGCGTAGGGTTTATGTCAACGGTTATAGCACTTATTTTAATCCTGTTTATGTAACGGACAACAATATGTTTTTGCAGTTGAGTGGTGATACGCCGACATCAGAAGCAGAAGCTGACGTACGTAATACTATCCATTTTGTAAAAACAGCCGCAGAGTTAGTGTATGCGTTAGAAATTAGAGAAGCGGCTCCTGCTATTACTGGTGTTTCACACACCATGCCATTAGCTGGTGAGTCTATAACAATTTATGGCACTGGTCTTGTTGAAATTAACAAGGTGGTTTTTCCAGGGGATATTGAAGTTACCGAAGGAATTGTTTCCGATGAGGAGGGCACTTTTGTTACAGTAACCGTTCCTGCAGGTATTACCGAAAGTGGTTCTCTTTTAGTTGAGGGAGCGAACGGGGGCGCCTATTCTCCAGCCTATTTTAATTTTAAAGAAGGTGTAATTCTTGATTTTGATGGTCTTGGCGCACAAGGCTTCTGGAGCTGGTCCGAAACGGGAAGCATGATTAATGATGAAGATTTGATGTCAGAGTCTATAGGTACAGGTAATGTTTCACAAGGCAATTATGTGCCGCATCGGCCTGCCCGGTTAACTGAATTTTCGCCTGCAGCCAATCGTCGTTCTGAGGTTTGGACTGCCGGGAATGATGTTGATGACTGGAGAGGGCAGTTAACGTCTTATATTCCGGCATCAACATCCGTTAGAGAAGTGGCTTTTCAGTTTGATATTTATGTCCCTAATGAGTGGGCCAATACAGGTTTTCTGAAAATTCTGTTGTATAATAATTTTAATGGCGGCGAATGGAGCGGCAATACTTATAATTATGTGCCATGGGTTATTGGAAAAGATGTTGTTCCATTTGTTACAGATGGCTGGACAACTGTAACTATTCCTTTTAGCTCATTCTATGGTTTCTCAGATGCCGAAGCAGAATATACTTTTGAGGATGTTATCGCCGCTCGTGAAGGTGCTACCTACAAAAATTTCGGCATCTTTTTTGAAAATTCTGATTTTAATCTTTCTCAAATTACGGGGAATAGTGCTGATGAAAGTATTGAATTTCCCTCCAGCGCAACATCTGTTGATGTTTATACCGACAACTGGCGGGTGGTTCCTCTTGAAACGCCTGTCTATTCAGATTTCCCGGATGAAGAATTGCCCGAATAGTATTTTATTTTGAGAGTAATTTTTTTTACATCACTTATGAAATAATACTAAAGTTTCAATTAAAATGATAAAACAATGATTTACAAATATATATTGCCTGTTGTTGTATTGGCGGCACTTTTCAGTACGTCTTGCGATGATGAAAAAATGGATTGGGAAGAGCGTGATTCCAGTCAGAAAGTTACAGTGGCAGAAATTCCACTATCTACGATTGAAAAAATATCGCGCTATGAACCATTGAAAGAGTATACCGATATGCGCTTAGGTGCAGGTATTGATTTAACCATGTACATGGAGGATGCTATTTATGATAGCGTTGTAAATGAAAATTTTGACGAAGTAGTTCTGGGTTATCATATGAAACATGGCGCAATGGTAAACAGTAAGGGTGAAATAAACTTTGACAATGTTGATGCTTTTATTGCTAAAGCCAGGGACAACGGACTTAGTGTATATGGGCACACGCTTGTTTGGCATCAAAATCAAAATGCAAGTTATTTGAATAGTATCATTGCACCTGATGTTATTCCGGGTCCTGCAGGAAGCAGCCTGCTTGATGTCTCGGTGCTCAACGATAATTCTTATACGGGGTGGAATAAAGCCAATCCGGGTGATGGAATTCAAACGGTGGCCGAATCCGGGTTGGGAACTGGAGCCAGTGCAGTTCAGCTTATATCTGGTGCTACCGCTGCCAATGCTTGGGATTTGCAGTTAATTACGCCTGAAATACCTGTCATTGATGGGCATACTTATGAGGTGTCTTTTTATATTCGCTCTGATCAACCGGGTAAGGGGCGTATTTCATTTTCAGGACTTACAGATACTTATCCATGGATCGATTGGATGGACACCGGGAGTGCGACTGAAGCTTTTGAAACAAATGCCGTTTGGCAACAGGTTAAATTTAACCTGAGCAGTTTTTCTGCTTCAACTTTTCAAATCTCATTTGATTTAGGTTATTTACCAGGTGTTACTTATTACATTGATATTGAGAATCTAACTGTTATTGATTTAGATGCTGAACCTACGGTTGTTAATCTGATTAGCAATGGTGATTTTGAAAACGGAACACTTTCGCCCTGGAATGGATGGGGTAATAGTTCTACAAGGGAAGTTTCGGCAGAAGGTGATGGATATGGAGGAAATGGTTATGCAATGGTTTTGACTAATCCAACTCCTGCTTCAAATTATGAAGCCCAACAGGTATATACTTTTGATGCTCCATTGCAAAATGGGACTGAGTACTCCTGCTCGTTTATGATAAAAGCTTCCACTAATGCTATGTTGCAAGTACAAATTCAAAATGATGATTACAGTGGCGATTATTATGGTGGTATTGAAGTAGGAACTTCCTGGATGCTGGTAGAGAAAACAATCGTCCCTACCACGGATGATAAAACGAAGTTTATTTTTGATTTTGGCGAAACGGCTTGCACCTATTATATTGATAATATTGTGTTTGGATTGAAACCTGTAGCCGAAACAGCTCCTAAGTTAAAATCAGTTACTATTATTGAAAAAACGGATGAAGAGAAAGCTCAGATTATAGGCGAGGCCATGGATAGCTACATTATGCAAATGGTGACTCATTATAAGGATGATGTGCACGCCTGGGACGTTGTGAATGAGCCAATGAATGAAAATGGAACTGTGCGAGACGGGAATGTTTCAGAGCCGGCTGCAGATGAGTTTTACTGGCAGAAGTATCTAGGTCGGGACTACGCTGTTAGAGCCTTTAAATTAGCAAGAGATTATGGTAATTCTGAAGATATTTTGTTTATTAATGATTACAATCTTGAGTCAAATTTGACTAAATGTGATGGTTTGATTGAATATGTTAATTACATTGAAAGTCAGGGAGCCGAGGTCGATGGAATTGGTACTCAGATGCACCTCAGCATTAACACCAATAAAGATAATATTGTAGCAATGTTTGAAAAGCTGGCTGCCACAGGAAAAATGATTAAAGTAACAGAGTTTGACATTCAGGTGTCAACCGATGCGCCGTCGGCCGATCATTTCGAGAAGCAGGCTGAGATGTATCAGTTTGTTGTGGAATCTTACCTTTCTATAATTCCTGAAGATCAGCAGTATGGTATTAATGTATGGGGGATTAGTGATAATCCGGCTGAGCATGAAAATTGGATACCTGATGACGCACCAAATTTGTGGGATGCCAATTATGAGCGTAAGCTCTCATACAAAACGTTTGCTGATGGATTGGCAGGCAGGGATGTGAGCGAAGATTTTACTGGTGAATTGCAATACTAAAGATCTTTAGATGTCTTTTTAAAGGGCCGGTATATTTCCCGGCCCTTTTTTGTTACATCTCTGCAAGTTTCTATTTCAATTTAATGTTTGTCTTTTTATTGTGTATCACAAAATTCAATTATATTAAAATATAGCTGTTGTTAGTAATTCTGAAATCATTTGAGACAGAAAGCGACCTCAATACAACTTAAAATTTTTCGCCCTTTTATTAAAATCGGGTTTTACACAATTCTCTTTATTTCAAGTGGACATCTATGTTTAACTATTGACTGTTTCTGGTTCGTGCGCTATTCTTTACCATTTTCCTATTAGACGTTTTATTGCATTTATTGTAGCAAGTGATTGCAAAAAAATTCTTGTGGCAGATAAGAAAGCTTCATTTTTGAGGCTTGCGAAGCTTGAAAAATCTGAGTTTATTGGTATAAATGATCATTTTGAAAGCGAGCGTAGCGAAAAAAATGGAGTTTTATTGCTGACAATAGCTATGAAGTTAAAATTTATGCGACCTGTTCGGATTTTCAATTTTTATAAGTCCTCTTCCTCTATATTAAATTTTTACTCTCAAAACATTAATATTTCCTCTTTCTTCTATAAAATTCCCCTTTATAGCTATAAAATTCTACCAAATATAAGGTTTGTTGACATATTTTTACAAATACAAATTTTAGCATTTGACAACAAATTATAAGAGCAATTAAAGATTTCCATTCAATGCAGAGATTTCCAAATCCTGTCAAAATGTTAGAAAAATTAGTGGTTTATCAAATATGTATTATTTACTATTACCAAATCTATTTTCAATGAAAGAGATTCTACTATTAAAAAAGGTTTTTTGTACCTTTTTATTGTTAATGTCTGTGAATTTGGGACTCTTTTCTCAAAATATCACAGTAACCGGTAACGTTACCGACGCTTCGGGCGCCTCTCTTCCGGGTGTGAACATTGTATTGGAGGGTACTCAACAAGGTACTGTTTCTGATGTTGATGGTAATTATAGAATTGAAGTGCCTGCCGACGGTGTTCTGCAATTTAATTTTATAGGTTTTTCGGTCCAAAGCCTGCCTGTTAATCAGCAATCAGTGATTAATGTGACGCTTCAGGAAGATCTTATGAGTCTCGAAGAAGTGGTTGTGGTTGGTTATGGTACGCAGCGAAAAGAAGCTGTAACAGGATCGGTCGCTTCAGTTAAAGGTGATATCGTGCGTGAAGTACCGGCTTCAAACATTACACAGGCTTTGCAGGGACGTGTATCTGGTGTTGAAATGTCACAGACTTCCTCTAAACCAGGGGCTGAAATGCAAATTCGTATTCGGGGTACACGATCACTTAATGCAAGTAACGATCCATTGGTAGTACTCAATGGAATTCCTTTTGCCGGTTCTATAGGCGATATTAATCCTAACGACATTAAAAGTATCGATATTTTAAAAGACGCGTCTGCAACGGCTATCTATGGTTCGCGTGGTGCCAATGGCGTCATTTTAATAACTACTGAAAATGGCCGTAAAGGGCAAACTGCTCAGTTTACTTATAATGGCTACCATGGTTTGAAGACTCTTTTTGCGCGTTATCCAATGATGGATGGCCCTACATTTGCTGCAATGCGTGATGTGGCAGGGAAGTATGAAACTGACGGTTTAGATGAATCGCGAGATGTCAATACGGATTGGCAGGATTTGTTATATCGAAACGGGATGGTGACAAGTCACAACATTGGGGTTTCAGGTGGTACTGAAAAAGGTAATTATAATTTTGGCATAGGTTACTATAAAGATGAGGCTATATTACCTGGGCAGGATTTTGAACGTTATTCAATACGAGGGACTTTAGAACAGGAAATTGGTAAAATATTTAAAGTTGGATTCACGACTAACAGTAATTACTCTGTAAATAATGGCAATAACTTAAGTCTTTATTCAACCTTAAGTAATTCGCCTATTGCCAATCCTTACAATGAAGATGGGTCGTTGAAATCTATCATTGAAATGCCTGATGATAAAAGTTGGGTTTACACTGAGGAATCAATCGATAATCTTGGCGATAAATGGATTGATCAGACAAGGGCTTTTGGCTCTTATAATACTCTGTATGGTGAGGTTAAAATTCCAGGGGTCGAAGGATTGAAATATCGCATTAATATTGGTTTGAATTATCGACAAAGTAATAGTGGAAATTACACTGGAGTTGGCGTTTTTAGCGGTAACTTAGATAACCCATCTAGCGCTTCTATCAGTAATTCTCATAATATAAATTGGGCAATCGAAAATATGTTGACATACGATCGTACTTTTGCTCAAAAACATAATTTAAATATTGTCGCGTTGTATTCGGCTGAAGAGACCAAGTATAATAAGTCTCAGATTTCTGCAACTGATATTCCAGCTGATCATTTCCAGTTTTACAATTTGGGACAAGCACCAAGCACCAAAATAACTATAGATCCTGATAATCAGTTATACAGTGAGAGCGGTTTGATGTCATGGATGGGGCGTGCCATGTATTCATATGATAATCGCTATATGTTGAGCGTGACGTTGCGCTCCGACGGTTCATCTCGATTAGCTGAAGGGCATAAATGGCACACATATCCAGCTGTGTCTGCAGGCTGGAATATTAATAATGAGTCTTTTATGGAAAGCCTTACTGCTATCAATTCTTTAAAATTGCGTATCGGTTATGGTCAGACTTCTAACCAGTCGGTTGATCCATACAAAACTTTAGGTCTTATGAGCACTAGACCTTATAATTTTGGAGATACCTATTCTACCGGAGCCTATGTGTCTGAATTACCAAATGATAATTTGGGATGGGAATATTCGGAAACAATGAACTATGGTGTTGATTTTTCGCTGCTGAATCATCGTTTGTCGGGTACTTTTGAGTATTATGTTCAAAAGACCAATGATATTTTATTAAGTGTTAATTTGCCAAGTACATCAGGAGTTAGCAGTTATTACGCTAATATCGGAGAATCAGAGAATAAAGGATTTGAAGTGTCTCTTAATGGTGTAATTTTAGACGATGTAGATGGTTGGACATGGGAGGCAGGTGTTAATTTGTATGCAAATCGTAACAAGCTGCTTAAACTTGCTTCAGGGCAGATGACGGATGAAAGTAACTGGTGGTTTGTAGGTCATCCCATTGATGTTGTTTACGACCACAAAAAAATTGGAATTTGGCAAGAAGATGATCCCTATTTACTTGAACTGGAAGGGACCGCCGGCGAACCAGGTATGATAAAAGTTGAATATACAGGCGATTATGACGAAAATGGCGTTCCTACAAGACAAATTGGAGCTGATGACCGGCAAGTGATGAGTTTGGAGCCTGACTTCCAGGGTGGTTTTAATACTCGTGTGGCTTATAATAATTTTGATTTGAGCATTGTTGGATCTTTTAAAAGAGGTGGTACTCTAATTAGTAGTTTGTATTCATCTTCTGGGTATTTGAATATGCTCAGTGGCCGTAGAGGAAATGTAGATGTCGATTATTGGACGCCTCAAAATACGGGAGCTGATTATCCTGCCCCTGGTGGTCCTACCAGTGGTGATAATCCTAAATATGGAAGTACACTCGGATATTTTGACGCCTCATTTTTAAAAGTTCGCACCATTTCGCTTGGCTATAATTTTCATCAGGAATGGATGCAAAATATGGGTGTTGACAAATTTAGAATTTATTGTACCGTGCAGAATCCATTTGTTATTTTTTCACCATATAAAAGAGAATCGGGAATGGATCCTGAAACCAACTCATATGGTGATGAAAATGCAGCTGTATCATATAGTGAGAATTTGAAACGTTTACTGACTATTGGTACAAATACACCATCTACTCGAAACTATTTGATTGGTATTAATTTGACATTTTAAAAGAACGATAATGAAAAGAGGATATATTAACTTTATTATTGGAGCGGTTGTTTTGCTGAATTTGTCGGTAACATCATGCTCTGACGTGTTGGACGAAACGCCGCGCAGTATTTATGAGCCAAGTGCCTTTAAAACAGAAGAAGGGGTTATGGGAGGGTTAACTTCAATGTACGCCCATCTTCGTTATATTTATGGACAGGCCTACTATTATAACGCTTGTCAAACAGGTACCGATGAAGCTACTTATGCCCAAAGCGCGGACGGTAATTTTAAGGATCATGATCTCTCGGGTGTTGGAACCCTTACGGCTTCAACCAGTCGTTCGGATGTGTTGTGGGGAACTGCATTTTCTAACATAAATACGGCTAGCGGTATTATTGAAAATGCCGAAGTTGTAGGAACTATTTCGGATGCTTTAATCGCAGAAGCCCGTTTTTTTCGTGCATTCGACTATTTTTTGTTGGTGCAAACTTTTGGTGGCGTACCGTTGGATTTAGGAGCTGGTATTATGGAGTTCAATACTTCAACTTCAAGAACATCTGTTCGTAATACCGTACCTGAAGTATATACTATTGGTATATTCCCGGATTTGATAAAGGCTGTTGAAAATTTGCCAGAAGCGGGACGCGTAACAGGTGGTGTTACAAAAACTGCAGCACGTTTATTTTTAGCCAAAGCTTATCTGACATATGCATGGTGGTTAGAAAATCCAAATAATATTTCGACATACCCGGAGTGTGATCGGGTTGATCCGGATGGACATGATGCTTCATGGTACTTTCAACAGGCGTACGATATAGCTGTTGAAGCAATTGATAATCCTGGGACTTTTGGCTTGCAGGAGACGTTTTATGATGTTAACCTGGCACAGAATGATCGCAATAATGAAATTTTATTGTATGCCGATCATACTGAAGATAGTGAATATTATAATGGTGGTAGTCTTTCATATGGTAGTGGTTCAGCACCTGACAATTTTGCCGTTTGGATGATGACCTGGAATTACACAAATATTAGAAGTTCCGTTGATGAGACCTGGACGGATTTGAAGAGTTCTGTTCAGCGTGAAGCAGCTCAGGCCTACGGCCGTCCATGGACACGTATGTGCCCCACTATTGGTGTGATTGAAAATACTTTTGCCGATAAGGCTAATGATTCCCGTTATGACGGAACTTTTGTAACAAGTTATCGGGCAAACTGGCCCAAAGGTGGCGTTGACAATGATTATTTGTATAATGCTAATAATATGATTGTATATCCGGGAGACGCTATTTTAACGTTTTTAGATGAAGAACCTGCAACAACAATTGATTACTCAAATTCAGTTTACAAGAGTAATATTGGTGCAGGTGTATTACCTGGAAGATCCGATTATGTAATTTCTCCCCGTGGAATTAGTCGTTTAACATATCCTGGTTTATGGAAGTTGGGTTGTTACCGGACTGATAATGGCAATGGACTGGGGCAACCTAATGCCGCCAGTACGCGTCCCTTTAATATAGCTAAATTCTCAGAGTTATATTTTGTTGCAGCAGAAGCCGCAGTAAAAGGCGCATCAACTCAAGAGGGTAAAACGGCTGTTGATTTAATCAATATTATTCGTGCTCGTGCAGGGAAGTGGCGTTGGGATAATAATGGCAATTCGGAGAAAGTTGAAGACAGGAGTGCTGATATGATTGCTGCAACACCTTCTGTTATTACCATTGATTATATTCTCGCAGAACGTTCTCGAGAGTATTATGGCGAAGGATACCGTTGGTTTGACTTAGTTCGTACGCAAACATGGGCTGATTTGGCTGGTTTATATGAGATTTGCGGGTCTGGTCTCGGCGATCATACACCTGTTTCTTATTCTCGAACAATTGAAGATTATCACTATTTACGTCCTATTCCACAGGGTCAGTTAGACGCTTTGGAAATGACGGAACAAGAAAAGTATGATTATCAAAATCCGGGCTATCGGGATTTATAGAAAATGCTCTCAATTTTTAAAAAAGGAGTTGCATCTGCAACTCCTTTTTTAACTTATTAAATTCACTCATTTGTTGTCGCTTATTTTGTGTGAAAATTAAAATTTATTTGCAGTATTAAGATATTCTTTATTCTAAGTGTTTATGTTTTCTATTTATCGTCATTTATGTTTACTTTTTGTCTTTTTATGGTTGTTTGAAGTTTCACCTGCTCAACTTTATTTGCCTGTTTTAGTGTCTGACCATATGGTCTTGCAACGGAATGACAGCGTTAACATCTGGGGCTGGAGTAAGGCCGGTGATAAAGTCTCTCTTGACTTTCGAAACAGGCAGTATGATTCGGTTGCCGATTCCAGCGGAAGATGGTGTGTCGGGTTAACAACTGGTGATGCCGGAGGTCCTTATAAAATGACCATTTTTTCCGCTGATTCAACCATCATTCTTAATGATATTTTATTGGGCGATGTGTGGTTGTGTTCCGGTCAGTCGAATATGGAGTTGCCCATCAGACGGGTGTTACCGTTGTATAAAGAAGAGATGTCGAAGGCCGAAAATGCTGAGATTAGGTATTTTGAAGTTCCCAAAACATATAATTTTAAGAGCGCTCAAAAACGATTAGACGGGGGACGTTGGCAAAAAGTAACGCCGGAGTCCGTACTTTCATTTTCGGCGGTTGCCTATTTTTTTGCTGCAGAACTTAATACTAAATACAAAGTTCCAATTGGAATTATTAATGCCAGCCTGGGAGGATCTCCGGTCGAAGCCTGGATGAGTGAAACTTCTTTAAAGTCGTTTCCGCCTTATTATGATGAAATGCAAAGGTTTAAAAGCGATTCTTTGATTGAAGTCATTGAGGCAGAAAATCAATCCAATAGAGATGATTGGTACCGCCAGTTAAACGCTTCTGATCCCGGTGTTTTGGCAACACCTTCCTGGTGGTCCGAAGCTATTAATGATTCAGACTGGTCTTCATATACTGTGCCGGGTTATTGGAACATTGCTAATGAAAAGGCCGGAAATGGATCAGCCTGGTTTCGTAAAATTTTTGAATGGCCTGATAGTCTCTTAGGTTCCGAAGCTTTTTTAAACCTGGGGCGCATTATCGATGCCGATTCGGTAATTATTAATGGCTGTTTTATAGGGAGTACCTCCTATCAGTATCCTCCACGCTGGTATCACATACCTAAAGATGTGTTAAAAGCGGGTAAAAATGTAATTGTTGTGCGCATCATTAATGAAAATGGTTCTGGTGGTTTTGTGCCCGATAAGCCTTACGAAATAACTGCCGGTAATTTTTCGGTTAATTTAACCGGTGAATGGCATTGGAAAATGGGAGCTGTTATGGCACCGGCCAAACCGCAAACGTTTATCCGATGGAAACCCGGGGGGTTGTTTAATGCGATGATTGCTCCTTTGGTTGCTTATACTATCAAAGGCACTCTTTGGTATCAAGGCGAATCAAATGTGGGACAGGCCAATGATTATAGTCAATTGTTTCCGACAATGATAACGAACTGGAGAAGTTGCTGGAGACAAGGTGACTTTCCTTTTTTGTATGTGCAGCTGGCCAATTTGAATAAAGCGTGTGCGGAACCTTGTGAGAGTGACCTTGCTCAATTGCGGGAGGCACAAGCATCGGCTCTTGCACTTCCAAATACGGCTATGGCTGTGACATATGATATTGGTGAATGGAATGATATTCATCCATTAAATAAAAAGGAAGTCGGGCATCGTTTGGCGCTGGCGGCTCAAAAGGTGGCCTACCACGAAGATGTTGTTTATTCCGGACCGCAATTTGAGTCTATTACAGTTGTCGGCCATAAATGTACCGTATCCTTTAGTCATGCCGAAAACGGATTGAAGTGTGAAGGTAAGGACCTGACCGGATTTGCCGTGGCAGGAAGAGATGGAAAGTGGATGTGGGCCAATGCTGCAATTAAAGGCTGTAAGGTTGAAGTATGGAATGATGATGTACCTGATCCCGTAAAAGTAAGATATGCATGGGCCGATAATCCCCAAAATGCACGGTTATTTAATGTTGATGGTTTGCCGGCAATCCCATTTGAAGCTATTATCGCACCTTTTTAATATCGGGATGTATCAATCGTACATAATAACGATGTTATTCTCGCGATAAGTTATACTTTTATTGTGATTTTTAGGTGATTATCTATTGAAAAAATTAATTATTATCGTTATGCAAATAGGAATTACACTTCGAAAGGCTAATATTTTAAAGCCGGCTCCGGTCATTCTTTATTTTTTGGTTGGTGCATTTTGGTTGGCAGGTTGTTCTCAGCCAAAATTACCTTATCAGGATACGTCACTTACATTTGAGGAGCGTGCCGCAGATTTGGTGTCGCGTATGACAGTGGAAGAAAAAGTGTCGCAGATGCTTGATGAGGCACCGGCGATTGAACGATTAGGGGTTTCTGAGTACAACTGGTGGAATGAATGCCTGCATGGCGTGGGCCGCGCAGGATTAGCCACTGTTTTTCCGCAGGCCATTGGAATGGCAGCCATGTGGGACGAAGATCAGATGTTGCAGGTAGCTACAGCCATTTCTGATGAGGCTAGAGCCAAACATAGCGAATTTGAAGCAAAAGGTGAACGTGGGCGTTATCAAGGATTGACTTTTTGGACGCCAAATATTAATATTTTCAGGGATCCCCGGTGGGGACGGGGTATGGAAACTTATGGTGAAGACCCGTATCTGGTCGGCGAATTGGCCGTTAATTTTATTAAAGGTCTACAGGGTAACGATGAGAAGTATCTGAAAGTTGTGGCTACTGCCAAACATTTCGTGGTGCACAGTGGACCCGAACCCGACCGTCATAAATTTAATGCCACTCCGTCTGATTATGATTTGGTTGAGACCTATTTGCCGCATTTTAAGAAAACGGTTGAAGAGGCCCATGTTTATTCGGTTATGTGTGCCTATAATCGTCTGAATGGTCAGCCCTGTTGCGGGAGTGAATTTCTGGACAATCTTCTTAGAGTGGATTGGGGTTTTCAGGGGTATGTGGTTTCCGATTGTGGCGCTATACGTGATTTTTACCATCCCGGCGACCATGAAGTTGCAGCAGATGCTGCCGAGGCTTCTGCCATGGCAGTGAAAGGAGGCACTGACCTTAATTGCGGCAATTCTTATAAAGGTTTAATTGAAGCTTTAAATAAAGGTTTAATTTCTGAGGCAGAGATTGATCAGTCTGTTAAGCGTTTGATGCTGGCACGAATGAAGTTGGGCATGTTTGATCCGCCTGCCATGGTTCCCTATAACTCTATTCCTTATTCGGTGGTTGATAGTCGCGAAAATGCCGAACTGGCGCTCAAAACAGCCCAAAAGTCCATTGTGTTGCTTAAAAATGAGAATCAGATACTTCCTCTTGACAAGCAGATGGTTAAAAAAGTGGCTGTAATAGGTCCTAATGCTAATAATGAGGCCGTTTTATTAGGTAATTATAATGGTTTTCCATCTGACCCTAAAACTCCTTTTAATGGTATTGCGGAGAAGTTACCGATGGCCGAAGTTCAATATGCGTTAGGTACTTCCTGGGCCGAAGGCTATCCTTATCTTGAACCCGTGGCATCAAAGTATCTGTTTACGGATGAATCGTTGTCGCAAAACGGGTTGAAGAGTGAATACTTTAATCGTGAGGATTTTACGGGTGCTCCTGATTTTACGGGTGTTGATGAGAGTTTGAATTTTGTGTGGTGGGATAAGGAACCTAAGCCGGGCATCGACAACAAGCTGTTTTCAGCTCGCTGGACGGGTGTTTTGGTACCACCTGTTACCGGTAATTATCAACTCGGGGGTGACGGGTTTCCTGATTATGCCTTTTATTTAAATGATAGCTTACTGGCCGGAAGAAGTCAGGTTCATCATCCCGGTACTAAATATAAGGGTGTGTATCTGGAAGCCGGCAAGTTATACAATGTTAGGTTTGAATTTCATCAGCGTCAAATGATGCGTCCAATGGCAAATATCAGATGGGAAATACCTGGCTTTGATCGTGAAAAGGAAGCCTTACATTTGGCGGCCACTTCTGATGTTATTGTTCTTTGCATGGGCTTAAGCCCATTGCTCGAAGGAGAAGAAATGGATGTGCATGTGCCGGGTTTTGCCGGGGGCGATCGTACCGATATTGCATTGCCTAAAATACAGTCTGATTTCATAAAATCAGTGATGGCGCTTAACAAGCCAACTGTTTTGGTTCTGATTAACGGGAGTCCGTTGGCATTTAATTGGGAAGCTGAGAATATCCCGGCCATCCTTGAAGCCTGGTACCCCGGACAGGCCGGTGGACGAGCCATTGCAGATGTGCTTTTTGGCGATTATAACCCGGCGGGTCGATTGCCTTTGACATATTATAAATCGGTGAAGCAGTTGCCTGCCTTTGACGATTACAGTATGAAAGGTCGTTCATACAGATATTTTGAAGGCGAATCTTTGTATGAGTTTGGATTTGGTTTGAGCTACACCACTTTTGAATATTCTAATTTGCAGATGCTTAACGAAATTATGGCCGACGATTCGTTGGTTGTTAGTGTTGACGTAACCAATACCGGTCGTATGGATGGCGAAGAAGTGGTTCAATTGTATTTGAGTCATCCTGATAATGAATATGCGCCAATTCGCAGTCTGCAAGGTTTCAAAAGGGTTTTTCTGAAGAGAGGGGAAACAAAAACGATTGTCTTTAAGTTGGCTCCCTCACAATTGTCGCTATATCATCCTGAGTATGGTAAAGTGGTTTATGCTGGCCCGGTTGACTTATATGTTGGCAGTGCCCAGCCCAGTTCAGTCCGACTAAAAAATGAAGCTGTATTGACCGGTCGCGTTAAAGTTGTTGGTGAACTTATTTGTCAATAAGATAAAAGGGAATGATTTTGCTGAAATTTAAAGAAGATAATTTGTGAAAAGTAATGTTTTTTTGTTTGTGACAGTACTACTGTTACTCGCATTCGACACCGTTGCAGAGACGGGTGAGAAGTTGTGGTTGCGTTATGCGACGCTTGATGACAGCCGAAAGACAGAGTTTGTCTCAACCATTGAGACGTTGGTGATGAATGAATCGGGCCCTGTCATGATGGCTGCTGCCGATGAGGTGCAGAGGGCTTGCGAAGGCTTGATTGGAACGAGGCTACCTAAAGTTTCTGACCTGACGAAGAACGCTCTCATTTTGGTAACTTCTAAAAGTCCATTAATCAACAAATTAAATTTGGCAGATGACGTTAAGGATTTGGGCCGTGAGAGTTACATTATTAAAACCATACAGGTAAAGGGCCGGCATTATATGGTGGTGGCAGGTAGCAGCGAGGCCGGGGTGTTGTATGGCACGTTCGAACTTCTTCGGATGATTCAGACCGGTGCTTCTTTAAAAGATGTTAACGTTGTTGAGGCACCAAAATATCAATTAAGAGTTCTTAATCATTGGGATAATTTGGATGGCACGGTTGAACGCGGGTATGCAGGTTATTCTATATGGTGGAATCGTACAGAACCATTTGATCAATTGAAACGGAAATATATCGACTATGCCCGTGCCAATGCTTCGGTAGGTATAAATGGGGCTGTTTTAAATAATGTGAATGCCAATCCGCAGGTGCTTACCGATGGGTATATCCGCCAGTTTGCGCGTATTGCCGATGTCCTGCGACCTTATAATATTAAGGTTTATATGTCAATAAATTTTTCATCACCGGTTATTTTGGGCGGATTACAGACTTCCGATCCTTTAAATGAAAAGGTAATAGAATGGTGGAAAATGAAGGTGGCGGAGATCTATAAAATAATCCCGGATTTTGGTGGGTTTTTGGTAAAAGCGAATTCCGAAGGTCAGCCTGGTCCTCAAGACTTTGGCCGAACACATGCCGACGGAGCCAATATGCTGGCCAGGGTTTTAAAACCCTATGAGGGGGTTGTTATGTGGCGGGCATTTGTTTATGCCGCAGGACATGATGATCGTGCCGGACAGGCTTATTCTGAGTTTGTGCCTCTCGACAGTGCTTTTGACGACAATGTGATTATTCAGGTTAAGAATGGCCCCATTGATTTTCAGCCACGCGAGCCTTTTAGTCCGATGTTTGGAGCGATGCAAAATGCATCAGTAATGCTCGAATTTCAGATAACCCAGGAGTATCTTGGGTTTTCAACACACCTGGCCTACCTGTCAACCATGTGGAAGGAGACGCTGGATGCTGATACCTATGCTAAAGGGACCGGCTCAACAGTGGCTAAAGCAACTGACGGAACCTTGTTTAACCATACTTTATCTGCGATTGCCGGAGTGTCTAATATTGGCCGGGATGTTAACTGGACAGGGCATCATTTTGCGCAGGCTAACTGGTATGCATTTGGTCGTTTATCATGGAATCATCAGCTTTCATCTGATCAGATTGCGCGAGAATGGGTGATTCAAACTTTTACTGAAGATCCGGATTTTGTTGACCCGGTGGTTGAAGTAATGATGCGTTCGCGAGAGGCTGTGGTTAACTATATGACCCCGTTGGGGTTACATCATCTTATGGGATGGAATCATCATCACGGACCTGAACCCTGGTGCACCGTTGAAGGGGCTCGTCCTGATTGGTTGCCCAGTTATTATCACCGTGCTTCCGAAGATGGAATCGGCTTTGACCGGTCATCAACAGGAAGTAATTCGGTGAATCAGTATTTCAGTCCGGTGAAGGATCTTTATAATAATGTTTCCACATGTCCGGAGAATTTGCTGCTTTGGTTTCACCATCTCCCATGGGATTATAGGATGCATAATGGGCAAACGCTTTGGAATGAACTTGTTTATAAATATTACGATGGAGTTGGCGAAGTTCGTTATTTTCAGAAAGAGTGGGATCGTTTGGAAGGTTATGTTGACCATCAGCGTTTTAGTGATGTACAATATAAGCTAAAGTTACAAACTCGTGAAGCTATTTGGTGGCGGGATGCTTGTGTGCTTTATTTTCAGACATTTTCAAAACGACCCATTCCCGCAGAGTTGGAGCGGCCAATTTACGATTTGGAGGAACTGAAAGAAATTAAGTTTGAAATGACAAACCATAATTGATTTAATGATGAATACGATGACTATACGATTTAAATTTATTTTGTACACTGGTGTTTTTATGTTGCTAATATTTGGTGGGTGTCAGTCAAAACCAAAACAAATGTTTACAACGGTTACTATAGAGAATCCGGTATTGCCTGGTTTTTATCCTGATCCCAGCGTATGTAAAGGTGCTGATGGTTATTACCTGGTGAATTCTACGTTTGGCTATTACCCAGGTATTCCGGTATTTTACAGTCCTGATTTGGTTCAATGGCAACAAGTGGGCAATGTGTTGAATCGTCCGGGGCAGTTGAAACTCGATGGTTTGGATGTATCGCATGATGGGGTTTATGCCCCCAGTATTGATTATCATGATGGTTTGTATTATGTGGCTTGCACCGAGGTTCGCGGAAGAGGAAATTTTATTGTCACAGCCGGAAATCCTGCCGGCTCATGGTCTGACCCGCACTGGATTCCAGTGAGTGGTATTGATCCGTCGCTTTTTTTTGACGATAATGATCGTCTTTTTATGGTTTTTAACAGCGAACCGCCCAATAATGAGTCGCTTTACAGTGGGCATCGAACCATTCGAATGGTTGAGATAGATAAGAATACCTTGACTTTGTTGGGCAACGAAAAAATTCTTATAAACGGAGGGGTTGATCTCACGCAGAAGCCTGCCTGGATTGAAGGTCCACACCTTTATAAAAAGGATGGGTATTATTATTTATGTGCAGCGGAGGGCGGCACCGGTGTTGACCATCGACAGGTGATATTTCGAAGCAATAAGGTTGATGGGCCATTTGTACCATGGGAAAAGAATCCGATTTTAACCCAACGTCATTTGGACGCTGGCAGAAAAAATCCTGTGACTTCGACGGGGCATGCCGATTTGATTCAGGATTTACAAGGTAATTGGTGGGCCGTATTTCTGGCTTGTCGGCCTTATGACGGTAATCATTATAATTTGGGCCGTGAAACTTTTATGGCGCCGGTGGAGTGGGAGGATGGCTGGCCACTCATTAATCCCAATGCTGATGAGGTGCAGCTGCACTATCAATTTACAGCTGCCTTGCCGCAATCCGAGGATATTAACAATAGGAATGGACTCATGGCTATGCGCGATGAATTTACCAATACAACGCTCGATTTGTATTGGCTGATGATACGTACACCCTATGAACAATGGTTTGATATCGATACCATCGATGGAGGTCGGTTGTTGTTACAGTTACGGCCTTACAGTTTCTTGACAGATGGAAATCCTTCTTTTATTGGGCGTCGGCAACAGCACCTGAAGAGTTCGGCATCCGTGTCAATGTCTTTTACGCCGAAATCATCTGACGAAAAAGCCGGTTTAATGGTTTTTCAGAATACTGGTAATTTTTATTTTCTCTGTCAATCGCTTGATAATGATGTGAATGTTATTCAGTTGTACAGTTCAACCAAGGAAGGCGGTTTGAAATTGTTAGATACCACACCAATGCCAAAGCAGCATAATAGTTTGTTTCTTAAAATTGCTTCAGATCGGGATGTTTATCGCTGCTACTATTCAAATAACGATTCTGTCTGGAATCAAATCGGTCAAAATCTGGACGCCCGTTTACTTAGTACCCAAACGGCAGGTGGTTTTACGGGTTGTTTATACGGAATGTTTGCAACCACAATAAACGATCGGATCTCATCAACACAAGCGCAATATAATTGGTTTGAATATTTGGGAAATGATTGAATATTGAAACATCAATCATTGATTTTTTAATTGATTATATGGTGATTCATTCTCAGTTCTATTTTTTTTCAATCTATTAAGGCTCATTTTGCTGTTTATTATTGTTATCGTTTTCAATATTTTTATATTTGTTACTCAGTGATTGCCCGAAAATTCTGTTGGCAGATATGGAAGCTTCATTTTTGAGGTTTTTATACGTAAATAATTTGTTTTTAACAGGTCGCATGGAATTTACATGTCCAATGTCCATTATTATTTGCGTTTTTTTGCAGGCAGGATTGTTTCGATGCTCGGAAGATATGGGTTTACTATTGTAAATGACCATTTTGAAGGGGAGAGTAACGAAAAAAATGGAGTTTTTTTGCTGACACTACTAATTGAGAATTACATTTTAAAACTATTTGGACAATGTCAAGCATGAACGATGTTGCGAAGAAAGCTGGTGTTTCTATCGTCACAGTTTCCCGAGTGATCAATAATAATAATAATGTAAATGATGAAACCAGGAAACGAGTGCTCAAGGTTATTAAGGAATTGAAGTATCAGCCAAACCGGGTTGCTAAACGATTGAGATCAAAAACTTTATCGGGTAATTTATTAGGCGTTTTAGTGCCTGATATTCAAAATCCGTTTTATGTAGATGTATTGAGAGGTATTGAGGATGTTGTTTATACACATAACTATGCTATTATTATGTGTAATTTTAGTCAGGATGAAAAAAAGGAGGAAATGTACTTGGATATACTCCAATCCGAGTCCGTTGACGGTCTCATTGTAGCACCGGTAAGAGAAGATGACAAGAAGGTTATTGAGTTATTGAAAAGTGGACTCCCTATGGTTTGTGTCGATCGCGGGCTTGGGAATGTTGATGTTGATGTGGTGCTGGTTAATAATCAGCGAGGGGCATTTATGGCCGTAGAACATCTTTTGAAGTTGGGGTACAAACGTATTGCCTATATATCTGGTAAACCAGAAATTCCTTCAAGTCGCTATCGCGAACTTGGTTATATTGAGGCTTTGGAAAAGTTCGGTATACCCATCGACAGAGAGTATATAAAATATGGTGATTCAAAACATGAAAGTGGAATTTTGCTGTGTGAAGAGTTACTTTCCTTGGCAAAACCGCCTGATGCTATCTTTACCGGTAATAATCTGATTACCCTTGGGGCTTTGGAAACAATACATCGGAGAGGATTGATAATTCCTGATGACGTAGCAATTGTTGGTTTTGATGATATGTATTGGTCCAATTCGCTTAATCCACCTTTAACTGCTGTTCGTCAACCTGCTTATGAGATTGGGAAACGAGCCGCAGAATTACTTATTCAGCGTATAAGTGACCCAACTCGCCCTGCTATTCAAATGACACTTAATACACAACTGATGGTGAGAAAATCATGTTAATTTGGTAGAGAAATAATTATTATCAAAAAAAATATAACTTGAAGATTATGTTTCCTCTAAAATGTAGGTGCATAATCTTTTTTTTGTTGACATAATTTAAGAAATGAATAGTTTTATCTTAAAATTACTTGCATTATTGAAAACGATTTCATTACATTTGTATATAAGCTTTTATTATTTATTGTGTTTTGTCTTAATTTTTGAGCCTTTGTTAATAGCTTATAATGATATTTATTAGGATTATTTCATCGTTTATTATATGACAGATTATGCTGTGATAAAGTTTAGAACTTTGTTTATTTGTTAAATATTGATATATATTTTCACTCTTATGATAACGTTATCATTTTGACGATAAGGAAAAATACAGAAGCAGAAAAATAATGATGCGAGAATTAATATTTTATAATCCGGGAAAAGTAATTATTGGATTAGGCGTTATTAAACGTTTTATTACTGATTGTAACGAAAAAGGAATTGAACGACTCTTTATATTCACTATTGAACCTCTTAAGGCTAAATTGAACGGGTTTTCTCAAGCGCTAGAGGCGTCAGGGATTCATTGTTATTTTGATTATTCTATTACAAAGGAACCTGTTTTTCAGGATCTTGATAGTTTGCTTACTAAAATTCAAAAGTATGGTCCACAGGGAATTGTAGGAATAGGGGGTGGAAGCGTAATGGATACCGCTAAGCTTTTATCGGTTTTGTATAAAAGTGATCAGACGTGGGATGAGGTAATAGGAATGGGAATGGTTAAAAGACGTAATGTATGGCTGGTTTGCATTCCTACAACTTCGGGAACTGGTAGTGAGGTTTCTCCAAATGCTATTTTTTTGGATTTAAGAGATGGTGGGAAAAAAGGTGTTATAAGTCCATTTTTGGTGCCTGATGCCGCTTATGTAGATCCTGAATTGACCATTGAACTTCCACCCATTGTTACAGCCAGTACCGGTATCGATGCCTTAACGCACTGTATTGAGGCATATATGAATAAGTTTGCTCATCCAATGACCGATTTGTTGGCACTTGAGGGTATTAAACTCATTGCATCGTCGCTACCTATTGCTTGTATTGATGGCCTTAATATCGAAGCTCGAAGTAATGTTGCTCTGGGTAGTCTTTATGGAGGTATGTGTTTGGGTCCCGTCAATACGGCAGCTGTTCATGCATTGGCTTACCCTTTAGGGAGCATGTTTGGCATGGCTCATGGATTAGCAAATGCGTTGATGTTACCATACGTCATGGCGTTTAATGTGGCTATGGCCCCCGCGCGATTTGCCGATGTCGCGATGGCACTTGGTGTGGAGAAGACCGGGGACGATGTCGCCATAGCTGATAAAGGTATAATCTTTTTACGACGTTTTTTGCAACGATGCGGCATTGAAGGCGGACTTTCCTCTTTTGACATTCCAGAAGATTCTATTCCTGAAATGGCGGTAGAAGCACTAAAAGTACAACGTTTACTGAATAATAATTTGCGTGAAGTAACTCTTGGTGATGCAATAAATATATATAAAAGAGCTTTTGATGGATTATAGAAAAATATATAACGGCGTGATTGTGCCTATGGTTACCCCCATAGGTTCATCCGGGAAAATTGATGAACCAGCGGTTGAAAAGATCATTAGGTCATTTATTCAGACGCGGGTTAGCCCCTTTATTTTGGGATCAACAGGAGAGGCTCCTTCTTTATCGGTAATCCAAAAACGTGGTTTAGTTGAAGCATCTGTAAAAGCAATTAAAAAACAAAGTCTTTTATTCGTTGGTATATCCGGCAACTGTCTGTCTGAAAGTATTGCTGATGGACAGTTATTTGCTGAGATGGGAGCTGATATTTTAGTGGCGACGCCTCCAGCGTATTATCCTATGACCAATAATCAGATGATTGCCTATTTTTCAGCGTTGGCTGATGCCTTGCCTAAACCCCTGATCCTTTATAATATGCCGGCAATGACCAAACACAATATCCCTGTCGAGGTGGTTGAAGTTCTTAGTCGTCATGAGAATATTGTGGGTTTGAAGGACTCAGAAAGAGATGAACAACGGCTTGAAATTTTAATTAGCAAGTTTAAAAACAGAACCGATTTTGTTTATTTGCTGGGTTGGGCTGCAATGTCCGTTAAGGCACTTACTTTGGGCGCTTCAGGTATCGTTCCCAGTACGGGAAATATAGTGCCTGTTTTGTACAGGGAATTGGTTGATTCGCTACAAAAAGGTGATAAAATTAATGCAGACAGGTTGCAACATCTCACAAATAATATTTCCAGGCTATATCAGGAGGGGAGGGTTTTGAGTGAGTCAATTCCGGCTCTCAAGGCTTTGATGTCATTAAAAGGATTATGTGGAAAGGAAGTGGTACCTCCAATGTATAGAATGAAAGAAGACGAAGAACAGCTTTATCTAAAGGAGATGAATGCGACGTTAAAAGAATTGAATGTTTTGTGATATGAAGAGTCTAAAACCAATATTGGCCATTACAATGGGAGATGCTGCCGGAATAGGGCCTGAAATTGCAGCAAAAGCGTTTGCCAATGCGGCTGTTTTGGATATATGTCGTCCTCTTCTTATTGGGAATGTTTTATTGATGAAAAAGACTTTGAAATTAACTGGTCTTCATTTAAAAATTAATGGTATTACAGATGTTAGCAAGGCGATGTTTATCCACGGAACAATGGATGTATATGAAATTTGTCCGGATAATGATGGTGTCGCAGAAATTTTACCAGGTGTTGTGTCCCCAATTGCTGGCAGACTGGCTTTTATGTGTGTTAAAAAAGCGATTGATCTGGCATTAAATAAAGACGTCGATGGCACTGTAACGTGCCCTGTTAATAAAGAATCGATTCATGCTGCGGGTTATTCTTTTTCAGGGCACACCGAAATTTATGCACACTATACCAATACCAAGAAGTATGGGATGTTACTGGCCGATGAAAATTTGCGAGTGGTTCATGTTAGTACGCATGTTTCAATGCGACAAGCTTGTGATTTGGTAAAAAAAGACAGAATTATTGAGGTGATTTTATTATTGAATGATGCACTTCGGCAACTGGGTTTTACGCATCCTCGAATCGGAGTGGCTGGCTTAAATCCTCATAGCAGTGATGGTGGTTTGTTTGGTAACGAAGAGGCGCTTGAAATTAGTCCTGCTATTGAGATCGCTAAAAAGAAAGGATTAAATGTTGAAGGCCCGGTTCCGCCCGACTCTCTGTTTGCGTTGGCTAATGGTGGCCGTTTTGACGGCTGTGTGGCGATGTATCATGATCAAGGGCATATCCCTTTTAAAGTTTTGGGTTTTCAGTGGGATAAAAGTACTAAAGCAATGAAAAGTGTTAAAGGGGTTAATATCACATTAGGGTTGCCAATAATCCGAACCTCTGTGGATCACGGTACGGCCTTTGAAATAGCAGGACAAGGAAAAGCCAGTCCTGAGGCATTGATTTTGGCTATAAATTATGCAATTAAGTTATACAATAATAAACTGAAATAAGGGATGATTGCTGTTATAGCAGATGATTTTACGGGTGCCGCCGAGATTGGTGGAGTTGGTTTAAGACATGGTTTACGTGTTATTATAGAAACTGAATTAAATCATCCGCAAGATGCAGATTTAATTGTAGTGGCTACCAATACCCGATCTATGCCGGAAGATGAAGCAGCGCGGGAAGTGGAACGGGTGATTCATAAATTGAGACGGTTTAAACCTCAGTATATATTTAAAAAATTGGATTCCGTATTGAGAGGATATATCATTTCTGAAATCATTGCTCAGGCAAAAGTTATGAAGAAAAAAAGGGTAATTATTGTAGCTGGTAATCCGGCTTTTGGTCGTTTGATTATCGGTGGAAATTATTATGTAAATGAAGTGCCTCTTCATAAAACATTTTTTGCCAATGATCCCGGGTTTCCGGTTCAGTCAAGCGATATTAATCGTATTTTACATTTATCAGCACTTTGTGTTTATACATCTTTGGGGCCTGATGATGTGATTCCTGAAGAAGGAATTATTTTTGGAGATGTTGCTAATGAAGCTGACATGCAAAAATGGGTTTTGAAATTAAATGATGAAACGATTCCAGCAGGAGGCGCTGGTTTTTTTGATGCTATTTTGAACCTTCAGATACCTGAAGTAGAAAATTTTGTAAAAGACTACAAGGTCGGCGATCACTCACTTTTTGTATTTGGCAGTGCCTTCCCCAAAAGTGAAGCAATAATGACTGGGTTAATTTCTAATGGGCTCGTCTTTTCATTTATGCCCAGAGAGGTTTATATGAATAATTGTTTTGATTATAAATCAATTGAAAATTGGGCTGATGAAGTTGTTCATTTAATAACGAATAAAGTAAAAGTGGCTGTTGCTATTAATTTTAATGATTTAACTGGCTCGGAGTTGGCTTTACGTATTCAAAAAAGCATTGCCATATTGGTTGAGTTCGTTATGGCAAAAACAGAGTTGCAAGATCTTTTTATAGAGGGGGGGGCTACGGCATATGAGATTATCAATAGGCTTAAAATTAAAAGTTTATATCCTTTTCGGGAAATAAAACCGGGGGTAATACAAATGCTAACAGATAAGTATAATGGGTTTTGTATAACCACAAAACCAGGTAGTTACGATTGGCCACAGGATATTTTTTTTTAAGAAAGAATTAATTGTTAAATAATAAAAAAATGAGTTATATTCACTTAATTGATTATCTGATTATCATTTTTTCGTTGTTAGGTTCTATAGGTGTTGGTGTTTATTTTACCAAGCGTCAAAAAAATACTTCTAATTATTTTAAGGCATCAGGAACTCTTCCTTCCTGGGCCATCGCGATGTCTATTTTAGCTACTCTTATTAGCAGTGTTACTTTTTTGGCCTACCCCGGTGAGGGTTTTTCGTCAAACTGGATTCGGTTGGTGCAAGGGTTAATGGTGCCTTTAGTATTGGTCTTTATGATATGGTTCATTGTGCCTTTGTTTCGAAGAGTGATAAAATTAAGTGCTTTCGAATATTTTGAACAACGGTTTGGTTTTTTTGCACGAGTTTACAGTTCTCTGGCTTTTGTTTTAACCCATTTTTCAAAAATGGGAACGGTGTTTTATCTAATTGCCATGGCTTTGGGTAAAATGATGGGGATAGATATTGTTACGGTCATTATTATTATGGGAGTTACGGTTGTGATTATTACGCTGCTAGGAGGTATTGAGGCCGTTATTTGGTTGGATGTTATTCAGGGTGGATTACTTGTAATTGGAGGTCTGGTATCGTTGGGGGTTTTGCTATTTACGACTGAAGGAGGTCCTATTGCAGTTTGGAATGTGGCTATGGAAAATGGCAAAATAGGTTTTGGCCCATTTGATATGGAGTTTGTAAATCTGACTTTTGTTGTGATGGTTCTCAATGGAATTTTTTATGCCATCCAGAAATACGGAACCGATCAAACCATTGTTCAGCGATATTTGACAGCAAAATCAGATAAATCTGCTGTTAAGGCTTCTTTAATGGGCGTTTTATTGAGTGTTCCGGTGTGGGCCCTATTTATGTTTATTGGCACGGCTTTGTTTTCTTACTACCAGATTAGCGGAAATACATTGCCGGAAGGCATTCGACCAGATGCGGTTTTCCCCCATTTTATCATGACTCAACTACCCGTCGGTGTCGTTGGCTTGGTTTTATCAGCACTTATAGCAGCCGCAATTTCCAGCCTTGATTCTGACTTAAATTGCTTGTCTGCCGTTTGTCTCGAAGACTATTATATGCGATTTAAACCGCATGCTTCGGAGGATAACAAAATGTGGATGAGTCGATTTTTTGTTTTAATGGCAGGTATTGCAGCTATTGGTGTAGCCCTGTTTTATGTCCATGCAGGTGGTGAAGGGGTATTGGGAATTGTATTCGCTCTCTATGCAATTTTTTCAGGTGGGGTTGCTGGTATCTTCTTGTTGGGCATTTTTGTGCCACGTGCTAATAAACAAGGCCTTTATTTTGGAATTGGGGTCTGTGTCGTTTTCACTGCTTATGCTTTATTAACATCTACATCGATGGATGTAGATGGAAAAGAAAAACTCATCCTTAATTTAGGTTTCTTTAACTATACACAGCATAAATATATGATTGGCGTGTATAGTCACATTATTGTCTTCTTTGTTGGCTGGCTGACCAGTTTCTTATTTAAAGGCAAAATTATAGACCCACATCTTACTTATGTTGGGTGGCGGAATATCGTTAAAGATAATTCTAATATCTAAAAAATATCTTTTATCAGTTTCACCTTAAAATTAAATGATTATGAAAAAAATGAGACAATTTGTTAAGTTTTTTGTTGTTGGAACAATGACTTTATTTTTTATTTCTAATGGACTGGCACAGGATACAGGTACTGGTACCGGTTGGTCAGAAGCTGGTTCAAGTCTTCTTCTTAACTTGAAATTTCAGAATTTTGAGCATTTTCATTCTCAGGCGGACGCTAACTCAGGGAATAGTCGTGGGGTTGTCAATCCTGAGTTAGATCCGACAGATCCTGAATATATTACGCCTGGTTACATGGATTTGCAGGAAACTAAATCTTTTATTGGATCGAGCAGCTCTGTTGATCTTATTTTTTATCAATGTGCTTTTGCGCCGGAATGGATGACTGCTTATGCTTACAGAGATGAGGTTGCCATTCCAGGAACTGGATTTAATACAGTTGGCGTGTCCAATGGTTTTGTGGAAATTAGCCGTGAGTATGAATCACAATATACAATACCTGGATATTTTGAAATTGATTTGGGGAATTTGCCATATATTGAGATGATTCAGTATTCACATTCAAGTACGGGAGGCAATAAGCGCGGTTTAATGGTTGAGTTTAGTCTTGATAATGGCGTTTCCTGGGATACACTACGTTACCAACCCGATGCAGCTTATAACGATGCTTTTACTAAAGATATATTTACTTCTGAAAAAACACCAAACATCTATAGGTGTGATCCTTCCTCATATGGCATGCTTTGGGAGGATAAGCTTTATTTTTCACCCGATCCCGAACTTAATGAACATCTTAAAATAAGATTTTCGACGGCTGTTTCTCAGTCTTTGCGTATTCATGATTTTATAGTTTATGGCGATCTTCCAACGGCTTTGAATCCTGTTCTTTCTCAAGATTTAGGTATTTCTTACACCGGCGACTTAGTTTCAGTTAATGAAGCCTGTGATATTAGTATTTATAGTCTTACCGGTACATTAATTAAACATGTTGAAAAGGCCAGGTTTGTTTCAGTTAAAGATTTAGTAAGTGGTATTTATGTTATTAAAGCTCAGGTAGATTCAAAAATTGCAGTTACAAAAATTTTAAGAAAATAGTTGTTTTTGATTAAGATAAATGCAGATTCAGATCGTGTTAATACGATTTGGATCTGCATTGGGTAGAGTTATGATAACGTGTAGATTATATTTCTAATATAAACCCGCAAACATTGGGTATAAATATGACTAAATGAATTTTGAGCCTGACTTGAGTTTCAATTAAACTAACTTTTTTCTTAAAGAGAGAAAAAATTGAAACGAGTTATGAGGATTTTTTAACATACATGAGCATGACTGATTCTCCTAAGTTTTGTGTCCCCTTACTGATCAAATTATAAGCACATGAAACGAGCGCTGAGAAATTGTTTCACACACAGAAGTGTGATTAATTCCGGCGAGTTCCACGTGTCCTTAAAAATTAAATTATAAACACATGAAAAAAAACCTGATATCCCCAAAAAATAGAGTTGACGGATGTGCTATCTCTCGTCCGTTTGCTCCATTGGTTGTTGTGTTGCTTTTGTTTTTTCTATACAAGTCAATGAATCCTGCTCAAGCCCAAATGTCCCAACGGATTGTGGTACGAGGTATTGTAACCGACGAAGCAGGCGAACCATTACCAGGGGTTAATATTGTTACCGAACGAGACCCTATGCAAGGAACTATTTCCAATTTTGAAGGAATGTATTTAATGGAAGCATTTTCAGATGATGTGTTAACATTTTCTTTTATAGGATTCAAAATAAAAAATATACCTATTAATGGAAGGCTTGAGATTAATGCTATGCTCGAAACATCTGTAACTTCGCTGGACGAAGTGGTTCTAGTTGGTTATGGTTCTTCCAAACGGGCTAATATTGTTGGATCTGTGGCAAGTATATCTGTGGAAGAACTTGAAGATTTTCCAGCGACAAGTATTACCAGTTTGCTGGATGGAAAGATGGCTGGCATATCTGTTGAGCCTGCTCAACCGACAGGGAGACCGGGTGCATCCACCCGAATACAAGTTCATGGAACAGGAACTTTTGGGACTGCAGGCGGGGCTTCAAAAGAAATTAATCCGCTTTATGTGGTTGATGGATTTGTTGTTACACAGGAGGAGTTCGATTTACTGGATCCTTCGGAAGTCGAAAGTTTCTCAGTTTTGAAAGATGCTTCTGCTGCTGTATATGGGGCAAGAGGCGCTAATGGAGTTGTGCTTATTCAAACCAAAAGAGGTAAAGAAGGTAAAATGAAAGTGTCTTACTCTGGAAGCTACGGAATAGGAGATGCTACTTGCCAAACAGAGATGCTGAGCGCCTATGATCAGGCTAAGATGCTAAATGACAGATACTCTGCGAATACCGATTACACGCCATTTTCAGATGCAGAGCTTCAGGAGACCAGAAATTTAAACTATAATTGGCTGGACGATGCCTGGAAATTGTCTTCCATATCCAGACATTCTGTGACCTTGTCCGGAGGGACTGATAAGGTACGTTATTTTGCCGCCGGGACACATGTTTACGAAACGGGTAATTTTGATAATCTTGATGTTACAAAGTATTCTTACCGGTTGGGGTTAGATATTGAAGTTGTTAAAAATTTAACAGCTTCGCTTACGCTTAGTATTGATAATAAGATAGTTGATATACCTTACAATCAGTCGGTTGGAACCAATACTATGGAGAACCTTTTTCAACCGTTGTTGCAAGCACCAAAATGGATGCCTCACCACATCAATGGCTATGCGGTATACCCAACTTATGATGATGTGGTTGGTGAAAATCCTTTTGCTTTTTTCGAAACTGAGAGTTATCGCCGGAGCCAAAATAAAGGTAATACCGTTAATATGAGCTTAAAATATGAATTTGATAAAATTCCCGGTTTGGAAGCTCAGGCAACTTATAGTCGCAGAGAGGGACATGGTTATAGTAAAGAGTATTCGGTTCCATATTATCTTTATGAATTTGCAACGCAGGAGGAGTCGACCTATCTATTTTCTGACGAGTTATTGGAAGCCCGTTACATTGAGAATCGTAATGCCATTAGTGAAAGCTATGGATATGCCCAGAATTATCAGCTAAATGCGGGATTAACCTACGACAAAACAATAAATCTCCACAATTTTAAAATCTTTGCTAATTATGAACAGACCGAGTCTGAAGGTAACAGTTTTGGAGCTACAGCCAAAACCCAGGTGTTGGAGGGCGTCGAAACACAATTGGGTTTTAATAATGAATCAGCGATTTCAAAAGGGGAATTGTCAGAAGGTGGACGCTTATCGGGCATTGGTCGTTTGAACTACAGTTATGCCGGTAAATACATTTTTGAGGGTGTTGTGCGGATTGAGAGTTCTACCAAATTTGCCCCTGGTCAGCGTATCGGAGTTTTCCCGGCATTTGCAGCCGGGTGGGTTATTTCCGAGGAGAATTTTTTTAAAGACAGAAATTTGCCTATCGATTATTTAAAGCTTCGTGGATCGTATGGGCGTACAGGAACAGATTATTCTGGAGCCTATGAATATAGGTTACAATATGGTATTGATGACAGTTACCTTTTCGCAACTACCGCTCAATCAGGGATTGCCGTTCAAAATGAAGGTGTGGTTTCTTCGGGGGTAACCTGGGAAAAGTCAGACAAAACAAATATTGGCTTAGATGCCAGATTCTTAGATAACCGGTTGTCTTTTTCCATTGACGGATATTATAATTACAATTTTGATATTTTAACTAACAGGAAAGTGGAATTTGCATCAACCTCCGGTATTGTTGATATGGTGAGTGAAAATTTAGGCCGTATGGAAGTATGCGGGTTCGATATGGAAATGGAGTATAAACAGGATATTGGGAAAAATGGAAGTTGGTTTATCAAGGGGATTTTTGGTTATAATAATAACAAGGTTTTGGATATTCCTACGGACTATCAGAAATCGGATTTTAGGTATCCCATTGGTAAAAGTACTTATATGAGTAGTGCTGAACAAGGTTATGTCACAAATGGAATTATTCGTACACAGGAAGAGATTGATGCTATTAATGCAGCTAATTTGGAGAAATATGGTTTCGATTATAATGTTTTCGGAAGTTCTCTTGCTGTTGGGATGCTATATTTTCAGGATATTGCTCGTCCCGGTAACAGCGATGCGGGAGAACCTGACATCGTTTATGAACCTGATGGCAAGGTGACTGAAAATGTTGATATTACCTATATTCAAAATGTGAATGAAAATTTTGTTTGGAAAAATTTGTTGCCATCTTCAATATCATTAGGCGGAAACTGGAAAGGCCTTTCACTGAGTATGCAGTTCAACATGGCCTTTGGTACTTCCTCCGGAATTGTTGATAAACTGGCTAGAACTGCCCCTACTTTATTGGAAAATAGCCCATCTTTCTGGCGTGATTATTATACTGATGACAATAGTGATGCAAAATATCCCAGCCCTATTTACGCTTCTGATAATGCTCGGTCTTCGGTTTTTTGGATGAAAGATGTCTTTCAATTGAGATTACGTACTTTGAATCTCTCATATTCAATACCTCAAAGGCTTGTATCAAGGTGGGGTATGTCGTCATTTAGAATTTTCTTTGCCGGCACTAATTTGTGGTCTCCTATTAGCACTTTCGATTATAAAGAAGACGCAATTTCTCGTTACAATACATACCCCTTGCTTAAGACTTTTAATCTTGGCGTAAGTCTTACTCTATAATTTGAAAAGGATATATTAATTAAAAAATGACATAATATGAAAAAGGTCTTAATAATATTTATTGCTTTGGTGGCCGTCATTTGTTTCGCTTGCGAGGATGTCCTTGATAAAAGAGATTTAAACAAAGTGGACGACAGTATCTGGAATGAATATTCATCCGCCAAAACATATATCAACAATATTTATGCTGACAATATGCCGATTTTTTCTATGGCATCGAATATTGGTTACACTGACGAAGGTTATTCGAGTAATGAAGCAATTACTATGCTGATGTATGGTCTGGTAGGGGATGACGGTATTAGCTATATGAACGCTTTCAGTTTGGAAACATTTCAACTTATTAGGTCTATTAACATTGCCATAAAGGGAATTCGTGACGGAGACATGAACGATGACGATAAGCAATTATTATTGGGCCAGGTTTTGTTTTTTAGAGCATGGCGAAATTGGGAATTAGTTAAGTTATATGGTGGTATTCCACTTATTTTTGCTGTTCAGGATCCATATTTCGACGATTTTGATGTGGCTCGCAGCAGTACGAAAGCTTCAGTAGAAGCAATTGTTTCTGATTTGAATAATGCAATAACGATGTTGCCTGCAAGATGGGACTTGCAGGAAGATCAGGGGCGTATTACCAGTGGGGCTGCAGCTGCTTTTAAAGGTCGGGTATTGTTGGCCTGGGCCAGTCCTATGTTTAGCCCTGATAATAATATCGACCGCTGGACTGATGCCTATGACGCAAATGTAGATGCGAGAAAAATATTGGATGACAATGGTTATAGTTTGAATCCTGTTTTTACCGATATTTTTACCGATTCTCCAGTGGATAACCCTGAAGCTGTGATGTATAGGGCCTATAAATCCGATACAGAAGATTACATCAATGATTGGGAAGCTTCTATTCGTCCTCCCTCCGGAGGTGGAAACATGTCATATGCGCCTTCCTGGAATTTGGTTAAGACATTTTCAATGGTCAATGGGAAGCCTATCTCAGATATAACGTCTGGTTACGACTCTGTTTATTTTTGGAGGAATCGTGATCCTCGCTTTTACGCAACTATTGGTTTTAATGGTTGTTCGTGGCAAATGGCAGGTCATTCAACGAATGTATTATGGACCTTCAACCAGTATATTGGAGAGAATAGAAGAACTCCTGCCACCGGTTTTTATTGTAAAAAGGCGAGTAATCCAACCGTTACTATTGAAAATACAGGAAACACATCTACAGCCTGGGTTGAGATAAGATATGCCGAAGTACTTATGAATCTGGCTGAGTGTGCCAATGAAATAGGTAAAACAAGTGTTGCCGTTGAGCTTTTAAGTAATATTAGGGATAGGGCTGGGATCGATGCTGCAGAGAACTATGGTCTTGGTTCAAACCTCTCTATCGCGCAAATGCGCGAGCTAATAATGAATGAAAGAGCTGTCGAATTTGCTTTTGAGAATAAACGCTACTGGGATTTGCGTCGGCGAAAAATGTTTACCGAAGATTTGGGCCCTAATACGCCGAAATTAAACGGTTCAAAACGCTATGGGTTGATTATTGACGGTAATGGCGTTTGGAAGACAGGGCGAGTAAGAACCGGTGAGTATGCAGGATGGAGACGGATTGATACAGCCGTTTATTTGGGATATGTGGATATTGAAAGAGAAGGAGATGCGACAACATATTTTGCCGGAACTCTGAAGGAGATGGATGCGACACTTGCCGCGTTCGGTTTGGAAAATGAGAGCGCATTTATAAATTACCAGGATTTATACTATTACTTTGGTATTAGTCAAAGTGTTTTACGAAGAAGTCCTGCCATTGAGCAGACGAAAGGCTGGATTTATGGGACATTTGATCCTTTAGCTGAATAAACTATTAAAATGTTATAGTATGAAAACAATAGTATCTATTATTTTATTTTTTCTAATTTTTTTCGACGGTATTGGAAATGCTCAATTGATTGCGTTTCCAGGCGCCCATGGTTATGGACGCTTTGCCTCGGGAGGAAGGGGAAATGGCACGTCAGGCAGAGTCGCTATTGTCACAAATCTTGAAGATGACCTTGAAAATCCACCAGAAGGGTCTTTTCGCTGGGCGCTTCAGCAGGGGGTTGATGTGGTGATAAACCCTTATGTGGGAGAAATTGAAGTTAAACGTCCTTTGACAATTGTATTTCAGGTTGGGGGTGTCATAAATCTAAAAGGAGATATTCGTGTGCAACGTGATAATTTGACAATTGCAGGACAAACCGCTCTCGGTGATGGTGTTTGCTTTAGAGGTGCAACTCTTAATTTTAGCGGGAGCAATAATCTTATTGTTCGTTATATAAGATCTCGTCCGGGCGATGAATTAGGTGAAGAAGTATCGGCCTTCAGAATTGAAAACGGAAGCAATTTTATTATTGACCACTGCTCGTTTAGCTGGGCCATTGAGGAAACAACTCATTTTTCAAGCAATAACGGGACTACCGTTCAATGGTGCATTATAAGTGAATCGCTTTACAATTCTATTCATAAAAAAGGCGCACGTGGTTATGGCACACAATGGGGGGGCGAATATGCCTCTTATCATCATAACTTGCTGGCTCATCATAATTCTCGTATGCCGCGTATCAACGGATCAAATAGCAACGATGTGGAATCGTTGGTGGATTACCGCAATAATATTAACTATAATTGGGGGAGCGTCGGTGCTTTTTATGGCGGCGAATGGGAAGGTACCAATGGCTTGGGTTTTAGCCATGTCAACGTAGTGAACAATTATTTTAAACCCGGACCGGCGACACCTAGCGACCCTATTTTTGCACGCCCGTCCCTTAACCGTTCAGGTGTCACGCTTGATGGATATGCCAAATGGTTTTTTGATGGAAATACGATGGAAGGCGATGAGATTATATCAGTTGATAATTGGAGTGGAGTAGATGGGTCTGAGGTTGGGGGAATTGATAATATACAATCAGATGAGGTGCTTCTTAAAACTGTTGAAATACAGGATATTTCTGGTTATCTGGAGAATTATGATCAGTATACCGAAACTGCGGCGCAAGCATGGGAGACGGTACTCGCTAATGCAGGCGCTGTTTTGCCTATGCGTGATGCTATTGACGCGCGAGTGGTTGCTGAAACTAAAGGAGAAATCCCTATTGTTAGATATGCCTATACTACAGTTGATGATCAGACTACGCCATTGAAAGGTGTGACGTCGGGTATTATTGATACGCAGGTTAATTTGGTCTCTCCATCTGATCCGGAAGGAACAACAGCCTGGGATGTTTACAGCACTTCAACCAGCGAACTGGCTCCTGTTGACACTGATAGAGATGGAATCCCAGATGAATGGGAGATCATTAATGGACTTAATTATCAGGATGAAACGGATGGAAGGATTCTTTCTGCTTCCGGTTATTCTTGGCTTGAACTTTATTTATTTGACTTATCAGGAGAAGACGTGCCAACCGAGGTGAAATTTACAGAGACGAACAACGATGTTTGTTTTTACCCCAATCCTGTGGCTGATAAACTTTTTATCTCAACTTATGCATATCTGATAAAGGTCGAATTATATAACAGTACAGGCCTTCTTCTTGCTGTTTTTAAAAACATTGACAGTATCGGACAAATATCATTGACGGATCTGTATCCGGGTGTTTACATTATTCGGGTTTATTTAGAGGGAAACCAGATTCTCACTAAAAAAATTGTAAAGTTATGAAACGAGCATGAGAGCAACTCTCAAAAAGGGAAATGATTATCCCGACGAGTTTCATATGGCAACTGAGAAATAAATTATAAACATATGAATAGTAAAGTTTTAATGTATTTTTTGAAATTTCTGTTTTTTTTTTCAGCTGCGCCTGTTTTTTCGCAGGTTTATGATTATGTGGTTGATATTAATGGAAATGGAAATTTCACCTCCATTAACGAGGCTTTGAACTCTATATCTGAGAATAGCACGACTCGTACTCTGATATTTGTAAGGAATGGCGTTTATAATGAAAAGGTTTGGCTTGGTCCTTCTAAAATATCGGTTAGTCTGGTTGGCGAAAATGTGGATGACGTTGTAATCAATTGGGACGATTATCAGGGGAAAGATGGTTTGTCTGGCGCTGACAGCTATACTTTTTTAGCAGAAGGTGATGATTTTTATATGGAAAATATTACCGTTGTTAATTCTTATGGTTCAGGGTCTCAGGCAGTTGCTATACGTACAACCGGTGACCGTCAGGTCTTTAAAAATTGTGTATTTAAAGGTCATCAGGATACTTATTATGCTCATAAAAATAGGCAGTACAATTTTAAATGTATAGTGGAAGGTAATACGGATTTCATTTATGGAGACGCTACTGCTGTTTTTGATAGCTGCATTATCAAAAGTCTTAATGGTGGAAATTATATTGCCGCCCCTGCCGATAGTAAGTTAATAACTCCATTAAGTACGGGAGATTTTTATCATGGTTTTCTGTTTTCCAATTGTAATTTAACAGCAGAGGCTGGAGTTGATATTGGCTCTGTATACTTAGCCCGTCCATGGCAGGCCAACGCTTCTGTTGCGTATATTTATTGTATACTTGGGGATCATATAAGTCCGACTGGATGGAGTGAATGGAGCACCAATGATAATCATGAATCAGCTTATTTTTCAGAGTATTTAAATAAAAATGTAGATGGCAATTTGGCTGATGTGACTCAACGGGTTTCGTGGAGTACTCAGTTGACTGAATATGAGGCAACAGTACTTTATCTTTCCAGTTTTTTCCTTCGTAAAGAAAATGTTAATTGGTTCCCAAAGCCAGTGGTTACTGCTTTACATGCACCTTTGAATGTTTCGATTGATGGAATTCAATTAGTCTGGGATCCAGTGGACGAAGCCATCGGTTATGCAATATATAAGAATGGGCGTGTTATTGATTTTGCCTCGGGCAATAGTTTCGTGGTTTCTGAGCCTGTTTCTGATTTGTCTGTTTTTAAAGTGCTTTCCATTGATGAATATGGCGCTTTGAGTGACGGAACAGAAGTTATCCCCGGATTTTTATCTGATGCCGGTCGCATTGCTGATAAAAAAAGTTACCAATTAATCAACAATAAGATTTTTTTTAGTCATCCAACCAAATTTTTGTTGTTTGACATCTCTGGATGCCGGATCATATATGAGCAGGATGTCATGCAGGTTTCATTATCAGAACTCGGCACAGGTGTGTATTTTTTGTATTGTGAATCTGAAGGTGAAATGCCTTTTTCTGATAAATTGGTTATCAGAAGGTGAGTTTAAATAACAGGTTTGTTGTCTTATAGTTACGATAATTTGTTTAAGTATGCGTTAGATCAGTTAAGAAAATTTCATTTTCCGTTTTTCTGTGAGCATGTTCGTCTCAAAAATTGAAAAATGTGGATTTACTGTTGTAAATAATCACTTTGAAAACGAGAGTAACGAAAAAATGGCACTTTTTTACTGATATTATATAAGCAAATTTCTGAGACATGAAACGGTTTTGGTAAAGGATGACTTAGCCCAAGGAATGATTCTTTGAAGAGTTTTATTTTTTTTATAAAAACATACTATAAACAGCTTCAATATTAAAAGTTTCCTAAACTTATAACATTGGAATGAAGGTATTATTTGGCAAACTAAAATATAAATGAAAATGGATTTAAGATTTTTTATTGCATTGTATTTATTATTGGGAGGGAGTCTGGTTGTTACTGCCCAGTATCCTACCATTTCGGAGAAGGATCAAAAAGCTTCAGCCGAATTAATGCAACATGTTTACCAGCATTCGGATAGTGCCTGGCAAGTAGCCTGGCCTATTGTTGAGCAACAAGCTAAAGAGGGAAAACCATATATCCCTTGGGCGGCAAGACCTACAGATTTACCGCAGGCCAATATTCCTGCTTTTCCCGGAGCAGAGGGTGGCGGAATGTTTTCTTTTGGTGGTAGAGGCGGAAAAGTTATAGTGGTTAATACGCTTGCCGACAGTGGCCCGGGGTCTTTTCGATGGGCATGCGAACAAGGTGGTGCCAGAATTATCGTGTTTAATGTCTCAGGCATCATACGTATCAAGAGCCCCGTGGTCATTCGTGCACCTTACGTGACAATTGCTGGTCAGACCGCCCCTGGTGATGGTGTTTGTATTGCCGGCGAATCGGTTTGGATTAACACGCATGATGTGGTGATTCGTCATATGCGTTTTCGCAGAGGGGAGACCTGGGTTGGACGACGTGATGATTCGCTTGGAGGTAATCCTGTTGGTAATATTATGTTGGATCATATTTCTGCAACATGGGGTTTAGATGAAAATATGTCAATTTATCGCCACATGTGGAATGATAGTACTGGAAAGAAAGATGTAAAACTGGGAACTGTTAATATTACCATTCAAAATTCTATTTTCGCGGAGGCTTTGGATACCTGGAATCATGCCTTCGGAGCTACCCTGGGAGGTGAAAATTGTTCTTTTATGCGCAATCTTTACGCCAATAATACAGGAAGGAATCCTTCCATAGGCTGGAATGGCATTTTTAATTTTGTAAATAATGTTGTTTTTAACTGGAGGCATCGTTCAGTTGATGGCGGTGATTATACCGCCAAATATAATATTATCAATAATTATTTTAAACCAGGACCTATTACTCAATTGGACGAAGCTATCAGTCATCGTATTTTGAAACCTGAATCAGGTCGTAGCCAGCTGGATAAAAAGGTTTACGGCATGGCATATGTGCATGGAAATGTGGTTGAAGGAAATGAGCGCGTTACCAAAGATAATTGGGATGGCGGCGTTCAAATAGAAAGTATGCCTGACGCAGGTAGTTACACCGATGAAATCCGTTGGCACGAACCCTGGGCTATGCCATATTTAACAATTATGTCGGCTGACGAGGCTTTTAATTATGTGATTGAGAACGTGGGGGCTACCTGGCCTGTTCGTGACGCTGTTGATCAACGTATTACTCGCGAGGTCAAAACTGGGGTTATTGAGTATGCCGAGAATGTTAATCTGGATAAAATTCCTAAGTTTAAATACCGACGGCTACCAGATGATTCATATAAAATGGGAATTATAACACATCCTGATCAGGTTGGTGGTTATCCCGATTATGTGGGTAAAGCTTATAAAGATACCGATCGTGACGGCATGCCAGATACCTGGGAGAAAAAATATGGACTTGATCCTAAAAATTCGTCTGATGCCAACGGAGACATCAACGGTGATGGATATACCAATATTGAAAAGTATATCAATGGTATTGATCCGACCCAAAATATTGATTGGTCTGATCTTAGCAATAACCACGATACCTTGAAAGATAAAACATCGATGATGTAGTTAGAGAGCTGGTTTAAGAAAAACAACCATTCTTGATCTTTATTTGGATGGTTGTTTTTCTCATTGAATAATTAAAAAAATACAAAATGTTAGTACGGTTTAGCGGATTATTTTTGTTGGCGGTTTTATATTTCCCTGTTGTCAGTGCACAAAAACCAAAAACTGCTGAGGAAGTAAAATATGTTGAAGTATTGCGAGTACGGGCACAAAAAATTATTGATGACTATTTGGTTTTAGACAGTCCGGAAAAAGCATTATCTGTTCGTGATCTGATTGTTAAGCAGTACTGGGATTTGAATAAAGTTCAAGATTCAAAAGAGACCCAAATTAAACAATTAAAAAATGAATTGACGGGTGAAACTTTCAACCGTGAGAAAAGCAAAGTAGAGTCAATGGCAATGAAACGATTGGCCAGGCTGCATCGCCGTTATATTCGGAATCTATCCCGACTTTTGTCGGATGATGAAGTTGATCAGGTGAAAAATGGTATGACTTACAATGTTTATAATCACACTTTTAATGGTTATAAGGATATGTTGCCTGATCTTACAGAAGAGCAGATTAGCCAAATTGAGACTTGGCTACTTGAGGCACGCGAGATTGCCATGGATCAGGGCTCTTCGCATGCCAAACATGCGGTATTCGGGAAGTACAAAGGGCGTATTAATAATTATTTGTCTGGAGAGGGGTATGATTTGAATAAGGCAAGTAAAGAGTGGCATGAGCGTTTAAAGGAGTTGTTGTAATTCTTTTGGTTTTAAAATCATTTTTGATATTTTGCGAAAAGCCTTTTTGTGCATATGCCATTTTAATTTTAGTCAAGTATGTTATTTAAATTTTTTTTTACTTCATTTCTGAAAACGTTTTCATACGCAAGGCGTCTTTGGAGCCTTGGAATAGCCGTTTTGTGCTTTTTGTCTATGCAGGCGCAAATGGAAGTACCCGTACGATATAAAAATGGAATCTTGCAATATGAGCAGGATCAGAAGGGTAACAGAATTATTGATTTTTCTTATTGCGGTTACCACGCTTCCGAAAAGAATATTTTATGGGTAGAGCCCAAAGTTTTTGTTCCTTATGCAGATGGCGATGCAACGGATGTTATTCAGGAGGCTATTGATAGGGTGGCTTCTATGCCCATACAAGCAAATGGTTTTCGGGGTGCGGTGCAATTGGCTGCTGGTGTTTTTGAATTGGCGGGTCGGTTACAAATAAAAGAATCTGGTATTGTTCTACGAGGATCTGGGTTCGGCGAAGGAGGAACAACATTGGTAGCAACTGGTACCAATCGGCAAACCCTAATAAGAATTTTTGGACAGGATGACAGGATATTTGAGGATGCAGGACCAATTAAACAGCCTTTTGTGCCGGTTAATTCGTTTTACACTATTGTTGAAAATGCATCGTTGTTTAAAGTCGGACAGTCTATCGAAATAAAAAGGCCTTCTACCATTAAGTGGATTGAGGCTTTGGGTATGAAGACATTTGGTGGTGAAGAAACCGGGTATTTGGGCTGGAAGCCGGGACAGAGAGTCGTTCGTTGGGAGCGCAAAATTACTAAAATATCACGTGATACAATTTTTTGGGACGTGCCTTTAACCATGGCGCTTGATACAGTCTATGGTCAATCGGTTATAAATTTACAGAAATGGCCGGGACGGATTTCAGAAATAGGTATTGAAAATTTGAATTTGGAATCTTCTTATAATACCCTTAATAGCAAGGATGAGTCACATTGCTTTGATGCCATTTCTATTGAGAATGCTGAAAATGTGTGGGTACGTCAAATACAGTTTAAGCATTTTGCGGGTTCGGCAGTGGCCGTATTCGAAACCGGACGTAAGGTTACTGTGCAGGATTGTGTCTCGTTACAGCCTGTTTCGGAGGAAGCTAATTGGCGAAGATATACCTTCTTCACGATGGGACAGCAAACTTTGTTTCAACGTTTGTATGCCCAAAACGGATATCATGATTTTGCTGTCGGGTTTTGTGCAGCAGGACCAAATGCTTTCGTGGAATGCGAATCGTCGCAACCATTAAATTTTAGTGGAACAATTGATAGTTGGGCCACGGGTGTTTTGTTTGATGTGGTTAAAGTGGATGGACATGAACTGTCCTTCTGTAATCGTATGGGAAGCAACCAAGGGGCTGGATGGACTGCAGCTAATTCGGTATTCTGGAATTGTTCGGCAGCACGTATTAAAAATTATGCGCCTCCGGGAGCTATGAATTATGCTTTTGGCGTATGGGCTGCTTTTGAGGGAAATGGCGCCTGGTATTCGCAAAACAATCACATTAGTCCGCGAAGTCTGTACTATGCGCAATTGGAGCAACGAATGGATAAAAAGGGAGGCTATTATTCTGACTGTTATATGCCTTCACCTGCCTCTGCTACCAGTAGCCCTACTATCGGGCAAGCGGCTGATTATACTGAGCAAGCCTTTGTCCCGACGGCTTCACTAAAGGATTTTATTTATACGGCCTCGCAACGTGATCACATTAAAGTCCTATCGACAGGATTACCTGTCATTAAAAAGCGAAACAGAACGCAGGATCATACCATCATGAATAATTTTACTGTTCAAAATGGATGGTTGTCGTTTAATGACAAATTATTATCGGGTATGCGGATTACTGTGCCATGGTGGAGAGGTGTTCCACGCCCTTATGAAGCTCTGAAAGCCTCGCCGGCCATAACACGTTTTGTGCCCGGACGAAATGGAAATGGTTATACCGATAATATTGAGGATGTCGTGGCTTACATGACTAAAAATAATATTGTTGGAATAGAGCATAACTATGGGTTATGGTACGACCGGCGCCGTGATGATCATGAGCGGGTACGCAGAATGGATGGAGAGGTCTGGGCGCCTTTTTATGAGCAGCCTTTTGCCCGCAGTGGAAAAGAAACGGCCTGGGATGGTCTCAGTAAATACGATCTGACTCAATATAATCCTTTCTATTGGGATAGGCTGGCTGAGTATGCTACCCAAGGCGCTTTACAAGGGAAAATTTTAGTGCAACATCACTATTTTCAGCATAATGTGTTGGAGGCTGGCGCTCATTGGGCCGACAGTCCCTGGCGTCCGGTTAATAATATTAACGATACGGGGTTTCCCGAGCCGGCACCCTATGCCGGCGATAAACGTATTTTTCTGGCTGAGCAGTTCTACGATGTTACACATCCGGTACGCAGGGAATTACACAAAGCATATATACGTCAGTGTCTTGATAATTTTTCGGATGATATGCCGGTTTTACATCTGATCAGTGCTGAATATACTGGCCCTTTATCTTTTGTTGAGTTTTGGCTTGACGTAATTATTGAATGGCAAGAGGAAAATAAACGTGATGTCATGGTAGGCCTGAGTGCGACCAAGGATGTTCAGGATGCAATACTTCAAAATCCTAAATATCGAGACGTTGTTGATGTTATCGATATTCGTTATTGGGCTTACAAAGAGGATCAATCTCTGTATGCCCCGCAAGGAGGCGTTAATTTAGCCCCCCGACAACATGCACGATTGGAAAAACCGGGTAAACGCTCTTTTCAATCGGTTTATAGAAGTGTGAGAGAGTATAAAGAAAGTTATCCTAAAAAAGCGGTTATCTATTCTGAAGGTCAATATGATCAGTTTGGGTGGGCTGTTTTAATGGCGGGCGGTTCATTGCCCGTTTTACCAGCTTTGTTACCTGCCGGTTTTGTTAATTCCGTCATAACGATGCAACCTGTTGTAAATGCAGATTCCAAAACGTTTTTATTACGCAATGCTAAAGGCGAGTCGGTTATTTATATGCCTAAAGAAACTTCTTGTAAAATTAATTTTTCCGGAAAGAGTCATCATTTTTATGCAACAAAGATAGAGGCAAAAACGGGATTAGTGATTAGCAGAGAATCGCTACAAAGGGGAAAGCCGGTTGTATTTCATAATAATGACAATAAAGATGTTGTAGTATATATTTCAATAAAATAGCATAGAATGATCAATCGTGATTGTACGAAAATTTTAGTGACAGACAAAAAGACTCAATTGCTTGTGAAAAAAAAATCAAATTTAAGGCTTACGAAGTCTGAAAAAAATGAGTTTGCTATGGTAAATAACCATTTTGCGGACCTGCATAACGAAACACGAAATAGGTTTTTAAGTGTTGTTTTTGTAGGCTTAATGATCCTCTATAGCGGATGTGTTCAGGTCGATAATTCAAAAAATGAGCTTCCCAGGTTACGTGTGTCTGAAAATGGCCATTTTTTGCAGGATGAAAGCGGTGCGCCTTTTTTTTGGCTGGGAGATACCGGGTGGCTTTTGTTTTCTAAACTAACACGGGAAGAAGCGGAGTTATATATGGATAATCGTGTGGCCAAGGGGTTTAATGTTATTCAGGTGAGTTTGGTACATAGTTTAAACGTCAAAAACAGATATGGCGACTCAGCTTTAATAACGAGACGGGTATCCAGACCATTGGTCACACCCGGAAACAGTCCTTTGGATTCAGTCGAATATGATTACTGGGATCATGTTGATTACATTATTGATTTGGCAGAGAAGAAAGGTTTGTATTTAGCTATTGTTCCGGTTTGGGGTAATAATGTACGTTCGGGAGGGGTGTCTCTCAAAGATGGGATGTTTTATGCCCAATGGTTGGGCGCTCGGTATTCTGATAAAACAAACATTATTTGGATGAACGGTGGAGATACGTTTGGTAACGATTCAACAAACATTTGGAATGCGATTGGTAAAGGGCTGAAAATGAAGGCGCCTTTGCAACTGGTGACTTTCCATCCACGTGGCAGATGCTCTTCATCCGATTGGTTTCATAGCGAGTCATGGCTTGATTTTAATATGATTCAGTCGGGACATCGTCGTTATGACCAGGATGACACCAAGCGAGGCTACGGACAGGATAATTGGCGGTACATTAGCGACGATTACAGCTTGGTACCTGTAAAACCAACGATTGACGGTGAACCCTCTTATGAAGGAATTCCACAGGGGTTACACGATGTGGATGAACCATATTGGACGGCTGCTGATGTGCGTCGTTACGGCTATTGGTCTGTTTTTGCCGGCGCATTTGGTTATACTTACGGAAGTAATGCTGTTATGCAGTTTTACTCAGCTGAAGATGAAAGTCCGGCTTTTGGCGCTAAAAAATATTGGAATGAAGCGATTAACGATGAAGGTGCCTGTCAGATGGTTTATTTAAAAGAATTGATGTTATCAAGACCTTTTTTTAGTCGAATTCCAAATCAGCATTTGTTGAATGAGAATGGCGAACAGTACGATTATAAAGTTGCGACAAGTGGTCCCGGATATGCTTTTATTTATACCTATCGGGGGGGAATTATTAAAGTTAATATGTCGTATTTCGAAATGGCAAATGTTAAGGCATCATGGTTTTGCCCGCGTAACGGTGAGATGACCGTTTTGGATACGTTTCAGGCCGATGGTGTGCATGAATTTCATGCGCCCGGTAAAGTAATGGATGGCAATGACTGGGTGTTAATTTTGGACGTTGTTTAATTTGTAGGATTATAAAGTATGACACAATTGCGAAAGAAAATTGGTTGGTTTATTTGGATTTTTATGGCTCTGGGTTTTTTTGTGAAAGCACAGAATGGATGGCTCAATGTTGCTGATTTAGGTGCCGATACTACAGGCGAAATCTTGTGTACCGATATTATTAAACAGGCTATCACTACGGCTTCAGAAAAGGGCGGTGGAACTGTCTTTTTTCCCGCAGGAGAGTACCTTACCGGACCGATTGTGATGGAAAGTAATATAACACTTTTTCTTGATGCCGGTGCTTTAATTAAGTTTTCAAATAATTTTGACGATTATTTACCATTTGTACAAACCAGATGGGAAGGCACTGTCATGATGACTTTTTCGCCTCTTATTTATGCCCATGGTCAAGAGAATATAACTGTTACTGGTCGGGGTAAAATTGACGGGCAAGGTCGCGCATGGTGGAATGAAATGGATCGCATTAAGGATTTGGACGACAAAAATTTTGAACATAAATATTCCGATTTATGGAGCCGTCTAAATAGTGATGTGGTCACCGAAGCGTATTATCAGAGTACCTTGAAAATGCGTTTTTTTAGGCCGCCAATGATACAATTTTTTCAGTGTAGTAATATTTTAGTTGAGGGGGTTACGATTGTTAATTCTCCTTTTTGGACGATTAATCCTGTTTTCTCTGATAATATTGTTATCAATGGTATTACAATTATAAATCCTCCATCGCCCAACACTGATGGCATTAATCCATCATCTTGTCGTAATGTGAGAATTTCTAACTGTCATATTAGTGTGGGTGACGATTGTATCACAATTAAATCTGGTCGTGATATTGACGGTCGAAAATGGGCTGTTCCAACAGAGAACGTGACTATTACAAATTGTACGATGCTGCGTGGACATGGCGGGGTTGTTATTGGCAGCGAAGTGTCTGGTGATGTGCGGAAAATTACAATCAGTAACTGTGTGTTTGACGGCACTCATCGCGGAATTAGACTGAAATCGGCCCGTGGACGCGGAGGTGTGGTGGAAGAAATTCGTGTGGATAATGTGGTGATGAAGAATATTAAACGAGAAGCTATTGTTTTTAATCTTTTGTACGACCCAAAGACTGTTGAAGAGCCTGTTAGTGAGCGTACGCCGGTGTTTCGAAATATTCATATTTCTAATGTGACAGCAACTCGTGTTAAGAAGGCTTGTCTACTTAGAGGTATCTCCGAAATGCCCATTGAAAATTTGTCTTTCAATAATATAAATATACAAGCTGAAACAGGATTTATCATTAATCAAGCAAAAAATATTGAGTTGCACGATGTGGATATTTGTGCGACCAAGGGGCCTTCGTTTGTTGCTAGCGAGGTGTCGGGATTGGTATTGGATAATGTGAAATCTTCGTCTCCTTTGAAAGATGAACCGACCATTAATCTTATAAATGTTAATAATGTTTATGTTCATAGTTGTTCCCCTTTGTTCCCAACCAGTGTCTTTTTGAAAGTCGAAGGTGAAAAGTCTCAACGGATATATCTTTATAATAATTCATGGGTGAATGTTAAAAAAACTGTGGTTAAAGGTCCTGAAGTGATGAGAATGAGTGTGAAAAAGAATTAGTCGGGTTCGTTTTTACCAGCCAAAGTATATTGTTTCATGAAAAAGTTATTGTTTTTGATATTTGTTTTTACCGTTGCGTGTACAGCTGAATTACCTGTGTATCTTTTTACGTCTTTTCGTGAACCTGGTACTGATGGATTGTATTTGGCTTACAGTTACGACGGATATCACTGGAACGATCTGAGTGGTCCTTATCTGACGCCTGAAGCCGGAGAATCCAGACTGATGCGCGATCCTTCAGTGGTACAAGGACCTGACGGAACTTATCATATGGTGTGGACCTGCGGGTGGCGTGGTGATAATGGCTTTGGCTATGCTCACACCAAAGATTTTATTCATTGGTCCCAACAGCAATTCATTCCTGTAATGGCTCACGAACTGGATGTGGTGAATGTATGGGCGCCTGAGATTTTTTATGATGACGATAATGACCGTTTTATCATTATTTGGGCCTCTGCTATTCCGTTTCGTTTTCCTAAAGAACAGGAAGATGAAAATAATAATCATCGTATGTATTACACAACTACAAAGGATTTTAAAACATTTACGGCTACTCAACTTTTTTTGGATCCTGGTTTTAGTGTGATTGATTGTGTTATTGTTAAAAGAGGGAAAAATGATTATGTGCTCGTTCTTAAAAATAATACGCGTCCTGAACGTAATATTAGTGTGGCTTTTGCGACCGATCCTTTGGGACCCTATAACAATTTCTCAAAGCCTTTTACCGGGTTTCTGAGCGAAGGTCCAACTGTGTTAAAAAAAGGGAATGATTGGTTTATTTTTTATGATAATTACGGAGATAAAAAGTATAGCGCTGTAAGAACCTCAAATTTTAAAACTTTCAGTAATATTAGTGATCAGGTCTCTTTTCCCGAAGGGCATAAACATGGAACTATCGTGAAAATTAACAAAAAAATATTGTCAGGTCTTTTGCATTAAGCTGATAGCTTGCTACCAATATAAAATGCGATAAAGAGCAAAAGGTAGAGAACTGAAAGTTGATAATCGAAAGCATAAAATATTTACCATCTGAGCTTAATATGAAAATTTTATATGTATGAAAAATATTTTTGATTTGTTTTTTCCCGGGAAGTGTGGATGGGGAACCAGAAACTGGTTCATGATTATTTCTGTTCTGATGATGGTGGGTTGTGCACAACCACCGGTTAAAACAGATGAAAAACCGCGTCAGGGATACGAAAATTATGATGGCGTTAGGTATACCGGAGAAACAATGTCTAACATAGACTATCACCATGGGGCGCTGACGCCAGCCGTGGGCGTTCATAATATTCAGGTTATTAGGGCCAACCGTCAGGCTCCGGAGGAAAGTGATGGTTTTGGCTGGACTTATAACCATGCCCCGAATCTGGCATATTTTAAAGGTCAGTTTTATCTGCACTATTTAAGTGATTCTGTTGGTGAACATATTCCTCCGGCTCATACATTGTTAGTTACTTCTAAGGATGGCTATAATTGGGGGAAACCCAAAGTTTTGTTTCCGAAATATAAAATTCCTGATGGCACGACCAAAGAAGGAGTGGAGGAAGTTGCCAATGGTTTATTGGCTGTGATGCATCAGCGAATGGGGTTTTATCAGTCAACCAATGGCCGATTTTTGACGCTTGGCTATTACGGTATTAGTCTTAACGAGCATGATTCCCCAAACGATAATAAAGGAATTGGGCGTGTTGTTAGGGAAATTTATGAAGACGGAAGTTTTGGCCCCATTTATTTTATCCGCTACAACTCTGGGTGGAACATTAATAATACTTCTTATCCATTTTATGAGTCATGTAAAGATGAGGAATTTTTGAAGGCATGTAAGGAATTATTGGCTAATCCGTTAATGACGCAGCAGTGGAATGAAGAGTCAGATCTCGATGATCCGGTTATTCCTATGCATGAAAGGTATCAGGCTTTAAGTTATTATACATTGCCCGATGGCCGTATTGTTGGTCTATGGAAACATGCTTTATGCGCTGTTAGTCCTGATAGCGGAAAATCCTGGCCCAATCATCCCATGCGTGCACCCGGATTTGTGAACAGTAACGCAAAAATATGGGGGCAAAAGACCTCGGATGGCAGATATGCTACGGTCTATAATCCTTCCGAATTCCGCTGGCCATTGGCTGTATCTGTTAGTCAGGATGGTTTGAATTACGAAAATTTGTTGCTGATTAATGGCGAAATTACAACAATGCGTTACGGTGGTAGTTATAAATCTTATGGTCCACAGTACATTAGGGGTATTCTTGAAGGGAATGGGACACCTGAAGATGGTAATATGTGGTTAACTTACAGTATGAACAAGGAAGATATTTGGGTCTCAAGAGTGGCAATTCCTGTTCAGAGCTATGTTTCAGAAGATGTTCATGAGGTTTTTAATGATATGACTGAAGGGACAGAGATAGACCGATGGAATATTTTTAGTCCTTGTTGGGCTAAAGTCGAAATTCAACGCTTAGCTGGCGAAAAGGTTTTGGCACTTCATGACAAAGATCCTTTTGATTATGCCATGGCTGAACGTGTGGTGCCACAATCGGGTAAGATGTTGGTCGATTTTACGGTCGTACCTGCCCAGAATGACCACGGACAGCTGAATATTGAACTTAAGAACGCCGAAGGGATGGGAGCTATTCGCCTCATTTTTGATGAAGACGGAGTTCTGAAAGTGAAAAAGGGATACCGTAATGGTGGTATTTTAGAGTATGAAGCCGGAAAAGCATACAACATTAAAATTGAAACTGATACAGAGAATCGTTTTTATCAGATATTTATCAATGGAAAGGAAAAAGGACATGGATATATTGTTTACCGTCCGGTTCATGCCATTGCCCGTGTAACCTTTCGAACAGGAGCTATTCGCCGCTTCCCAAATGCTGATACGCCGACTGATCAGAACTATGATGTGGAAAACGCTGGTCGTTTAGACAATGAAGCAGTGTTTTATATTAAATCATTTCAGACTAAAATAATTGATTAGATATGTAAAGTGATTTATAAGTAGTGCTTGCAAGAAAACGTCACTTTTTTGGTTGCCATTGTATTTAAATCTGCCCCAGCTATTTTTTTGCAAGTGCTAACAATCATTTAATTTCTGAAAATACAAAAATTGTAAAGTATGCACAGAATACAACTTTATTTTAGTCTCCTCTTTATCATGGGGTACAGTTTATCCTTTTCTTCTGTTGCCCAGATTAAAAGCAAGAATGATAAAGTAAAAATAGAAGAAAAGCAGAAGTCGGTGCTTCAAGCTGAGGAGTTTAAGCATTATGTGGATTATTTTAATAATATGGAGGATGAAAACATTGCTCAGGCCATTTCAAATTCACAAGCATGGGAATGGATGAAGCAAAATATTCCTTTGTTTGAGTGTCCGCAGCAGAACTTCGAAGAGATGTATTATTACAGATGGTGGACGTTGCGTAAGCATATTAAGAAAACACCTGTTGGTTATGCTTTTACCGAATTTTTGGTCGATCGGTCGTATGCTGATGAGTATAATCTTATTGCCTGCGCAATGGGACATCATACCATGGAAGCCAGATGGTTGCACAATCATGAGTATCTTAACGATTATCTGCATGTATGGTATAGAGGAAATGACGGATTGCCGATGAAAAAGTTGCATAAGTTTAGCAACTGGACGGCTTTTGCTTTGTATCAGAAATATCTCGTAGATAATGATATAGATTATTTGGTTGATATGCTGCCTGACCTGCTGGATGATTATAGAAGATGGGAGCAGGAGCGTCGTTTGGATAATGGTCTTTTTTGGCAAAGGGATGTTCAGGATGGTATGGAGGAACAGATCAGCGGAGGTCGTCATGTTAAAAATGCCCGGCCAACAATCAATAGTTATATGTATGGAAATGCCTGGGCTATAAGTGAAATTGCCGCTCTTGCCGGTCGTACTGATTTGGCTGATACGTTTAAAGCAAAAGCCGATACTTTGTATAACCTAATCAATACTAAATTGTGGAATCCGGAATCCCAATTTTTTGAAACGGTGAAAGAGGCTGGAAACTTTGCTAAGGTCAGAGAAGAAATAGGGTTTATCCCGTGGTATTTTAATATTCCATTAGATAAAGACAGTGTTGCCTGGAAACAATTAATGGATACGGAGGGATTTAATGCACCTTATGGTATAACCACCGCAGAGCGTCGTCATCCTGAGTTTCGAAGTCATGGCTGCTGTCAGTGTGAGTGGGATGGTGCTGTTTGGCCTTTTGCCACATCTCAAACATTAACAGGTTTGGCTAATTATTTAAATCATTTTGCGCAAAATATTGCCTCCAGTGATGATTATTTTCATCATCTCGAAACTTATGTGGAATCTCAGTATCACAGGGGGCGTCCATACATTGGCGAATATCTTGATGAGGTGACTGGTTATTGGTTGAAAGGTGACCAGGAGCGCAGCAGATACTATAATCATTCTACTTTTAATGACCTCATAATTACCGGACTGGTAGGCTTAAGGCCTCGATCCGATCTGAAAATTGAAATTAACCCTTTGTTGCCGGTGAATAAATGGGACTGGTTTTGTCTCGATAACCTGCTTTATCAGGGAGATACCCTGACGATAGTTTGGGATCGATACGGTAAAAAATATGATTTTGGTCATGGTTTGCATCTTTTGGTCAATGGTGAAAAAGTGGCTTCAATTGGCAATCTTGGGCGACTCGTTTATGATAAAAATGCGGGTAAAGTGATTGAATGTGAGGTTAATATGGATAATACTGCCAAAGTTGATGAAGTGCCAACCTCGTTAAATTGGTCGGAAAGGATGGCCCTCTCAACGATTAAACGAAATCCTGTGTTATACCGCTCCTGGGGCTATATGCAGGGTTTGCTGCTGACCTCGTTGGAGCAACTATCCAATCAATATCCAAAGACCATTTATAAGGATTATATATTGAGTTATGCCAATGATTTGATTGACGACGATGGGCATATTAAAGGGTATGAAATAGATGCATTTAATATCGACAATATCAATGCTGGAAAGATGCTTTTTCATGTTTATGCAGTTACTCAAAATGAAAAATATGCCAAAGCTATTGAACTGTTAGCGATGCAGCTGAAATGGCAGCCGCAAACCACTGATGGCGGTTTTTGGCATAAGCTAAAATATCCCTGGCAGATGTGGCTCGACGGTGCTTATATGGCGACGCCTTTTCTTGCACAATACGGTGCTGTGTTTAATCACCCTGATTGCATTGAGAAAGCTTCAGAGCAACTTCTTTTAATGAATATGCATATGCGGGAACGCAAGACGGGATTGCTGTATCATGGATGGGATGAAGCAGGTGTTCAGGATTGGTCTGACCCCAAAACAGGGTTGTCTTCAAATTTTTGGGGACGTTCCATCGGGTGGTATATGATGGCTTTGGTTGATGCGCTCGACTATCTTCCGGAGGGGAATAATAATAGGAATGAGATTATTGAAATACTGAATCAAACAACAGCTGCGGTAACTGCATTTCAGGACGAAGAGACGGGCGTTTGGTATCAGGTTTTGGACAAAGGCAGCCAAGCTGGGAATTACCTTGAGGCTTCAGCTTCCTGCATGTTTGTCTATGCAATAGCCAAAGGGGTAAACAAGGGATATTTGAAGAAAAAGTACCTGAAGATTGCGAATAAGGGGTTTGACGGTATCCTTAAGGAATTTGTGCAGGTATATGATGATGGCGAAGTGCAGCTCAATAACGTTTGCCAGGTAGCAGGGTTAGGTAACGGGCGGGATGGTTCTTACGCCTATTATATTAATGAACCAATTAAAACTAATGACTTGAAAGGCACATCGCCATTTATTATGGCAGCCATAGAGTTAGGCAGATGAGGCTGTAATTAGAATTTTCATTATTATAAATCAACAAACAAATTAAGTATGAGATTGAATTTTATAGCTTTGATGACGGGCCTGATTTTTTTGGCTGGCTGCTCTTCAGATAATGATACTGGTAGATGGAAAAAAGGTATTGTTACTGATGAATTTATCTATACGCAAGCCCCTTTTCCATCGTGTCATTCGGCTACAATAGCTGAAACACCAGAAGGTTTAGTAGCGGCATGGTTTGGTGGTACATATGAACGACATCCGGATGTGGAAATATGGGTGAGTCGAAGAGAGAATGGACAATGGACAGCTCCTGTTTCAGTGGCTAATGGTATTGTGAACGATACTTTGAGGTATCCTACCTGGAACCCGGTTTTATACCAAATTCCCAAAGGTGAATTATTACTTTTTTATAAAGTGGGGCCAAGTCCTTCAACGTGGAAAGGACGGATGCTCGTTTCTCAGGATAATGGGCATAGCTGGTCTAAGCCGGATTCATTACCGGAAGGATTTCTTGGACCTATCAAGAATAAGCCTGTATTGCTCGATAACAAGGATCTCATTTGTCCGTCGAGTACCGAGGGGAATGGCTGGCGTGTGCATTTCGAGGTTACTGCAGATAATTGTAAATCATGGCACAAAGTGGGGCCTATAAGTTCTGGTAAAGTATATAAAGTGATTCAACCAGCTATATTAGATCATGGTAATGGCGTTTTGCAGGCATTGTGCCGAAGCGGGAATGCTGTTATAGCAACGTCATGGTCGCATGATTATGGAAAATCATGGGGGCTTTTATGGCCTTCAGGGCTTCCCAATAATAACTCCGGAATTGATGCCGTGACACTCAAAGATGGTCGTTTTTTGGTGGTTTATAATCATGTTGCGACGCCCGTTAATGCGAAAAAAGGACACCGCACACCTTTAAATGTAGCCGTGTCTGACGATGGAAAGAACTGGAATGCTGCATGTATTATTGAAGATTCTGAAATTAGTCAGTATTCATATCCGTCTGTTATTCAGACGGCTGATGGAATGGTGCACATCGTTTATACCTGGCGAAGGGAGCGTATTAAACATGTGATGATTGATCCCGATAAACTGGAGCTGAGTCCCATTGTAGATGAGAAGTGGCCTCAAAAATAGAGACTTATGTCAAGATATGTATCATTTTTTGTAGTTTCTTTCTTTTTTGTTGCCGCAGCCACCGCGCAGCAAAATTCTGACTTTGGTTATTCACGGCCTTTGAAGGATGTGCTGATTGACATCGAACAACGGTTCGATGTTTCATTCAGGTATCCTGATAGTTTGGTTGAAGGCAGGATATTAGAGTATGCCGATTGGCGGATACGTCCCGGGTTTGAACCTACCATGGTGAATGTATTGGCGCCTTTCGATTTGATTTTTAAACCTGATAGCAAGGAAGGTTATTACAAAATAAAGCCTTATGAATATCACCGGCGATCGGTGGAGGAGGGGAAACAGTTTTTGGCTTATCTAAAAACCTTGTATCATAATAAGGAAGAGTGGGAATTAAGAAGAGATTCTTTGAAACGATGTTTTTTGACGGCATTGAAACTTGAGAAATTGCCGGACTGGTCCGCTTCGGGTATTTATTATTCAAACAGGAGGCGATACAAAGACTACGAAATAGTAAATGTGGCCCTGGAGACACTTCCTGGCGTTTATGTGTGTGGATCTTTGTATCAGCCGAAGAAGATGACGGGAAAGGTTCCTGTTATTATTTCTCCCAATGGTCATTTTAGTGAGGGGCGTTATAACAAAGATATGCAGATTCGTTATGCGATGTTGGCCCGTATGGGCGCCATCGTCATGAGTTACGATATGTTTGCATGGGGTGAATCTGAGCTTCAGTTTAATCATTCCAATCATCATAAAAGTCTGGCGCAAACCATACAGATCATGAATGGTGAAAGAGTCTTAGATTTTTTGTTGTCTCAAAATCATGCTGATACAAACAGGGTGGGCATAACTGGTGGTAGCGGTGGTGGCAGTCAAACGATGTTACTTTCTGCCATTGATGACCGTATTGATGTGAGTGTGCCGGTAGTCATGCTATCCAGCTATTTTTATGGTGGCTGTCCCTGCGAAAGTGGACAGCCTGTGCATTTGTGCGGGGGAGGCACCAATAATGTTGAAATGGCATCTATGATGGCTCCTAAACCTCTATTAGTGATTTCGGATGGGGGTGATTGGACGGCTCATGTGCCAGAAGTTGAATTTCCATTCCTACAATATGTTTATAGCTTTTATAGCAAAACGCAGAATGTAGAAAATGTTCATATTCCCAATGAAGGACACAGTTATGGTAAAAGTAAAAGATACCCGATGTATGCGTTTATGGCAAAATGGTTGGGACTCAAAAGCATTGTCTCTATTGATGGTACCTGGGACGAATCAGGATGCGTGGTTGAAGATGCATCCCAGATGTATGTTTTTGATAACGATTCTGCCAAACTGCCCGAAAACGCTATCATGAGTTTTAAGGCACTTGAAGAATTGGTGAAAAAGCTGTGAATAATTTATTAAAGTTTGATAACGAGCACGTAAAAATCTATCCAACGACAGCTGTTTTTTGACGTATTAAATGTATAAAGAGAATTCAATCTCGTCGTATTATATCTGTGGTTTTAGTTGATCTTCTTTTGATCGTTAAAGATGGGGATTTGGTAAATGAGCATTTTGAGGAGAAGCATAACGCAGAAGTTGGACTTTTCTTGCAAACACTAATTATCAATAATAAAAACAGAACAGATGAATTTTAAATTACTGAATAATGTTTTACTGGCAGGTTTAATTACACTTACGGCTTGTCAAGTTAGTAAACAACCGACTGATCAAACCCCGAAAGAACCTCGTTATAAAGTCGCAGTTTGCGATTGGATGATCTTGAAACGTCAAAAGCTGGGAGCTTTCGAACGTGCAAGAGAAATCGGATCGGATGGTCTTGAGCTTGATTTGGGTGGACTGGGATCGCGTCCGACCTTTGATAATAAGTTGCTGGATCCTCTTCAGCGGCAGGCGTTTATCTCCAAGTCTGATGAAACAGGTATCGAAATTAGCTCTATCGCTATGTCAGGCTTTTATGCACATAATTTTGCCGAACGTGAAGGTATTGATGTTATTATGAATGACGCCATTAATACCATGGTTATGATGAATGTAAAAACGGCTTTTTTACCTTTAGGTGTTGAAGGCGATTTGATTAAGCATCCTGAGCGACGTAATGCCTTGGTAACACGATTGAAATTATTAGGGGCAAAAGCAGAAGCAGCTGGTGTAGTCATAGGTATAGAAACGGCTTATGGTGCGGTTGAGGAAATACATTTTTTGGATGAGATTAAATCACCGGCTATTAAAAGTTATTTCAACTTTAGTAATGCGATTCAAAATCATCGTGACATTTGTGAAGAGTTGAAAATTTATGGGAAAGACAGAATTGTTATGATTCATGCCTCTGGAAAAGACAGCGTTTGGCTGGAGAACGATCCCCATATTGATATGCCAAAAATAAAGAAGACCCTCGATGAAATGGGGTGGAGTGGCTGGTTGGTGATTGAACGTTCTCGCGATGCTTCTCAACCCCGGAATGTGCTTGCAAATTATAGCGCTAATGCGGCTTATTTAAAGAAAGTTTTTCAGGGGCTTGATTAGGATTGTATTTTATTATTGTGAGGCGATGTTTTGGCTGAAATAAGATTTTGATTGGGGGCGCAAAAAATTAAATAAGAGATCAAATGCGAATAAAATTGTAATACCAAGCTGATTCTTCTATTTGGAATAAGGCCAATGATTGGGCTTCAAATGATTTGAATGAAAATTAGGCTTTACATTAATACGACTCCATAAATGTCCATTTTGAGTGCGAGAATTACCAAAAATAGTGTTTTATAGAGTTGTCTTTAATTAATTGTCTTAACCTTAATGGTTTATAGTAACGGTATTACTTGACGTTTTGATCACAATTGTTTATTTCATTTCGAAATTCAATTATCAAAAAATAATCCTTTATAAGGTTGGTAATGATGAATACAAAGAAATGTTTATTTTGTTTGTTCTATATTAAAAAACGAGTAGGATGCTTTGTCGAAGTGGTTTATTGGGGTTTCGTTGCTGTAAATGCAGAAACATAACTGAATGACTCCCGGATCAGAAATGAAAAGAAACTGCTCATTCAGCTTAATGTATCTTAACTTCAATCAACATTGCCAAGGCTGTCTTCTGGCTGGGCATTTCTAAAGCGGAATGAGGAGTCGAGCATTTTTAATATTTGATATTAGAGTGATGCAATACGATGCTTTAATGGCAATCTGGATTTTCGACGTGATCGGAATTTTTCCATACTCTACCAAAGATCAAAACTATGTCAAAGAAATTACATTATACGGCACAAGGTCCGATTTAAACTTTAACGAACTATTCAGACTAAAGGGTTGACTGAGATTTTGCGCGTCGATAATTTCGTATATTTCCGGGTCTCAAGGCCTTGTTTTACTTGCATTTTTCCCTTTTGTAACACGTTCAATCTCTTGTATTAAAAGAGGGAATCCGGCCTTTGGCATATTACCATGGTTGTAACCATCCATTTCATAAAGTCGGGTTTGTGTATGCCCAACCACTTTCATCATGCGCGCCAGGTAGGCGTTTTCTTCATAACGACCTAACATTTCAAGCTCCCGGTCACCTGTTATTAATAGCAAAGGTGGGGCATCCGGCCGAACATGGAAGAGAGGCGCCATATCGTCAACAATTGGTTGTTTATCAGCGATCCCTCTTTCTTTACGAACGGTAAAGTGGGTGATACATTGAGGACTAAACGGAATAAGGCCTGCTATTTGATTGGCGTCGATATTATATGTTTTAAGCCATTTTTTGTCCAGCCCGGTCATGAGGGTTAGATAGCCTCCGGCTGAATGACCGGAAATAAAAATAAGTTTGGGGTTGCCTCCGTATTTCTCGATGTTTTGGAATACCCAGGCTTCGGCTGCGGCGGCATCTTCGATATAGGTTGGTGAGCTCACGTTTGGTGACAGTCGGTATCCCACACCTATAACGCAAAAACCTTTTCCTTTCAAAGCTGTAGGTATCTCTTTATGGCCACTGGTGAGACCTCCGCTATGAAACCAGATAACGGTTGCAAAATTTTGAATATTAGACGGGTAATATATGTCAAGGACACATTGTTTTTTGACGTAGTCGTCGCTGGTTGCTTTACTATAGTATGGTACGTTGAGTTCTGTTGTGTAAACAGTTTTCTCGTTTTTTGATACTTGCTGTGCCGAAATGGTTATTGACAGACAATAAAAAATTACGGATAGCATTCTGCTTACTGGTTTCATGTGTTTATAATTTTGTTTTTTAAGGTCAAATGGTACTCGCCGGAATTATTCATCCTACTGTGTGTAGGTGCTTATTGGGCTCGTTTCATCTGTTTATAATTTGTTTCTCAGTTGCCATATGGGACTCAACAACATAATCATTTCCCTTTTTGAGAATCAAAAATCAGCGAAGCTAAATCTTACTCATGCTCGTTTCATCTGATTTATTTTTAATGATTATGTGGTTTTGTATCGGGTAACAATTATGTGTGGATTCAAATTTTATTTACGTCTAAAAATAGTGGTTTAGTCAGATAAAGACAAGATACGTGACGTTTAGGGGACCGACAGAGTTATCTTTTTTTATTTTTTTGTGAATTAAAGTTTATAAGATGAGGGTGTTGTGAACTTTTTTTTATTTATAAATTTTTGAGATGTTTAATTTCTAGAATTTCTGTGTAGATAATTGAGAAATTTGGGCAAACAAGGTTAATTTTACGGTTATTGTTAATCGCCGTTTTTTTGATTTTTTTTGAGGAAACAGTTGATGTGTTTTACAATAAAGTCTACAATAGAATAATTTATTTAATCAATTATAAATGAAAAGTTTTCAATCTGACGATTATCTGGTGCTATTTAAAAGTCAATACATGGGTGTGGGCGACGATGAGTTGGGCGGCATTCTGGTTCGTGGTTTTATGAATAACTTATCGGTGCGCAGTAATTTACCCACGCATATTATTTTATACAACGCCGGGGTGAAATTGGCATTAAAGGGTTCTGATACCGCCAATGCCCTCAAGGCGTTTGAAGATAAAGGGGTGCGTATAATTTTATGTGGTACGTGTTCCGATTTTTTTGCTGTAAGGGACCAGATTGGCGTAGGGGAAGTCAGTAATATGGCTACCATAACAGAGCTGCTGACTACAACCCCCAAAATAGTTGCACCATGAACCGTTATTTTGATAATGCCGGGACTTCTTTTCCAAAACCTAAAGAAGTATCGGAAGCCATCTCAGATTATCTGGTTAATGTGGGGGGCACCTATGGCAGGGCAGCTTATGGCCGGGCTTTCGATGCTACGGCTAAAGTGGAAGCCTGCCGCGACAGCATTGCTGAGTTATTCGGGGTAAGCGATAGCAGTAAAATTGCCTTTACGGCCAATTCTACCATGGCGCTTAACACCATTATTAAAGGTTTGCCGTTGAAAGGTAAAACGGTGTGGGTGACACCTCTTGAACATAATGCAGTTATGCGTCCACTTACGAAATTGCAAAAGGCGGGTGTCCTCAGCATTCGAGTGCTACCTGCTTGTGCCGACGGAGTGGTCGATTTGAAGCAATTAAAGGACTTGAAGCCTGATAACGCCGGCCTTTTTGTTATTAATCATCAGAGTAATGTGAGTGGTGTGGTTCAGCCTATTGCAGAAATTGCTCAATGGGCTGGGGACATCCCGGTATTGGTGGACGGAAGTCAGTCAGTTGGATACAGATCCTTGCAGTTGGAAGCATGGGGAATTGATTATTTTGCCTTCACTGGTCATAAAGGACTGATGGGACCTACCGGAATTGGCGGCTTTTATGCCTCTAATCCACAACGACTTCAAACATTAATAGAGGGTGGTACCGGCAGTATGAGCGATAGCTTTGAGATGCCCGATGAGATGCCCGACCGGTTTCAGTCCGGAACACCCAATATGGTGGGTATCATTGGTCTTCTGGCCGGAATGGAAAACAGACCACAGCCTTCTTTATCGGCGCAGGATGTGGCCGATTTGATTGGTTTCGTTAAGTCGCTCAAGGGGTTTAGCGTCATTGGGGCTTTGCCCGGGCATGAACATGGCTCTGTCTTTTCGTTTGTGCACGATATTTTAACACCTTCTCAAATTGCCCGCATTTTTTATGATGAGTATGGACTGGAAATCCGTTCCGGGTTGCATTGTGCACCGGCTGCTCATTCTTTTTACGGGACTTTTCCACAGGGAACGGCACGTATAGCCTTATCGCCTTATCATACCACCCGCGATTTGTCTTATCTGTGTGATGCGTTAGAAGCCATTTCTAATCGTTATTGAGAGATGATACCACGGTCTGTTATTATTTTTAAAAATGTACGGTTGGTCATTAAAGCTGATAAGTTACTTCAACAAAATGGTATTGTCTGTAAAATAGTACCGGTGCCCACGTTTATTTCTTCGGAATGTGGTATGTGTATCGAAACGGCGGCCAATGATTGCTCTGCCATCACTCGTTTATTGACTGATAAAGGTTTTGTGTTTGACATTCGCGCGGTTGACTGATTTTTTTTTGTTGTATAGTCGGTTAGTTCTGATTTGTCAGGTGTTTTGATTATCAGTAGTTTTTTTGAGCGCTATGTTGTTGCGGACGGTCGGAGAGTCAAATTTGGAATGGTTTTCCAATGTCGTTTAGTTAACGACAGGAATTATTAGAGAGAATTATATTCAAGGGCGTAATATAAAAATTAATAGTGTGGATTTTTGTGCCCAAAAAGTGCAAAAAATTTGGGTTAAGATACAAAAAGTGGATCCTATTCCTGAAGGACATGCAGCAGAAGGGGCCTCAGCTCACATGGAGATTGATGAGATAATTGTTTTGTAATTACTCAGGTCGTTTATAGTCGGTGCCTTCGGGCTTCTGTGTCCTGCTCACTCGCGTCCTCGCCATTGTTCTGCCATTGCAAACACTTTTTTTCTTGCTCATGTCTTTTTTTTGATGCAAAAACATTCCCGATCATCAAATTATGAAACATGCACACAATGGGGAGGATACGCAGAAAAAAAGTAAAAGCCAAGCCTGCGCGGATTAGCGCATAAAGGGAGATGTGTGGTCATCATTATAGCTGTTTGGTTGCCACTTGCTGACAGCTTATGAACTTCCCTGAACCAGATACTTAAAAAAATAGGTTGAGCTCTTATTAAAAATAGTTGTGGTATGAATAAAATTTGTTTTGCTCTTCAAAATTTTTTAAGACGGCAAATAAAATTCGTTTTGGGCTCTAAAATTTTTTAAGACGTCAAATCAAAATTGAATTGGGCTCTAAAATTTTTTAAGACGTCAAATCAAAATTGAATTGGGCTCTAAAATTTTTTAAGACGTCAAATCAAAATTGAATTGGGCTCTAAAATTTTTTAAGACGTCAAATCAAAATTGAATTGGGCTCTAAAATTTTTTAAGACGTCAAATCAAAATTGAATTGGGCT
>NZ_JBQTGJ010000018.1:0-77004 GCF_052400685.1 Geofilum sp. OHC36d9
CAGAGCTCAAATATTTGCTGCCGCAATATATCGATAAATCACTGTTAATCTAGCATGCCCTTAATAGGGTGAATACATTTCAACAATGAATATGGGTGCAATTAAAATATTTTATATTATTAAAAAAGGGTTGACGAAATTTTCGTCAGCCCTTTTTTTAATGCTCTTTTATAATATGTATTGGTAATCTATTACCAGATTTTAGCTCTTTTTTCCGGCGCCATATAGCGTTTCCCGGATTCGGTAATGTTGAATGCCTTGTAAAATTCTTCCAGGTTATAAATGGTTCCGTTAACACGGGCTTCGCCGGGAGAGTGTGGATCTTCGTTAATTTGCTGACGTAAACGTTGCTCGCGTATGTGGTTGCGCCATACCTGTGCGTATGATATATAGAATCGTTGCTCAGGGGTATAGCCATCGATGAGTCCGGGTCTGCCGGTTTCTTTTAATTTATTTTGCAATGCCTGAAATGAGATGTTTAATCCACCTAAATCGGCAATGTTTTCGCCCAAAGTAAGTTCGCCATTAATGGTTAGTGTGTCCAATACTTTGTAGTTGTTGAAATGATCAACTAACACCTGGGTTTTTTTCTCAAAACGTTTGCTGTCGTCTTTGGTCCACCATTCCTGAAGGTTTCCGTTTTTGGCAAATTGTCGTCCCTGATCATCAAAACCATGCGTCATTTCGTGGCCTATAACCATTCCGATGGCTCCAAAATTTACGGCGTCATCACCATCAATATAGAAGAACGGGGGTTGAAGAATCGCAGCCGGAAACACAATTTCATTCATGGTTGGGTTGTAATATGCATTGACGGTTTGCGGGCTCATAAACCATTTTTTACGGTCTACGGGCTTGCCTATTTCTTTAATGTTGTCTTTTACATTGAAGGCATTAGCTGCCAAAACATTTAATATGTAAGGTTGGTTTTTAATCTCCAGATCTGAGTAATCTGTCCATTCGTCGGGATAGCCAATTTTTACGGTCATGCCCGCCAGTTTATCCAGTGCCTTTTCTTTGGTGGTATCGCTCATCCAGTCCAACTGGCCTAAGCGTTGTCCAAATGCTGTACGTAAGTGCTCCACAAGGTCCACCATACGGTTTTTCGCTTCGGGGGGGAAGTAAACTGCCACATATTCCTGACCTAATGCTTCTCCCAAACTGCCATTAATTTTTGCCAAAACGCGTTTCCAGCGGTCGCGTTGCACGGTTGTTCCGGTCATTGTGGTGCTGTAAAATGCGAAATCAGCTGCTTCAAAATCTTTTCCAAGATAATGGGCTGAGTTGTTTAAAATGTTCCATTTGAGATAGGTTTTCCAATCGTCGACGGCCATTTTTTCGATTAGGCCTGACATGTTTTTGAAAAATTCGGGCTGACCAACGTTTAAACTGTCAATGGTGATAGAACGTGCTTCCAGATAGTCATTCCAGTTAAATGCGGGTGTAAGATCCTGTAGTGCCGCAATATCTTTTTTGTTGTAAGTGGCATAGGGATCGCGAAGCGTGATCTTGTCCATTGACCCTTCGGCCAAAGCAGTCTCGATGTTCATGACAGATTGTTTGGCCGCCAAAGCCTCTTCTTCTGTGTATCCTGCCAGGACAAATATCTTTTGGATATACTGTTCGTAGCTGTTACGAATCTCGGTGCTACGGTCATCTTCTTTGAGGTAGTAGTCGCGGTCCGACATGCCCAGTCCAGCTTGTTCTATGTCAGCAATCATCATTTCCGTGTTTTTGCTGTCCTGGGTAGCACCCAGCCAAAATAAGGGATCAAGACCTTTTTGATGCATTTCGGCAACGGCATTGACAACTTCATCTTTGGAATTGATGAGGTCAATCATTTCCAGATAATTTTTTATTGGCTTGATGCCCTGGGCTTCCAGAGAGGCGGTGTCCATTGCGCTGTTGTAGAAGTCGCGTATTTTCTGACGATTGCTTCCTTGTTCTGCCGTTGCGTCATTTCTAATGGACGCTAATAATTCTGACAATTTGGCTTCGTTTTCTTCATTAAGCTTTTCAAAAGATCCGTAGCGACTGTAATCGTCGGGTATTGGGTTGTTTTTTAACCAGCCGTTGTTGACGAACTGATAGAAATCGTCGCCGGGATTAATCGTTGTATCCATATTTGCTACGTTAATTGCGGGCTCTGAATTTGAGCCGGTGCTACAGGCAACCATGCCTGCCGATAAAATTGCCATGGCAACAGAGAGTTTTTTGCAGTATTTGATGTTTATCATATTTGGGTGTTTTTATTACAGATTATAAAATTACACTTATTGATTAATATTAAGTGTAACATTTATCAGTGTGACGGTGAAAATTTAGTTTTTTTAATATTGAGTTCATAAATTAAGACTGTGTTTTGTAATACGCTTGATGATTTTTTTTTGGGTGGCAACCGTTTTGTATAAACATTGGCTGTTCGTTTTTTTTATTTTATGTGTTAAAATAGAAACACCGGATTAGTCAAACCTGACTAATCCGGTGTTTCAAAAACAAATTAGGTTAATGTTTAGTTTCGTTTCCGTCTTGGAAAATTACTTCTTTTGCCAAAACTTCCTTGAAAGTCATTTGGTTTACGGCGGGTTCTTTTTTCAGCACCCATGGTTTGAAGTGTCAATGGCACGCCTTTGTAACGGGCTTTTTTGAAGGCCTGAATGAGTTGTTGCTCATGTTCACCGTCGGCTTCAAAGATGGATATTTTCGATTGAATATCTATTTTCCCTATGGCGATTTTAGTGTCTGGTGTTTGTCTGTTTATCAGACTGATTAATACATCCGGACGCAGATCGTTTTTGGAGCCAATGTTGATGCTGTAACGCGTAAATTTACTGCGGCTGTCTCTGTCGCCTCTGAAACCTCTGGGACCTCTGTCTCTTGACGATGATCCGGCAGTGGCATTGAGGTCGGTTGCATTTTTATAATCGTTGTGTAATTTATTAAAGCCGAGTGCTACAAATTTTTCAATGATTTCATCCTTACTGAAACCACCTAGTTTTTCGGTAATTACAGCTTCAAATTTTGAGATGTCGAAACCACTTGCCTCAGCGGCAGCTACGGTATCCAGATAGTTTTCCATCCGTTTTTTGAAGACTTCCTCACCGGAAGGGATCGGACGGGCTTCAAATTTCTGACCAGTTTGTTTTTCAATGAAGGAGACTCTTCTTCGCTCTGCGGGCGCCAGAATTGCGATTGAGATACCTTTGTGTCCGGCACGTCCGGTACGACCACTACGGTGTATGTAGTTTTCGGGGTCGTCGGGTAAATGGTAGTGGATAACGTGCGTCAGGTTGTCAACATCCAGACCACGGGCAGCCACATCGGTAGCCACCAGGATTTGCAGGTGACGGTTACGAAAGCGTCCCATGACATAGTCGCGTTGCGCTTGTGACAGATCGCCATGCAAGGCATCAGCATTGTATCCGTCGCCCATTAATTTGTCGGCAATATCTTTGGTTTCCTGACGTGTGCGGCAGAATACGATACCGTAAATATCGGGGTTAATGTCGGCTATCCGACGAAGGGCCTGATAGCTGTTTGATGGTGTTGTAACACAGTATTCATGGCTAATATCAGCATTTGAGATGTTTTTTCGGCTCACCGAAATAATTTCGGGCTGATTCATATATTGGCCTGCCATACGTTTTATGTCCGGCGGCATTGTTGCCGAAAACAAAAGCGTTTGTTTAACCTTTGGTGTTTGTTCAAGTATGGCATCCATTTCTTCTTTAAAGCCCATCTTGAGCATTTCGTCGGCTTCGTCAAGTACCAAAAAACGAATGGCAGACAGATCCAGCTTGTTGCGTCGAATCATGTCGTTAACGCGGCCCGGCGTTCCAACGACCATATCGCATTTCTTTTTAATCGCCGATATCTGTTCGTAGATGGGTGCGCCACCATAAACGGGAATAACAGCAAAATTCATCTTGCTGGCATAGATTTTTATGTCACTTGTAATCTGTAAACAGAGTTCGCGTGTGGGGCATAATATGATGGTTTGGATACCATGGGTATTTTGCTCCATTTTGTGCAGGATTGGAAGCCCAAAAGCAGCTGTTTTACCGGTACCGGTTTGAGCCATCGCAATGAGGTCACTTTCTGATTCCAATATAAAAGGGATCGTTTTTTCCTGAATAGGGGTTGGCGTTTCAAAACCAATTTCTGTAATTGATTCGATGAGTTCCGGTTTTAAACCGGTTTCCTGAAATGTTTGCATTAATCATTGATTATAGGCTGTAATAGGCATCACAACCATGGGTAAATAATTTCGGAAAAACATAAACACACCATTTCGACAATAAAACAATCATTGCCAATTCAATTAATCGGATGTAATAATTTGTTCCTGAAATCAGTTCTTTAAGAATCATCGGATAATTTGAAACCAAAGAAACGTGACTACCTGTATAGTTTCACGTTTCTGTAACCATCGCCCTGTATTATTGGTTATCCTCACGTGAAGTAAGTCCCGCTCAGCGGGAAGGAAGCATCCTTTTCGGTATGCGTTTTTCATTAACGACGCAAAGATGGTCGTTTTTTTTTGTAATACCATGTTTTCGTTAGTAAATATGACTGATGTTAAGGTTTTTTAAACTCTTGTTTTTATTTTTATGTGTTGCTGATTTGTTTTGTTGCTCTTTTTTGTGCCGGTTAAAAAGCGCCATCTTTAGCGTTGCGCGTGCGTTTTAAATATTTATTCCGGCAGTGAACTCCCATTTTTTGAGCTGCGTAAGCCTTGAATTTGAACTTTATATTTCAAACACTTAGTTTATAGACAGACTCTATCTATAATTAAATAAGCCTTTTGGAAATGGAACTAAGTAATAGTTTTTTCGTTCGATAGGACTGTTTTAAGTGTTTTGTTGTCTCATTTTTTGGTTGCAATAAAAGTCCAGTTTCTGTTTTATGCTGGTTCTTAAAATAGTTATTTACGGTTTTAAAGTTTTGAATTTTAGTGTTATGGCACGCTTATGGCTTTCTGGACAGGTATTACTTCGTAGTGATGAATTAAATATTTGATAATATTTAATTTTGGTTTTGTAAAATTTATATATTTGTATCGTAAACATAACAGAACAGGATGGCTAAAAATTCTTCAAATAGTGATTTGAAATTTCATATAGAAGTTGATGGTGATGTGCCTAAATTTCGGCAAATTGTTGACTCGGTTAATAATGCAATAGCCGAAAAGCAGCTGAATATAGGTGATCATTTGCCTTCTGTCAATCAGGTTTGTCGTGATTATCAGTTGTCGCGCGATACGGTGTTTAAGGCATATACCATGTTAAAGGAGCAGGGAGTGATCGATTCAGTTCCAAATAAGGGGTATTTTGTGGCCAAAGCGATGCGGCGCGTGTTTTTGTTTCTCGATACTTTTAAAGCCTATAAAGAGGTTTTATATGATTCGTTTACCAAAAATCTGCCACGGAATATTTTGGTTGATCTTCATTTTCATCATTACAAGCCTGAGGTTTTTAAGCGACAAATAGAAGAGAGTATTGGGAAATATGCCAAGTATGTTATTATGCCTTTTGATCATGAAGGGATGGAAGATATACTTGGATTGATACCTGCTGACAAATTATTGATTCTCGATTGGAATATCCACTCTAAAGCAGGAGATAATTTATTATATCAGGATTTTGGGCAGTCGGTTTACGATGGCTTAACCGAGACGCTTGATTTGTTGCGTAAGTACAATGAGTTTCAATTTTTGTACCCTGAGTACACCAATCATCCGTATGAGTCGGTTGAGTTTTTTCGCAAATTTTGTAAGGCGCATCATATCAGGCATTCTGTAATAACCCAATCAGGTGCTTTTAAGGTGACAAAAGGGGTTGCTTATTTTAGTGTCAGCGATCGCATGTTGGGAAATTTTTTGGAGCAATGCTGGGAAAATGGGTTTGAACCGGGAAGTGATACCGGCATTATTTCATATAACGAAACGCCTATGAAGAAGTTTATTTATAAAGGTATTACCGTTATTTCTACGGATTTTAAGCTGATGGGTAAAAAAGCCGCTGAGTTTGTTGGTGGCGATTCTGAGATGCAGTTTTGTGTCCCTACAACTGTAAGAATCAGAGAATCGTTATAATATATTTGTTTTAATAAACAGAACAGAACAGATCAAAAATGATGTACACTTTAGGAATTGATGTAGGAAGTTCGTCGGTCAAGGTGAGTTTGTTGAATCTTGCTGATGGAAGTTGTACTGCTTCGTCTTTTTTTCCATCTGAGGAAATGGCGATAACAGCAGTTAAGGCCGGATGGGCTGAACAGGCACCTGATATGTGGTGGGGTAATATGAAGCTGGCTTTGTCCCAGGTGTTAAAGACATCAGGGGTTTCGAAAGAGGCGATTAAAGCCATCGGAATATCCTACCAGATGCATGGTCTGGTTGCGCTGGATAAGTCGGGTCGCGTGGTTCGCCCGTCTATAATATGGTGCGACAGTCGTGCTGTTGAAATCGGCGATAAGGCATTTAATGTGTTGGGAGCCGATTATTGTTTAAACCATTGTTTGAACTCACCGGGTAACTTCACGGCTTCAAAATTGGCGTGGGTAAAGGCCAATGAGCCTGGAAAGTACGATTCAATATATAAAATAATGCTGCCGGGCGATTATATTGCCTACCGTTTGACGGGTGAAATGCAAACCACCGTATCGGGACTTTCAGAAGGTGTTATGTGGGATTTTGCCAAAAATGGGGTGGCCAAAGAGCTGTTTGATTATTATGGCTTTTCGTCCGATTTGGTCCCTGATATTGTAGGGACTTTTTCTGTTCAGTCGACTGTTTCTGAAAGTGTCGCTGCCGAGTTAGGGTTAAAGGCAGGGATTCCTGTTAGTTATCGTGCCGGTGATCAACCTAACAATGCGTTTTCGTTGAATGTACTGGAGCCCGGAGAAGTGGCTGCAACTGCCGGAACGTCGGGTGTTGTTTATGGTGTAAATGATCAGTTGGCGCGTGATGAGCAGTCGCGTGTTAACACTTTTGCCCACGTCAACCACACGACTGAGCAAAAGCGATTAGGGGTTTTGCTTTGTATAAACGGTACGGGTATTTTGAATTCATGGCTGCGACGAAATGTTGCAGGAGGATTATCATATCCGCAGATGAATGATGTGGCTTTGAAGGCGCCTGTGGGGGCTGAGGGCTTATTGGTTTATCCGTTTGGCAACGGTGCCGAGCGAGTTTTGGGTAATGCCAATGTTGGTGCCGAGTTCAAGAACATGAGTTTTAACATCCATCAGCAATCGCATCTTTTGCGGGCAGCACAGGAGGGTATTGCGTTTAGTTTTCGGTATGGCGTTGATGTTATGTCGGGTATGGGCATTAAAACGAAAGTGGTTCGTGCCGGAAAGGCCAATATGTTTTTGAGTCCGTTGTTCCGTCAGACCATGGCCAATGTATTGAATGCCCGCATTGAGCTTTATGATACCGATGGTGCTTTGGGTGCGGCCCGTGGTGCTGCCGTGGGGGCCGGTTTATATAATAACACTTCCGAAGCTTTTGACCAGCTTAAGTGTTTAGAAACCATTGAGCCTGATTCGCAGCATGTTGTTGTGAATGATGTCTATAAAAATTGGAAAGATAAATTGAATTTTTAACATTTTAATAAAATTATTATGAGCGTTGTTTTAGGAAACAAAGAGTATTTTCCCGGTATAGGGGAAATTAAGTACGAAGGAAAAGAATCAAAAAATCCTTTGGCATTTAAATGGTATAACCCCGATCAGGTTATAGGTGGTAAAACCATGAAAGAGCATTTGCGTTTTGCCGTGGCATACTGGCATACGTTCTGTGGTGAAGGGGGCGATCCTTTTGGTCCCGGCACCAAACTATTTCCATGGAATGGCGCTTCTGATGCAATATCAGCTGCTAAAAACAAGATGGATGCTGCCTTTGAATTTTTTACCAAAATTGGGGCTCCTTACTATTGCTTTCACGATGTTGATTTGGTTAACGAAGCTGCTTCAGTCTCTCAATATGAAAAGAATATGCAAGCTATTGTTGATTATGCCAAGGCAAAACAACAGGCTTCAGGTGTAAAATTATTATGGGGTACTGCCAATGTTTTTAGTAACCCTCGTTATATGAATGGCGCTTCGACCAACCCCGATTTTGCGACAGTTGCCTATGCCGGTACTCAGGTGAAAAATGCCATTGATGCTACCATTGCTTTGGGTGGAGAAGGTTATACTTTTTGGGGTGGTCGTGAAGGCTATATGAGTCTATTGAATACCAATATGAAGCGCGAGCAGGAACATCTTGGGCGCTTTTTAACGATGGCTCGCGACTATGCACGTGCCCAGGGCTTTAAAGGTGCTTTTTATGTTGAGCCCAAGCCTATGGAACCCACCAAACACCAGTACGACTACGACACGGCTACTGTTATTGGTTTTTTGCGTCAGTATGGTTTGGAAAATGATTTTAAAATGAATATTGAAGTTAACCATGCTACCCTTGCCGGTCATACTTTCCAACATGAGTTGCAAGTGGCTTTTGATGCCGGTATGTTTGGTTCAATAGATGCAAACCGTGGTGATTATCAGAATGGTTGGGATACCGATCAGTTCCCGATAAATATTTACGAAACGGTAGAGGCAATGTTGGTTATTCTTGAAGGTGGAGGTTTTAAAACCGGAGGAATCAATTTTGATGCTAAAACGCGTCGTAACTCAACCGATCTTGACGATATTTTTATTGCTCATATAGCCGGGATGGATGTATTTGCCCGTGCCTTGGTGATTGCCGACAAGATGTTGCGTGAGTCTGATTATAAAAAGATGCGTGCTGAGCGTTATGCTTCGTTTGATTCAGGTAAAGGTGCCGACTTTGAAAAAGGTAAGTTGACGCTTGAAGATCTTCGCAATTTTGCTGCTGCCAATGGTGAACCAAAACAACTTAGTGGCAAGCAAGAATTGTATGAGCAGTTGATTAACCTTTATATTTAATTTTGGTTTTTATAACTGGTTAGTTCATATAGTCAGGGTCCGGTGGTTTATTTAATTAGTTATCGGGCCCTGACTTCTCTGTTTGAAGTGTCGTTATGGTTTTAAGAAAGGTTAAAGTCCGGTTGAGACCGTAAGAAGCGATCTTTTTTTATTTGCCATGATGTTTTATGTAAATTCCTTTAAATCATTGATTTATTCCAACTAAACAAACGAAAAAAATCTAGTCATGAACAATGGTCAAAGTAAGATATATGTTACCGCACTAACGTTGGTAGCAACCCTTGGCGGTCTGTTATTCGGTTACGATACCGCCGTTATTTCGGGTGCTGAAAAATCAATACAGGCTTTTTTAATAACGAGTCAGGGACTCAGTGCATTTATTCACGGAGCAACCACTTCGAGTGCTTTAATTGGTTGTATTATAGGTGGTGCTGTATCCGGTTTATTGTCTTCGCGTCTCGGACGTAAAAAGTCTTTGATGATAGCCGCCTTTTTATTTTTTGTGTCGGCACTGGGTTCCGGTTATCCGGAGTTTTTATTCTTTGAAAAAGGCGCGCCTACAATCGGATTATTAATGATGTTTAATTTTTACCGTGTAATTGGTGGTATTGGTGTGGGTTTGGCTTCAGCCATCAGTCCGGTATATATTGGTGAAATTGCACCTGCCAACATTAGGGGACGTTTGGTTTCATTAAACCAGTTTGCAATTATTTTTGGTATGTTGGTGGTTTACTTCGTAAACTGGGGTATTTCCAACGGTCAATCCATTGAATGGATTAATGCAATTGGCTGGCGTCGTATGTTTTTATCGGAAGCCATACCGGCCGGTTTATTTGGTGTTTTGTTGTTTTTGGTTCCTGAAACGCCCCGTTATTTGTCTTTGACCAATCGTCATGAAGAGGCCTTGAAAGTATTGACAAAGATAAATGGCGCTGATATGGCAAAACGTATCCTTTCGGATATTAAAAATACTGTTGAAAATCATTCTGGTAAACTATTTTCTTATGGTAAGCTGGTGGTTATTATAGGTGTTTTGTTGTCAGTTTTTCAGCAATTTGTGGGAATAAATGTGGCGTTGTATTATGCGCCCCGGATTTTTGAAAGTATGGGAGCCGGTAAGGATGCCTCGATGATGCAAACGGTGGTGATGGGACTTATTAATGTTGTATTTACAGTTGTTGCCATTGTTACGGTTGATAAAGTAGGCCGTAAGCCTTTGCTTATAATAGGGTCCATAGGGATGGCTGTTGGCATGATTGCTATTTCAGCTTTGTCGTTTTTTAATATTATTGGAATTGGGACTTTGGTCTTTATCATTGTTTACACGGCTTCATTTATGATGTCGTGGGGGCCTATTTGCTGGGTTTTGATTGCCGAAATATATCCCAATCAAATCAGGGGACGTGCAGTGGCCTTGGCTGTAGCAGCGCAATGGACGGCTAATTATTTGATTTCGTCGACTTATCCGGCCATGATGGAATTCAGTGGTGGTATGACCTATGGTTTTTATGGGCTAATGAGTATTTTATCGGCCATTTTTGTGTGGCGTATGGTACCCGAAACCAAAGGTAAAACGCTGGAAGAAATGGAAAGTCTGTGGAAAAGTAAGAAATAGTTGTGACGGTAGACCAATATGTTGTTATGATATAAGGTTTATCGATGATATAGGCTGTTTTGCCGAGAAATTGATGAGCCGGGATTTATCAACCGATAGGTTTTGGTTTAAAAGAATAGCATCCATAATGACAGGTTTTTACCTGTTGTTGCGGATGCTTTTTTGTGTGTCGTAAGCAAGGAAACACCATTTTGTTCGTTATTCTCGTTTTTATGATGGATATTTATGGTAGTAAACTCATGTTTACAGGTTTTGAAAGGTTTAAAGTTTTTGCGTATGGGAACCAAAATGTAAGTGGTTGCCATGCGTGAGGGATTGGAGCGGAAACCCCGCAGCGGGTTATTTGAAAAATGGGTTGAGACGGCCGACTGTTGTGTGACGCACAAATTGTTTTGCGAAGTGTATTTAAGCGAGGCGTTGCAGCGTAAAGCCCGACCCGAGGAACGAGGGACACGCCAAAATGTTAAATAGTTGGTTGGAAGTAGTTGTTTTTGTATTTTTAAAGTAATTTGTACTTTTAAAAAATATTTTTGAACTTAAATTGTGATTAATGAAAAAGGGATTTTTTCTTTTGTTGGTTGGCCTTCTGTCTGCTACGATGACTATACGGGCGCAGGACAACAGTATGACGCTTCGTTTTGACGAGGCTCAGCATGTGATTAATAAGAATATTTACGGCCAGTTTGCGGAGCATTTGGGCCGTTGTATTTATGATGGTATTTGGGTGGGCCCCGAATCGGATATCGATAATATTAATGGTTATCGTAAGGATGTGCTGGAGGCTTTGGAGGCATTGCAGATTCCTGTTTTAAGATGGCCGGGTGGGTGTTTTGCCGATACGTATCACTGGAAAGATGGTGTTGGTCCGGTGCAGGACAGGCCTTCGTTGGTGAATGTTTTTTGGGGTGGTTATCTTGAAGACAATAGTTTTGGGACGCATGAGTTTTTAAATCTGTGCGAAATGCTGGGTGCGGACGCTTATATTTCTGCCAATGTGGGCAGTGGTTCGGTGAAGGAAATGGTTGAATGGATTGAGTATATGACGTCTGACAAGGATGTGCCAATGGCCAACTGGCGCCGTGAAAACGGTCGGGAAAAACCCTGGGATGTAAAGTTTTTAGGTGTTGGAAATGAAAGTTGGGGTTGCGGAGGCGATATGACGCCTGATTATTACTCAAATTTGCTGCGTCAGTATTCGCTGTATGCCAAACAGTATGACAATAGTTTGGTGCGTGTGGGTTGTGGCCCTAATGGGGATGACATACACTGGACTGAGACTTTGATGAAAAATGCCGGTCGTAACATTGATGGTTTGTCATTGCACTACTATACAATTGCGACTGGGAGCTGGGGAAATAAATCGGCATCGACCGGTTTTGATGAGGCGTTATTTATAAAGGGGTTGAAACAGTCGCGCAGGATGGATGACATTTTGGCCCGGCATACTGCTATGATGGATAAATATGATCCTTCGAAACGTGTTGGTTTGATGGTCGATGAATGGGGTATATGGACCGATTCGGAGCCTGGTGAAACGGCTTTGTATCAACAGAATTCGATGCGGGACGCTTTGATTGCATCAACGACGTTCGATATTTTTCATAAATATTCGGAACGTGTGCAAATGGCTAATATTGCGCAAGTTGTAAATGTTTTGCAGTCGATGATTTTAACACGAGGCGATAAAATGGTTTTGACACCCACTTACTACGTTTTCCAGATGTATAGTCGGCATCAGGGTGCTACCTATATTCCTGTATCGCTAAAAACAGAATCGTATAGTTTTGGGGATGATACCATCCCAGCAATATCAGGTACTGCTTCGGAAAAAGATGGAAAGGTTAGCGTTAACCTGAGCAATACCAATCCACATAAATCAATAAAGGTGACGGTTGATTTAAGTAGTGGTAGTGTTAAGAAAGTGACTGAAGCCAGTGTTTTAACGGCTCCTGCCTTTAATTCTGTGAATACTTTTGAGAATCCGGATGTGGTGAGTTCTAAGTCGTTTAAGAAGTACAAATTGTCGAAGGGCATATTGGAGGTGGTTATGCCACCCATGGCTATTGTTTCTTTGGCGGTTGAATAATATACCAATGCTTTTTATACAAAAAGGCCGGATTCATATTTTGAATCCGGCCTTTTTTAGCTTTGTAGTGCGCCAGTCGTTTTTTAATATAATAATACGCTGCGACTGATAATATGCAGACTGAATTAGATTGGTTGTGTAAAAGAAGTATTTATGCAAACTCAATGGAGTTATTGATTCAACAATAAAACAAGTGGTTTTGTTGTTATAATAAAAGGGTGCTAATCCTTTTAAAAGTTTAAAAAAATGGATACATTAACCTAAAAAATATGTGATATATGCTGGTTATTATTTCTCCATCCAAGACCATGGATTTTGCGTGTAATTTTCCTGAGGTTAAAGCCACTGAGATTCGTTTTCCCATTGAATCGGAAATGTTGTGTGGGTTGCTAAAACAATATGCCCCTGGTGAGCTGGCGCAGTTTATGAGCATTAGCGGCAAGCTGGCCAGATTGAACGTTGAGCGTTTTCAACAATGGCAATGGCCGTTTCCGCAAGGCGCTTCGCGTCCGGCTATATATGCTTTTAAGGGTGATGTTTATTCGGGCTTCGGTGTTGAGTCGTTACCGGCCGACGCTGTTAGTTATGCGCAGAAATCGTTGCGTATATTATCGGGATTGTATGGTTTGTTACGTCCTTTGGATGATATAATGCCATACCGTCTTGAGATGGGGAAGAAACTGGTTAGTAGAGGTGGGGCTGATTTATATGAGTTTTGGCGGGAGCGTTTGACCAATCTGTTGAATGAAGATATAGCAGCGAGTGGATTTAAAACATTGGTTAATCTTGCCAGCCAAGAATATTTTAAGGCCATTGATGAGTCGGAGGTTAAAGTGCCAATTGTGTCGCCTGTTTTTAAGGATTTTAAAAACGGAAGTTATAAAGTGATCAGTTTTAATGCCAAAAAAGCCCGTGGTTTGATGTCGCGTTTTATTGTTGAAAATCGTTTGACTGAGGAGTCTGATTTGAAGGCTTTTGATATGGGAGGATATCATTTTAACAGCGATTTGTCGGGCGACACGGGACTGGTTTTTACAAGGGGATAGTTTACCCTGTCTGGAATTCAGATTATTAATAATTTAAATATATCATTATGAGTTCATCACCTTACATTGAACGTTATGGGAACTTGCTGAAGCAGGAGACGCTTCAGATTCTTGATGATCAGGTGCTGCCCAATACTTTTGTGCTTGAGGCACCGGAGCCTTTTCCCGGCTTTTCGGAGTATTATTCGGAGCATCCCGATGATGTGCGTCCGCTTTACATTTATTTTGTGGTTAAGCAGCTTTACACGCTTGAAGAGGTGACGCGGGCCACTCAGAATATACGTAAGTATTTTCAAAGTGATTTTAATGCCGCTGCCGGTGTTGTAAATATTTATAACAAGGAGTTTAATGTTATTCGTGTTCGTCATTTACAAGGCTTTGACCAGATACCTGAGTTACAGTCATGTTATATTGATGAGGGTATTGAATTCCGCAAAAAGCCGGGGGGTAAAATGGGCGGTCCTGCTGTTATTCGTATTAAGAAGTTTTTTATACTTGAAGAGAAGCACCCGGGTGTCTATTTTGATGTAACGGAGAAAGATCACGGTTATTTTTCTATACCAAAGCAACTGACGTGGAAGTATTTTGAAGATTTAACGAGGAAGGTTAAGTTCAATTGGGACCAATTGGCTTTTGATGCTGCTGTGGGGCATTTCCATGTCAATTATGGTATTCAGGATATGATTCGTATTTATAATCCAAAGCTGGATCTGGAGTCGTTAATGGAGGTTCGGAAGCTCTACTTTGACCGGATTAAGTAATGCCTTAACAAATGCCCAGATTCAGCGTTTTGCTCGTCCTGAAAATGGTCACTTACAGGAGTAAACGCACCTTTTTGGGACTTCGCAAGTCTTGAGTTTGAAGCCATCTTATCTGCCACTAAAATTTCAGGGCATTTACTGATTAAGGGGTTTCTGTTTGGATAGCCGTTTTGTTGGTTTGTTATTAATAAAAAAACCGCAGTTGCCAGTGTTTCACTGTCGACTGCGGTTTTATTATGGTGTGGTGTTGCCTTTATTTCAATCCGATTTGGGGAGTTGCGAATGTGGATTGTTTTAATTTATGCCACCCATTGCAGATGTTAATTTTTGGCCGCTTCATATCTTTTATTGACCTCATCCCAGTTTACGATGTTCCAGAAATTATCGACATATTCGGCCCTTTTATTTTGATATTTCAGATAATAAGCGTGCTCCCAAACGTCGAGAGTTAAAAGGGGCTTGCCTTTGACTTCAGCAACATCCATCAACGGGTTATCCTGATTTTGTGTTGAAGAGACGGCCAGCGAACCATCATTTTTAAGAACCAGCCAGGCCCATCCACTTCCGAATTGTGTTTTGGCCTTATTGGCAAAGGCTTCTTTAAAATTATCGAGGGAGCCAAAGGATTTATCAATGGCGGCGATGAGGTCGGCAGAGGGCATTCCCGCACCATTTGGCGCCATGTTGGCCCAGAATAGGGTGTGGTTGTAGTATCCGCCGCTATTGTTACGAACGGACCAGTTTTGTGTTGAGATGGTTTTGAAAATTAGCGCCATGGGCTTATGTTCCAGTTCTGTCCCTTTTACAGCGTCCATAAATTTGTTATAATACCCCCGGTGGTGTTTGCTGTAGTGTAACTCCATGGTTTGTGCATCGATGTATGGTTCCAGCGCATCGTAAGCGTATGGCAATGCTTTAAAGGTGTGTTCAACCGGAGTGAACTGCTCGGGTTCAGCGCTTTTTGTTTGTTGTGATGAAGGCCTGTTACATGCGGTAAAAGCAAGTAATAGTGCGCAACTGCTGATAATTATTCTTTTCATTGTTCTTTATTTATGAGTTTTGTGTTTTGTTATCGTTGAATTTTTATTGCTATTTGTAACGCGCCAGTATTAATTGCAGGTTTCGATTATCGCTGTTATGTTTAAATGAATAATGTTTGCTATAATAACAATTGTATACAAAGTCTGTTCAATGTTCAAAATTGCGGTTTTGTGGTTGCTTTATATAAAGCTTCGATTAAAACATGGATAATTCCTTATCTTTGACTTTTGTTAAATCTGATTTTTAATAAGGATGAAAGACGAAAGCCAGGTGAATAATCCGTTACATGGAAAAACACTGGAGATGATTGTTCAGTTTTTGGTGGATTATTATGGTTGGGAGCAGTTGGGTATTAACTTAAAGATGAATTGTTTTATCAATAATCCCAGTATGAAGTCGAGTTTAAAATTTTTGCGTCGTACGCCCTGGGCTCGAAAAAAAGTAGAGGATCTTTATCTTTATTTGATTGATTAATTATAGTGTTATGCGCTTTTCAAAATACAATTTTATAGCACCATTGCTAACGAATTTAAATGAGTTGGGCTTTAAGCGTCCGACCGATATTCAATATAAAACGATTCCCGCAATTTTGTCAGGCGAAGATGTGTTGGCCATTGCCCAAACAGGAACGGGAAAAACAGCTGCTTATGCGATACCTGTTATTCAATTGCTCTGTACCCGTCGTTCGTCGGTAGGTAGCTCCGGCCCGCGTTGTGTTGTCATGGTGCCGACGCATGAATTGGCCATACAAGTGGCGGGTGTTTTTCGGGATCTGATGAAGGACTCAGGTTTGGTGGTTATGGGGTTATTTGGTGGTGTCGACCAGATGCCACAAATTACGCAACTTAAAAAAGGTGTTGATGTTGTTGTGGCAACCCCGGGGCGTTTGTTTGATTTATCGAGCCAGGGCCATTTGTCTTTAGATGCGATTGAGATACTGATACTGGATGAGGCCGATCATATGCTGGAGCTGGGATTTTATCATGATATGCAGCAATTGGTTCGGAATTTACCCAAAAAGCGACAAACATTGTTTTTTTCTGCGACCATTGATAAAGAAATTAAAGATTTGGCGTATGGTTTGGTTCGGCGTGCGGTGAGAATCCAGATATCACCCAAGGATCCTGTGTCGCGAAATATTGATCATTCGGTGATGTACGTTGAAATGGATGATAAGCGTTTTTTCCTTGAAAATATTGTCAAAGGACATCCGGAAAGTAAAATACTGGTTTTTGTACGTACAAAAGTACGGGCCGAAAGGGTTGTGAATGCCATGGCACGTGTTAATATTGCCGCAGAAGCCATTCACGGCGACAAGGATCAGGCAGACCGTACCAAAGTGCTGGCCCGTTTCAGAACTGGTGAGAATAAGGTGTTGGTGGCGACCGATGTTAGTGCCAGGGGTATTGATATTCCAAATGTTGAGTACGTGGTAAATTATGATTTGCCGGATGTTGCAGAGAATTATGTTCACCGCGTTGGACGTACCGGACGTGGTACAAATCACGGTATTGCTATTTCTTTTTGTAGCCCCGACGAACAAGTATTACTGGACGAGATTGAATCTTATCTTGATAAACCAATTGCTGTAATTGAATTATCGCCGGATGATTACGAAACAACCATTGATTTCTCTCCGGCAGCTAAGCACGACTGGAAATCGGTGGTAAAGGAAATGGTTGAGATGGAAGAGTCGGGTACGAAAAAGAAAAGAAAGAAGAAAAAATAATTTATTCTGAAGTTTGCCTGCGAATGATTCAAAGAATTATGATTGTTGTTTCGGTTTACCGGCTGTTTATAGGGTATAGGCCACCCCAAACCGAATTCCGTTTTCGCGTATATGCTGCTGTGAGCGGTTGGTTGTGAAGGGGATCAAAGAATAGGTTTTAGCATAAGGGTTTATAGATAATGAGATCTTAAAATTGAAATCATATTTGATACCCAAGCCAAAGAGCGCACCAATCCCTGTTTGGCTGTCGATTGATGCGTTGTTAGAAAAATCAAAACCCAGGAATATTCCACTGTTAACAAAGATGTACTTCAGAAAAACAGCTTGCAATGCAACTGGCAGACTGATTACGGAAAGATTGCTGGTTTGATAGTGATTATCTTCGTGTGTTCGGTTTGTATATGTGATAATTTCATGCTGCGAATATTCAATTCCCGTTTCTGTTTTTAACCAGTTATTTATGTCGTCGATGTGATTTAAGCCAACTGAGAAGGATTTATTGACTTCATAGGTAGGGGCTTCGATGAGGACTTTAGATCTGAATATGTTGTTGTCGCCATAGGGTGAGAAATACAGTCCTATTTTACTTTCTTCAGGTTTCGTTATTGTTTGCTGTCCATTCAAAAATAAGATATTTATAAGCATAAATAGAATCGTAGCAATGTGTCTTTTCATGTTGGGTTTGGTCCTTTAAATCTTGTTTTCTGTTTCTTCTATTTAAACAGGTATTTTCTGTTCTGTTGTTTGCGCGTTGTTGCCGGGGTAAATTGGTTAGCCTCTACGATACGAATGAGTCAAATTTATATTGATTAAATTTTGGTAGGTGCGCCAGCTCTTAAAATGATTAAATTTTCGATTGTATATAAAATCCAGCGTTTCCATTCTGCTTATTTTTAAAGTAGTGATTTTTGAAAGATAAATCACGTTTGTGGGTTTGATCGTGCCTCAAAACCTGAAGTTTACTTTACCGCTACTGTTGTTTTTGAGTAAAATAAAATGTTACGCATAAATATACTATTAATTTTCGATATGGTTAAATGACTTTTTTAGTATGCTGTTTTTTCAGACGAAACATTTTCGTCCACTTCGCGATTGTGATTTTTAGTGGTTGGTTGGTTTTTATTATTTATAGGTTTGTATCTGAGGATGTTGTTTCAATAGTATCCATTTTTTTAATGTTGGCAAGGAAGCGTCATTCTTTTGTGCATTCTTATTTTTAACTGGATCTTTTTTTAAGGTTTTTAGCTTATTAAGGTGCTGGATCTAAATGTTCTATATAAAGTCTGTGTTTTTGTGACAGACATTATTTTATTACTTGATAAATAGGTATTCATGTTTAACAGTTTTTGCAATTTAAGTTAAAGGTACTTAATTGCGACAAATTGTATTGTGCAAAATATAATTTTACACTATGTTTGCATTCATAAATTAATTAAATGGATGATTTTTTAAAGTTGAAGAATCAGGTTTGTTTTCCCATTTATGCTTTGTCGCGGGAAATTATAAGTCATTATCGGCCATTTTTGGAGTCACTTGATATCACTTATCCTCAGTATTTGGTTCTAATGGTTTTATGGGAAGAGAAGACGCAGACCGTTAATCAGTTGGGAGGAAAGCTTCGATTGGATAGTGGCACGTTGACGCCATTGTTGAAGCGATTGGAATCCAAAGGGCTGATTTTGCGGCGTCGAAAATCGACGGATGAGCGGGTGGTAGAAATTTCGTTGTCGGAGCAAGGTAAACAATTAAGGGCTAAGGCGGTTGATGTTCCCACTCAACTAATGGAATCGATACCGGTAACCATGGACGAATTGATTCGGTTGAAAGAGATTGTGAATGATATTTTGGATCGTATGTGTTCCAAAAACAGAAATGCTTAAATGTTTGTGTTATTTCAATATATTATTAAAGACTAAAATTATGTTACTGGATAATTTGAATTGGCGTTATGCCACAAAGAAGTACGATGCTACAAAGAAAGTAGCCGAGGAAGATGTTAAAAAGATTGTAGAAGCTGCTCGTATGGCACCTACGTCATCGGGATTGCAGCAGTTTAGAGTAATTGTGATTACCGATCAGGCTTTGAAAGAGAAAATTGTACCGGTGGCAATGGGGCAGGATATTGTAGCCGAATGTTCGCATTTGTTGGTGTTTGCTGCATGGGATAAATATACTGAAGAACGGATTGACAATGCATACAATTTTATTACAGACGAGCGTGACTTGCCTCGCGGACGTTTTTCTTCATATACCGATCGGCTGAAGGCGATGTATTTGCAGCAGTCGGCCGAGGAGAACTTTGTTCATACGGCTCGTCAGGCTTATATTGGTTTTGGTCTGGCTATTGCACAGGCTGCCGAGTTGAAAGTTGACAGCACTCCTATGGAGGGATTCGTACCTGCCGAGCTGGACGAGTTACTTGGCCTACGCCAAATGGGATTGCGAAGCGTTACAATATTACCGCTCGGTTATCGTGCCGAAGAAGGCGACTGGCTGGCTGATATGAAAAAAGTTCGTATTCCTGAAGATGAATTTGTGATCAGAATGTAAGTCGTATCAACAAGACGACTCAATCACTTGCTAAGGAATGCTCAATTTTAAAGCCTGCGAAGTCCTGAAAAAAGTGATTTTGATATGGTAAATGACTGTTTGGAGGACAAGTATTACAGCTAAGTTGAACTTTTCTTGCAAGCATTAAGTATTTGGATATTTATTTGAAGGCTGCCGATATGGATTTTAATCCTGTCTGGCAGCCTTTTTTTATTTTCCTTCCAATTATCCCTCGTAATTACAGCATTGTTTTGTAGTTGCCTTATTTACCCTTTGTTTTTTTTCGTTAAAAAGGAATAATACGACAACCCGGTTTCTGGTCAAACCGGCTCTCCTCTCCATTGTGTTTATTTCAAAATACAAGTGCAACGTTTTAGTTTAATCGTTTGATGAATTTCCCACCAGAGTCTTCTGGCCGCGCAAGCTTTAACCCTGAACTTTCTGTTTTTAAATCAGGTTTTCATAATCAATGAATTTACTTAACAGAGATTTAGCCTTTAGCTGACAATTAGTTCTTATATGATAATTATTCTTGTGCTGAGAAATTAAAGCGATTCTTTTATAAAAGTTCGATTTTTAGGACAAAATCTATATAGATTGATTGTATTGTCTAGTTGTTTGAATAAATAATCCAGCGCACAAAGTGTTATGAAATGTAAATTTGGGTATTAAAATCTAAATTATCTTCTATGAAACAATTCATTTTAAAATTAGTCATGTTAACCTTTTTAATAGGTTATTCATTTAATACGTGGGGCCAGGCCATTCAATTGTCTGGAACTGTATTAGATGATCAGGGAAATACAATGCCGGGTGTTTCTGTTATTGTAAAAGGAACAACAAACGGTACGATTACTGATGTTGATGGTGAATTTATGTTACGATTACCTTCAGTTGCCAAAATTTTGGTTTTTTCTTTTGTTGGCTATGAAACGAAAGAAGTTGTACTTGATCAAAATACCACCAGTATCACAGTCAGTTTAAAGCCAAGTGTGATAGGTCTGGATGAAGTGGTCGCTATTGGATATGGAAAAATGACACGAAAGGATGTTACTAGTTCAATAACTACTATTAGCGCTAAAGATCTTAATACCGGCGTTTATAGCGATCCGTCACAATTACTGCAGGGAAAAGTTCCCGGTTTAACAATTACACAAACTTCTAACCCTAACGGTAGCTCATCTATTACTTTGCGTGGCGCTTCTACTTTGCGCACCGGCGAAGCACAGGAACCATACTACATTATTGATGGAACGCCGGGGATGTCACTGTCTCTGATTGCACCAGAGGATATTGAAAGTATCGATGTTCTGCGTGATGCCTCAGCAACTGCTATTTATGGATCAAAAGCTGCCAATGGAGTTATTCTTGTTACAACAAAAAAAGGTAATAAAAATGGAAAGACCAATGTAAGCTATAGTAGTTATGTAGCTACTGATAATGTATTAAATAATTTGGATATGATGACGGCCGGAGAGCTTCGTGCCTATGCTTCAGCCAATGGCGTTTCTCTGCCGAATGATGAAGGGGGTAATACCGACTGGCAAAAGGAAGTTCAACGTTCTGCATTTAGTCAGAATCACAATGTTTCTATTAGTGGTGGCGATGAACAGACCAGTTATAATACGAGTATTAATTATATGGACAAACAGGGGGTTATCAAGGAAACTGATATGAACCGTTTCATTGCCCGGTCTTTTTTACAAACTACAACACTGGCTGATCGTTTAACACTGTCGTTCAGTCTGAACGGAAGCATTACCAACAATCACAATGTACCTATGGGAAATCAGGGAACTAGTGTTCTTGATGCCATGAATTATTATTCTCCTTTGGTCCCTGTAAAGAATGAAGATAACAGTTGGTATCAAAGTTCCGGAATCTCTCAGAATTACAATCCAATGTCAATGATTTACGAGGATGAATACAATACGGAGAGCAAACGTTTACAAGGTATTGCCAATGCTTCTTTCAGTATTGTTGATGGTTTGGTTTATAATCTGGGCCTTTCTTATCAAAACGAGCAACATCTTTATAGTAATTATAACACTTCAGCTTCTCAGATTTATTCATCTCAGCATGGTCAGGCAAGTCGAACAGCAGTCGAGAATACGAAAACTGTTTTAGAGACTTATCTTAATTATGATAAGATTTTTAAAGATGTTCACAAATTTGGTCTTATGGCGGGTTATTCCTGGGAGCAGTCTGATAATAATGATGGCTTTGGACTTACTGTGTATAATTTTTATGATGATGCTCTGAAATATTATAATATGGGGTATGCCAATAGTATGGATATTTCAGGTATTAATAGCAATCATACACTCTCTACTTTGCGTATGATTTCTTTTTATGGTCGTTTTAATTACAGTTATAATAGCAAATACTTATTTCAGGCGACTTTGCGTCGTGATGGTAGTTCTGCTTTTGGCAAGAATAACCGTTGGGCCACTTTCCCTTCTTTATCAGCATCCTGGCGTTTGGCTGAGGAGGGTTTTATTAAAAATTTAAATGTGTTTGATGATTTGAAATTTCGTATTGGTTATGGCGTAAGTGGAAATTCATTAGGTTTTGACGCATATACAGCCATACAAACTTATGGTGCTTCAGGCTGGTTCTCTTACACAGATAAAAACGGGAACATTTTAGATTACCGTACTTTAGCCGCCACAAGCAACGCCAATCCCGATTTGAAGTGGGAACGCACCAGTATGCTTAATATTGGCATGGATTTCGGGTTTTTAAAAAACCGCATTACAGGTACTTTGGAATATTACGACAAAGGAACAGAGGACTTGATATATAGTTATGCTGTATCTACCAACCGTTATCCTTATGGAAGTATGCTTGCTAATGTTGGTGAGATTAGCAACAAAGGGATAGAATTTTCTTTGAATGTAATTCCTGTTCAATCGGAAAAATTTCGTTGGGAAACATCTTTAAATCTTTCTCACAATAACAATGAGGTTGTAAGTCTTTCTAATCAAACTTATTCAGTGGATTATATCAATGCCGGGAATCCGAATATTGGAGGCTACTCTACAGCTAATGTTCAGCGTATAATGGAAGGTGAAGCGATAGGAACTTTTTATATGTGGGAATGGGCTGGATATAATGACAGTGGCGTTTCTCAGTTTTATGTGCATGATCCGGAAACCGGCGAGCGCACCGGTGAGTTTACGACCAGTCCGCAGGAAACGGATCGCACTAAAGTTGGAAGTGCGCAACCTGAGTTAACTTATGGATGGAATAATACGCTGAATTATAAAAATTGGACTTTAACCGCATTTATTCAGGGGGTGACCGGTAATAAAATATTGAATTCAACCCGTGCTCAATACAACTATATTGCATTAGTTTCAACAGGAAAGAATGTATTACGCGAAGTTGCAACCAATCAGAAGTATACCGATGTCAATGCACAGGCGCCTTCAGATCGATATTTGGAAGACGGTAAATATCTGCGTCTTTCTACCTTATCTCTGAATTATAACTTTGGAAAAGTTGGGGATTATATTAACGGATTAAATGTTTATGCTACTTGCAACAACCTGTTGACAATGAGTAGTTATAAAGGGCTCGATCCAGAAATTTCTTTAGGTGGTCTCACGCCAGGCATTGACAGTCGCGAAACATATTATCCCCGAACCCGAACTTTTATGATTGGGCTTAATGTCAATTTCTAAAATTAAATTCCTATGAAAAAAATAAATATTAAAAATTATATATCGGCTGCATTTATAGCTTTGGCTGCAAGCAGTTGTACCGATTTGGATGTGGATATAAAATCTCAATACACGTCATATCCGGATTCTGAGATTGCCGTTGAGGCCAAGACTTCTGACGTTTATTATGCATTCCGGGGTGTTTTAGGTCGCCGATATAATGAGGCAATGACACTTTCGTCTGATGAATGTATGGGCGTTAGTTTTGATGGCGATTATTATGATTCTGGTAATTATGCACATCCTAGTCTGCATAACTTTATGGCTGATGATGCATGTATGGGATATTGGTCTGACCTGGCAAGTGGTATAACTAAATGTAATCAGGTTATTGTTGATTTGGGAGGTGAAGAAGAAGCCGTCAACGCGCCGGTTCGTGCCATTCGTGCTTTCTATCATTTCATTTTGATGGATAGTTATGGAGATGTTCCTATTTTAGATCATGCATTGGAGGCGGATGAGGTTTTGAATCGTAGTCCTCGCGCGGATGTGGCTGAATGGATAGAATCTGAATTGTTGACGATACGTGACAATATGCCAACAAATGTTGATGCCTCTACCTATGGAAAGCCAACTTATTGGATGGTTAATGCACTATTGGCAAAGTTGTATATCAATTGGAATGTCTACACAAAAGATGTTACCAACTCAAGTTGGTCGGCAACTGACGTAAATGAGAAATTGGATGATTGTGTATCTGCATGTGATGAAATTATTCAATCGGGCTTTTTTAATCTTAGTGATGACTACCTGACTAAATTTTATCCTACCAATGGTTACAGTATAAAAGATTTTATTTATGCTATGCCATACACAGCTGCGAATAAGGATGGATTGACTTACGGCCGTTTTCGTACATGGCGTAAAGGGGATAGTGATGGCAACAGTGGTGCTGGTCTTTACGGAATGCCCCTGGCAAAATCGGCTGCTGGTAATTTTGCTGTTAATCCGGAGTTTGCCGAATTATTTAATCTGGATGGTGATCGTCGTAATGAGGCTATATTTAAAGACGCATTGTATCAGTATGATCCTGCCACTTATCAGGTAACAACAACGCCGTTTGTTTATAAGGGCGAACCGGTTGTTTTGACTAAGTCTATTGTATTGGCGGTTGAGGATGAGAATCTTAATGTCGGGAATACTGTGTCTGGCTGGTCACAGGGGTATCGTTTCAATAAGTTTATAATGGATCCAAACGATTATGGATTATACAGTCGTTGCCAGGACAATGATGTGCCAATTTTTCGTTATGCTGACATCCTGCTTACCAAGTGCGAGGCGATTTTAAGGGGTGCCAACGCTACAAATGGCGATACGCCTATGGGGTTGTTTAATCAGATACGTTCTTATGTCAATGCACCTGCCATTAGTTCAGAACCTACATTGGATGAGTTACTTGATGAACGTGGTCGTGAGTTTTTCGACGAAAATTGGCGTCGTAATGACTTAATCCGCTTCGGCCATTTTGAAGAGGACTGGGGTTACAAAAATGCCATTAATCCAAATGCCAAAACTGATTATACCAAACGCATATTTCCTGTTCCAACAGGTGTTTTGAATGAGAATACCAACTGGACTCAAAATACAGGCTATTAATTTTAATTTGTTCTGTGAAAAGGAGGGTGTTCCTCAGAATATCCTCCTTTTTAAGTTTATTCAGGTGGTCTATGAATTTTTGTTTTTAATAAATAATATGGGCGCACTAACAATGTCGCATCGCTTTAGGATGTGAGAAGTATTGCCCTGTGTTTTGGTATTTTCAAATTAAATTAATATTCCGGAATGTCGACTAGCCATAATATTTTGATATATATCTTTAAGTGTTGTTTTTATCAAATCATAGGGGTTTTGTTTTGTCTTATTTTGGGAGCGTCGTGCGTGATAAATAAGAAAGCAAAAACATCAGAAAGCGCGTTTGTAAATAAAGTATATCCATTACTTGACACCGAAAATTCCCGATGGTTCTTTTTTTCTTCTGCTTCGCGGCCTTTTGGTATGGTAAATTTAAGTCCGGATACTGAAACCAATGGTGCCTGGGGAAGTGGATACCGATATAATACAGACACTGTTAAAGGATTTAGTCACGTTCATGCCTGGCAATTGGCAGGTCCATCTATAATGCCAATTGATCCCACTTTAATCAATGCTGATCGTTTATTTCAGAATTATTATTCAGATTTTAGTCATCAAACCGAAACAATATCCCCCGGATATCATCAGTTGTTTTTAAAGCGGTATCAAATACAAACAGAATTAACTTCAACAAAACGGGTTGGTTTTCATCGGTATACCTTTGGCGAAAATATTGCATTGCTTTTTAATTTAAATGGACAACTTGGTCCTAGTTTTATGAGTGACGGCGTTCTTAAAAAGTCAGGAAAGGCTGATTTTATTACAGGCCAGGTAACCAATAAGCCCACATTTCGCCGTCCTAAACCATGCACTATATATTTTGCCGTAAAATTTAACAGGCCTGTTGAAAAAATAGTACGAGATTCAATTACAGGTAATTATCTTGTCTGCTTTCGGAATGTTAAGTCTAAATCTTTACTGGTGAAATTGGCCATATCATATACTTCCGTCACAAATGCTGAAATAAATATGAAAGAAGAATTGCCTGGTTGGAATTTTGATCGGGTGGTTAAAGACTCTAAATCTGAATGGAATGGTTTATTATCGCGCATTGAAGTTGAAGGAGGGACCACTGAACAGCAGCAAAGGTTTTATACCGATTTATGGCATGCGCTTCAGGGGCGTAGAATTATTAGTGATGTAAATGGTGCGTATCCCGATAATACCGGTGACGAATTTAGGATAGGACAACTTCCGCTTAACGATAACGGGAAACCATTGTTTAATCATTATAATTCCGATTCGTTCTGGGGGGCACAATGGACCATAAACACGCTTTGGGGTTTAGTCTATCCTGATGTAATGGAAGAGTTTGTTCATTCGCTGATGCAGTATTACAAAGATGGCGGATTAATACCAAGAGGTCCTTCAGGCGGGAATTATACATATGTAATGACCGGAGCTTCATCCAATCCATTTATTATAAGCGCAATTCAAAAAGGTATTATCAAAAATGATTTGGATAATATTTATCAGGCACTAAAGAAAAATCAAATGCCTGGAGGTATAATGGATAAGGTTGGATATGAGCATAACACAAGTGTTGGAGGAGGTTTGTCATATTATATAGCGAACGGATATGTACCTTACCCGCTTTCAGACATATCTTATGGTGCACATCAGGATGGTGCTAGTCAGACTTTAGAATATGCTTATCAGGATTGGGCATTAGCGCAGTTAGCTTTAAAGTTGAATAAAAAAGTAGATGCCCGGTATTTTCTTAATCGGAGTTTAAATTATAAAAATGTATACGATACAATAAGTGGATGGATGCGGCCTAAAAATATTCATGGAAAATGGAAAGCTGATTTTGACCCTTATTTGATTGAAAATGGATTTATAGAAGCGAATGGTGCACAAAACACGTGGTATGTCCCTCATGATATAGAAGGTCTTAGTCAGTTAATGGGAGGAAACGAGGCTGCCTCCTTAAAATTAAACCAGGCGTTTACTGAATCCGAAAAACTGGGTTTTACGGCGGGCTCTTCGCATGAAAGAGAAAAGCATCCCGAATTTAGTCGAATACCTATTAATTATGGCAATCAACCATCTATTCAAACTGCCTTCATTTTTAATTATTTGAGCAACCCCTGGTTGACGCAATATTGGTCGCGTAAAGTTGTTGAGAACGTTTATGAAGGGGTTGGTACACAAAGAGGTTATAGTGGAGATGAAGATCAGGGATTGATGAGTTCATTATCGGTACTGATGAAAATGGGTTTGTTCTCAATGAAAGGGGGGTGTTCTTTAGAACCCCAATTAGAAATTGGAAGTCCCATTTTCGATAAAATCAGAATTCATCTATGTCGTGATTATTATAAAGGTAAGACGTTTACCATTGTGGCAAAAAATAACTCTGGTAAAAATTGTTTTGTTCAATCAGCATCATTAAATGGAGAAGAGGTTCGTTTTTATTCGATTCCTCAACATAAGTTTACGGATGGAGGTGTTTTAGTTTTACAAATGGATAGTGTCCTCAATAAAAACTGGGGATTTAAAAAATAGAAATAATGGTTAAGCTAAATGTTAAAGTTGTTGTGATTCTGGTGTCTTCATGGCTTTTATTGGTAACCATGGATGCACAGAATTTTAAGTATGTAGATCCTAAAATTGGATCAGAGGGATTGGGAAATGTTTTTATTGGGCCATCAACCCCCTATGGCATGGTAAAACCAGGGCCTGATAATGATGTGAATGCCAATAGTGGTTATTCTGCTGACCCTGATAAGGCAATTTATGGGTTTAGTCAGGTTCATGTAAGTGGTACAGGAGGTGGCGCCAAGTATGGTAATATTTCGGTCATGCCATTTTCATCTGAAGAAAATTCAATTTCAATTCATCAAGCATCACATAGAAGTGAAGAACAAATTGAACTGGGGTATTACAGCGTAATGCTTGATAACTGGGGTATTCAAACGCAAATAACCACTTCTGACCGGGCTGCGTTTTATCATTTTTCATATCCGCAAGGCGCCAAACAATTTGTTAAAATTGATTTAGGAAAGTTTTTAGGCGAACCTTCAATCCCCAATCCGGAAGCACGCGAAGCGCAGCAATTTGTGAGCTCGGAAGTTGAAGTTGTTTCTGACACTGAAGTTCGGGGCTATAGTCGAATTCGTGGCGGATGGAATAATGGTGGTGCTTATACCGTTTATTTTTCTGCGGTATTTGATCAGCCAATTGCCAGATTTATTACCTGGAAAGGCGAAACATTATACCCTGATCAAAAGACACAAATTGATACGGGTGATAAAACCGGTGCAATATTAGCTTTTGATGGGGCAAATGATGATATACAAATGAAAATAGGTATTTCATTTTTAAGTCAGTTAAAGGCTAAAGCTAATTTGGATAATGAAATACCGCATTGGAATTTTAATCAGACGTTAAATCAGTTACATGAGAAATGGGATGCCATATTTAAACGTCTGGAGGTAAATGAGGATGCCGGCACAGAGTTGAAAACAATGCTTTATACCGGATTGTATCATACCATGCTAATGCCTGTTGACAGAACAGGCGAAAATCCGTTGTGGGAGAATAATGCGCCATATTATGATGATTTTTATGCTATATGGGATACGTATCGTTCATCAAGTCCGTTAATCACTTTGCTTACGCCATCGCGTCAGGTTGACATTATTAATAGCATGCTGGATATCTATAAACGAGAGGGATATATGCCAGACGCCAGGAGTGGTAACTATAACGGCAGAACTCAGGGTGGATCAAACGGCGAGGTTGTTATTGCTGATGCTTTTGTAAAAGGGTTAAATGGCATAAATTATAAATTGGCACTGGATGCTATGCTTAAAGACGCTAATATTCCTCCCGGTGATAATGAAGAGAAGCATGGACGTGGAGGTTTGACTGATTATAACCGTTTGGGGTATGTTTCTACTGATTTTGTAAGAGCCGGAAACCGAACCCTGGAATATGCCTATAATGATTATTGCCTGGCTATAGTAGCTAAAAATATTAAACGCAGAGGTGAATATTGGCGATTTATTAAGCAGGCTGATAACTGGCAAAATCTTTGGCGTGATATTGAAGATCACGGATCACGAGGTTTTATTATGCCCAAAGATGCGTATGGGAATTGGGTGGACAGCATCCAATGCAACTCTAAATATGGACGAAATTCTTATGTGCCCTATACACCAGTGATGCAGGACTGGCCCATATGTGTATGCTGGTGGTGTGGCTTTTTTTACGAAGCCAGTTCATGGGAGTACTCTTTGTCTGTTCCTCATGATGTCGCTAAATTGGTGCAATTATCAGGCGGAAAAGACGCGTTTCAACGCCGGTTGAATACTTTGTTTGACTTAGGTTTATATAATGTTGCTAACGAACCATCATTTCTGAGCCCTAATCTGTATCATTGGATTGGACGACCGGATTTAAGTAATGAACGAATTCACGCCATTATTGATCAAAATTATAATTGCAGTCCCAGTGGTATTCCCGGTAATGATGACTCAGGAGCGATGTCTTCCTGGTTGGCTTTTCACATGATTGGTTTGTATCCAAACGCCGGTCAATCTTATTATCTGATTAATGCGCCTTATTTCAGGAAAACAATCATTCATCAGGAAAATGGCAATGATTTTATTATTGAAGTAAAAAATAGTTCATCGCAAAATACATATATTCAATCGGCACAACTAAATGGCGAAGAATATTCAAAAGCCTGGATTGAGCATCGCGATATTGTAAAAGGTGGAATATTGGTTTTAAAAATGGGCCCTGAACCTTCGGATAAATGGGGTACAGAAATATTGCCTCCTTCAAAATCTGATCAGGATATATAGGTTTAAATGCAAAAGGGATTATTTTTAAAACTCGCCGACATTATTGTGATTGATAATCAAGGCTTAACTAATCTGAACATGATGCCATATTAGTTAAAGAGAGAACCCTTGATTGGTAAATTTAAGGTAGTTGTATATTTTATTAAAAATATGATTTGTTTAAAAATGGGTATTATCCAAAGATTCGTAAGTGCTTGCCCGATAATTCCGGGAGCAGATAAGAAAGTATCATTTTTAAAGCTTTCGCAACTGGGACAATGTGATTTGACTGTCGTACACGATCATTTTGAATGCGAGAGTCGCAAAAAAAATGGCTTCTTTTTGCCGACACTTATTTTTATTTTGGTATTGGGTATTGCACCGCCAAACTATGGAAAGTCTTATAATATTCTTGATTTTGGGGCCATTTCAAATGGTATTGCTATAAATACCGAAGCCATACAGAGGGCTATAGACGAGGTAAATATTAAAGGTGGAGGCAAAATTATTTTTCCTTCAGGTAAATTCTTAACTGGGAGTATTCAGTTAAAAAGTAATGTTGAGTTGTGTTTTGAAGAAGGCGCTGTTTTATTGGGAAGTACAAGTCCCTATGATTATTTTAAAGTTAAGGGAAAAGAAGATATTTTAAGCTCAAACGCAAATGACAATTCAGAGTTGGGACTTATACTGGCTTTTGAAGCGAAAAATATAAAAATCTCAGGTTTGGGAACTATTGATGGTCAGGGATTACCCCTGGCCTTAACTATTGATAGTCTTCATCACGCAGGGGTTTTAATTGATAAAAATTACAATAGCAGGCGAATGCGGCCAAGTGAATTGGTCCGGCCAAAATTATTCCGTTTCCTTGGATGTGAAAATGTTGAAATAAAAAATATAACCCTTACCAACAGTGCTAGTTGGGGGTTATCATTTGACTTATGTAGAGATTTGGTTTTAGATAATCTTACAGTTATCAATCGTGCGTACTGGAATAATGATGGGATTGATATAACAGATTGTAAAAATGTAAAAATCACCAATTGTAATATAAATGCTGCAGATGATGGTATTTGTCTCAAATCATATCATCCCGAAACATGGAACGATAGTATTTATGTTGCTAATTGCACCGTTCGAAGTAGCGCAAGTGCTATAAAGTTTGGGACTGCATCTTTTGGCGGGTTCAAAAATATTACCATTGAAAATATAAAGGTGTTTGATACTTTTCGTTCTGCAATAGCCATAGAATCAGTTGATGGTGCGGTAATTGAAAACGTTATTGTGAGAGGCATCGTTGCTGAAAATACTGGTAATGCAATATTTATTCGTCTAGGTCATCGTGGAGGAAAAAGCCCCGGGGTCGTTAAAAATATTCATATTTCGGATATGAAGGTTGAGATTCCTTTTGGCAGACCTGATATCGATTATGATTTGCGTGGTCCTGAGGTTGATTTTTTTCATAATCCATTTCCTGCATCCATTACAGGTATCCCAGGCCATAAAGTAGCGAATGTTACAATTGAAAATATTGAAATTATTTATCCCGGAAGAGCAACCAAAGGCATGGCATATATTCCATTAAGTGATTTAAACCGGATTCCGGAACAAATTGAGAAATATCCTGAGTTTTCAATGTTTGGAGAACTGCCCGCCTGGGGCTTTTACGTTCGGCATGCTAATAGTATTGTGTTGAATAATATTTATTTGCGGCTGGAGAAAAAAGATTTTCGCCCGGCTTTTGTTTTTGATGACGTTGCCAATTTGATAATAAAAAGTGTTGAAGTAGAGAATGCGGGTGATCAGGCTCAGTTTGTTTTAAAAGATGTGGCGAATGGTGAAATTGATTTTCCGGATGAAAAAATTGTAAGAGTAAAATGAGAAATCAATGATAATTATATTGGGTTTGCTATTGACCTGAATGGTCGCTGGATTGACTAAATTTTACGAATACAGCAATCCTTAATGGGGTAGCTTATACAATAAAGTGTAGGTTTTTGCACAATAATAGTAAGAGAAATATTTTTTTAACTTAAATATTTAATCAAATATTATTACAGATATGAATGAAGCGGTAAAGACAAAGCCATTACGCTTTCTTTCATTGGACGTGTTTAGAGGAGTTACAATAGCTTTGATGATTGTTGTAAATACGCCTGGAACCGGTGCCGAAATGTATGGGTACCTTAGACATGCCGAGTGGTTTGGGTTTACTTTAGCTGACCTGGTGTTTCCATCATTCCTTTTTGCAATGGGATGCTCATTGAGTTTTTCCATGGAAAGGATGAAACAGGCATCAGCCAGGAATGTCTGGATAAGAATATTAAAAAGAACTATTATTATCTTTTTATTGGGCTATCTCATGTATTGGTTCCCATTTTTTAAGTTGGGAGATAATGGCGATTTAATTCTAAAGCCTATTTCTGAAACGCGGATAATGGGAGTGTTGCAAAGGATAGCTCTTTGTTACTTTTTTGCTTCGGTTATTTTTTATTATTTATCAGAGCGGGTTGCCATAATATTATCAGCCATGATACTATTGGGGTATTGGGGTCTTTTATGTGTGTTTGGTGATCCCGGAGCTCAATTTCAAATGGCGACTAACGCTGTCTCTAAATTTGATTTGTTGACTTTGGGCTTTGGGCATATTTATAAAAAAAGCTTGTTTGACCCTGAAGGTTTATTGAGTACACTGCCTGCTATTGTTAATGTTGTTGGCGGTTATATTGCCGGTGTTTTTATCCGGAAAAAAGGAAACTCATTTGAAGGAATCGCAAAACTTTTGCTTGTTGGATTTTTACTAACGTCAGTTGCCTTATGGTGGAATTTAATTTTTCCCATCAGCAAAAAATTATGGACTAGCTCATTTGCTTTGTTCACTATAGGTATAGATTTGTCTATTATGGCTGTTCTAATCTATCTTATTGAGTTGAGAAATCTCAAAAAAGGCGTTATGTTTTTTAATGTTTTTGGAAAGAATCCATTGTTTATCTACCTTTTTTCAGAGTTGTTTTATGTAACATTACGTTTAATTCCAGTTGCTCCAGGGTTAGATATCTTTGAATGGGGCAGTGAAAAAATATTTCAAAATATAATTCCAGGCCCTATGGGCTCATTGATTACTGCCCTGTTTTTTGCTTTGATTTGCTGGTTTTTAGGTTATGTATTACATCGAAATAAAATATACATTAAAATATAAGTATTGGGTAAACGAACCTTAACCTATAATCAATTAAAATGATACACAGAATTAGTATTATAATTGCTCTTTTCATTTCTACGAATGTTTTTGCAGAAGATATAAAGCTGGAACATTACAGCAGAGAGAATGGCCTGTCACATAATTCTGTACGTCATATTGTGCAGGATAAATATGGATTGCTTTGGCTGGGGACTTTTAAAGGTTTGAATAGTTTTGATGGGCAGAGGTTTACCCCTTATCTTAGCGATTTCAAATCGCCAAATCGGATTCATAATGATGACATCACCGCATTGGTGTTCGATGAGGATTCAGATGTCATGTGGATTGGCACAAGAGGTGGGTTGACAAAACTCAATCTTAGGGTTCACCAGTTTACAACATTTCTTCACGAAAAGGACAATCCCAAATCAATCCCCGATTCTGAAATAAGAGCCATCTTTATCGATAAATTTAAAAGATTATGGATCGGTACAAAAGATTATGGATTATGTGTCTATGATGAACGCACCAAGGAATTTTCAAAAGTACAGCTTGATGGATTTATTTATGTCAAAACAATATTTGAAGATATCAATGGGCATATTTGGGTAGGAAGTTTTGAGACTGGCGGTATTGCAAAAATTACTCTCGATAATAAGGGTGAAATACTTAATATACAAAAGTATACTTTGTCTGCATCCAGTTTAAATATCATTAATCCGTATGTTTATTTTATTTTTCAGGATGATAAATCTGATCTGTTTATTGGCACCAGAGAAGGCTTGTTTAAATGGAATAAGCAAGATGATATTTTTGAATTACAGCCTATCTGTGATTCTAAATTCAGAGAAACAATCGGACCTTATTTTGTGTGTGTGACAAGGGCGCCGGATGGAAAATATTGGTTAGGAACTATTGGTGGAATTATAGTTTGTAATCGTTTGGAAGACATTGCAAAAGGAGATTTTCAATGGTATTATTCCAGGCGATCAGATAAAACATCGTTAGTTGATAATTCTGTTTCTGCTCTTTATTTTGATAATTCAGGTTTACTATGGATTGGCACAGATAATGGATTGGATAAATATGACCCATTCAGAAATCAGTTTAAAACGATTAATTCATTTTCCTTAGTTATTGACGGTAAAATACCACGAATATCTGATTACGCTAAAACTTACGACAACCAATTGATTGTTGCGACACACAATAGTGGCTTGTTTTTAAAGGATAAAGATAAGTTTAGAGTCGTTCAGAGTGTTCGTAACGATATTTCTGGTATTTACACACCTGATGGCAAGATTTTTTATTGTGGTTTGTGGAGCGGGCAAATATTGATTTATAATTACGTTACTAAAACGTCAAAATTATTGGACGTCGGTTTTAAGTCAGTTCCTGTTTTCGCTTTTAATAAATTAGCAAATGGGAATCTTTTAATTGGCTCTCATGGCAGTGGGGCTGTTGTGGTTAATCCGCGCACTTTTAATGTCGATTTAACCCTTCAAAAAAAGTTTCCTGATATCGCTATTAATCAAGTGACAACCGCTAATGACAGTATAATATGGATTACCACTGAAACCGGCGTTATAAAATACAATTCTGAAAATTATCAGTCTAAAGTATATACCTCAAAAGATGACGAAATTAAAGGTTTGTCAAATAACAGCGCGAAAGCTATTTGTATCGATGATGCCGGAAAAATTTGGGTTTCAACGAGAATGGGGTTGAATTATTATAGGCCGGGCATTGATGATTTTGTACCGGTTAAGAATCCTCTGGAATTAAGAGAAAATTGGATCACGGATATCATAAAAGATAGGAATGGTTTTCTTTGGGTCAACTTAAATAACGGAAAGGTTGGGCGTTTTAATCCCATTGATAACAGCCTGAATACTTATGATGTTGGCAGTGGTAATCGATTGGATATTTTTAGTAATAAAGGTTTTTTCTTATTTAACGATTCGGTTGTATATATAACCGGTAAGGATGAAATTATCTATTTCACAATTAATGATCTCAAAGATAATTTAAAAGCAGATCCACCATTTATTAGTGAAGTGAAGGTTCAAAATAAGATAGTATTACCTGGTGATACAATTAAAGGGCAAGTGGTTTTAAATGAGGATATTAATTTTTCACGTAAATTAGAGTTGGAGTACGTGAACCGAAATTTTTCGTTGACTTTTTCTTCCCCATCGTATGCAAATACCAGATTAAACAGGTATGAATATAAGTTGGAAGGCTTTGATGAAGAGTGGATTATGGCTGATAATAATGCAACAAGTATTCAATATACCAATTTGTATCCCAGAGATTATACCTTTAAAATAAGGTCTTCAAATAGCAGTGGTTACTGGAGTGATGTGTCATCCTATCAAATAATTATTAAATCTCCTTTTTGGTTGACTTATAAAGCGATATTATTCGTGTTTGTTTTTTTGCTTACGACAATATATTTCGTTTCCCGGCAATTGAAAAAAAGTTGGATGCTAAAACAAGAACTATTACTGGAGAAAGTTCATCGTGAAAGGGAAGATAAGCTGAATCATGAAAAACTGCGCTTTTTTACTAATATTTCGCATGAGCTCCGAACTCCGATTTCTTTAATAATAGGCCCGGCCAAGCAATTAGTAGAAGAAGGGATGGCTTCTGAGTCTCAAAGAAATAGGGTGGAGCTGATTTTGAAAAATTCAAACAGGCTGTATAATCTGGTTAATCAGCTTCTTGATTTTAGGAAAGCTCAAAATGGTGAATTAAAGCTTAAAGTATCAAAAACAGATATTCTTTTATATACACAAGATATTTTTCATTCTTTCGACGGTTTGGTAAAGGAGAAGAAAATTAACTATCATTTAATGTGTGAGTATGATGAAATTATTGGATGGATTGATGGAGATAAATATGATAAAATATTATATAATTTGCTCTCAAATGCGATTAAGTTTACCAACAAGTATGGGAATGTTGATTTGTTTCTTGACATAACTCAAAATGAGAATGGATTACGTAAGCTTATTGTTGAGGTGAGTGATGATGGAATAGGGATTCCTCAGGAAAGTCAGAAAAAGATATTTACCAGGTTTTATCAGGTTGACAATACAAAAGAAGAACATACTGGCAGTGGAATTGGTCTGTCATTAGTAAATTCGTTAGTAAAAGTTCATAAATCAAAACTGGAGCTTTATAGTACGCCTGAAAAGGGGAGCGTATTTACCATTGAGATGCCTATTGATAAAGTATTTTACGATGAAAAGGAAATTTTTGATTTTGAAATTGAATCATCAAATTCAACACTTTCATTTAGTGCTGATAATAAGACACATATGTTGTCAGCAGAGCTCAAAGAAAAAGTTTTAGTAATAGAAGATAATCAGGAGTTGAGAGATTACATTGCGGACTATCTCTCAGATTATTACAAAGTTTACCAAGCTGAAAATGGTGCGGAAGGACTACAGATTTGCCGCCATAAAAAACCCATTATATGTATAGCCGATGTGATGATGCCAGTCATGAATGGATTTGAATTTTGTAAAATGCTTAAAAATGATGAAAGAATCAGCCATATTCCCGTTGTTTTATTAACTGCATTATCTGATAACGACAATCAAATGAAAGGTTATAAAATGGGTGCTGATGCCTATTTGACTAAACCTTTTGACCCATCTTTGCTTAAAATTCGTATCGAAAATATTGTTAAGGCAAGAACTGACCTCAAGAAAAAGTTTTCAGGCGATATGGAAAGCAATGTTGATGTATTAACTCATTCGCCGGTTGATGAAGAGTTTTTGAATAAACTGACTACGATTATTGAGGCAAATATCAGCGATGCAAATTTAGCCGGGAATCTTTTGTGTTCAGCATTGGGTGTCAGTTCATCTACTCTATACCGAAAAGTAAAAGAGTTGACTGATTTGTCGCCCAATGAATTTATTAGAACAATTAGATTAAAAAAAGCAGTTAAGCTAATAAAACTAAAACGGAATAATATTTCTGAAGTGTCGGATATGGTCGGATTTAACGATCCATATTATTTCAGCAGGTGTTTTAAAAAACAATTTGGATTTCCACCAAGTAGTTTGTTGTGAGGTTGTGACTAATAATACAATATAGATTGTATGAACGTGCTTAGGGATATTCTGTTTTTTATTCTTATTAATTGGCTCTAATGTGCAAATATGTCAATCTTGTTTATATAGTTGTGATCCAGGCGGGATTCGAACCCACGACCCACAGCTTAGAAGGCTGTTGCTCTATCCGACTGAGCTACTGGACCTGTTTGTTTTGCGGGGACAAAGATAGAAAAATATGGATAAAAACACGACTTTAGCCCCCTTTTTTGTGTAGTAATTTACAGTGCTGTTTTTGGGGGAGGCTATTTATTTGGTTGTGTGTTAAATTTGAATGAACCACGACTATTTTACTACTAATTGTTATTCCAGTCCGCTTTTGTGATAAGATATTTGTACGCCGGCGCATTCTGAATTGTGATCATCGAAATAGTGAGGCGCCGAAAGTTCGATTTTAATTTTCATGGTGTTTTGAATCACAAATAGCTGAGATGGTTTGAAGTTGACCGCCGCATTGTCGTACAATACGGTTTGATTCTCGTCGTCAGATATTAAACGAAAGTGTATGTCTCCCAGTTTTTTGCGCCCGCACACCGAGATGAAGTATTCGCGGTTGCCGAAAAATGTTTGGTTAATAATTACTTTACGTGCCTTGCGCATGGTCACAGAGCGGGAAAGTGAGCTTTGTTCAAAATAAGTAGGCGCATTTTCACATCTTTTTTCATAGTTTTGACAACTTTGAGCATGTACCTGAAAATAAGCTGAATGAATTATAAATAGGGTCGTTATGATGGCTAATATTTTTGCTCGTTTCATACAGATATTTTTAAGTAGAACATGAAAAATCTACTTCAATTATAATTTGCGGTTGATTGACTTTCAATCTGCTGTGTTGTAATGTTTTTGTGGATTTGAGTCAGTTATTTTCTGGTGTCCGTAAAATAACAAGTGTAGAATGGTTTTTATTTAATCCATCTGGCCCTTAATGCATCTACTTCCTGGTGTATTTTTAGTATTGGTTGAACTGCCGTTTCCTGCGGAGGACTTGGCATTCCAATTAAAACAGCACCATCGTTACGCGTGGCGGAGCTTGTTGTTGCATTTTTCTGGATGTACTGGTCAAAGGCAGTGGTTAATTCCGATACATCAGCTTTCATTTTTGTTCTTGTTGAGCCGGTAAGGTATTTGTCCAACATTTTATTGAGCTGATCCATAATCATTTTTTGTTCCCAGATGCGCAATTTGAACTCATCTTCCGTAATACGGGTCCCATTTGAATTTAATGCCAAATGCAGACTCTCAATAAACCCACCTGCCGAGATCATGGCATATTCCCCAAAACGCCCTGTTTCATGCAGATTCCCAATGATGGTGAGGTATACCTCGTCATAAAGATTGTTGAGGGAATCCATCCTGTTCATATTTTTCATGATACGCTGGCCCAGTGCTTCCACTTCCGGAGGGAAAATATTAAGATTTTTCCCCATTTCTTCAACAGTAGAAAAATAATCCAAAGCAGTTCCTGATTGGTCAAAGGTAATGGCATAGGCCATATCGGCAAGGTAAAAACCAAACGATAATAACTTGTCGGAATTCGTTCGGTAATTGTTCTTTTTTGATAAGTCCGTTAAGGTACTTGGCGTAAATTGTATTTGGTTATTGTGTATATAACTTAAGATTTCATCAGGAGCCGGTATAGAATAATATTCAACCAGCATGTCATCATCCTGAGGGGTTTCTTCCCTTTCCGCCCCAAAAGATGGTGTGAAAAGTATTAATGCAGCGGCCAGCAGTAAGTGTTTACTGGTCTTCGCCGTTAATTGTGTGATCAATGAAGTCATATTGTTTTAATTTTTATTCAACCTCTTTTTTGTTTGTCTTTCGTAATAAACAGATAAAGTTGTTGTTGTATTATGATGCAAATATAACTGATTATGTAATTCTTAATTGTATTCTTACTTATATTTAGGCTTAATTATTCTTCTTTTGTAAAAAGCTCCAGTGATAATTCAACCCCTTTGCTTAATTTTCGGTTTTCGAGGGTTACTTCTCCAAAATGTACCTGAGCTATCAGTTTTGTGATATGTAGTGATTGTGTGCCTGTGTAAAAAACGTCAAATATGGCCGCTTTATCTTCATCTGAAATGTACTCGCCATTGTCTTTAAAATAAATATAGGTCTTTTGCGCCTCTTTTTGTGTTTCGATGGTTAGTTGTGCACCTGTCAAATTTCGTTCCAAAAAGAAGTCAATGATATTAACAAGTGCTGCCATGATGAGTTGCGATTCGCCGTTAATATAAATAGGTTCCTGATTCGTGTAGTTTTCTATTTTAAACTGTTTATGTCTGATTTTATCATCCAGTTTAAAAACGGCGAATCCTATTAGTTTGTTAATTTCTATTCTTTCGAGCGAAAGGATTTCACCTTTAGACTGAAGTTCGGTGATGCGCAGTGCCGATCCCACAGAAATTTCAATTTTCGATAAAGAACGGTCGATGCGGTCGATAAGCTGAGCCACTTTTTTGGAGTCTACTTTGTATTTAACAACCTGAAGAATTCCTATTATTTCATTTAAAGAGCCTGATATTTCAGTTCCCAGCATATTCAGAAAGTGTTGCTTCGACTCTTCCAACACTTTTAGATTTTGGTTAAAATGTCTGAGCTCCTGATTTGTTTTGGTTAGTTGCTCATTGGTCTCAACTAGTTTTTGGGTTTTGTCTTCTACAAGTAATTCAAGATCTTTATTGGTTTTTTCGAGAAGTTCTCTGTTTCGTTTTAACTCGACCTGGTTTCTAATTCTTACAATCAGTTCTCTGGCATCGAATGGTTTGGTGATGTAGTCCTCTCCGCCTGCTTCAAAGCCTTGAATCATACTTTCGCGGTCGGTTTTGGCTGTCAGAAAAACAATAGGTATCTTTTTTAATCCCGGATTTGATTTTATGTTGCGACAAACTTCAAAGCCGTCTTCTTCCGGCATCATAACATCCAGAAGTATTACATCAAAAGGTTCAGACTCCAGCCATGTTAATCCGCCGGCCCCGTTGAGCGAAAATTCGCATTCATATCCGGCCTGCTCAAGGATAGAAACTGCAACCTGTATATTTTTGGGGCTATCGTCAATAATTAAAACTTTTCCTTTTGATACGCTATCCATAATTTTTTTATTTAGTTGCGCTGTGGTTGTTTTATGTAGTTGTCCAATTCGTTAATAGCTGTCGCCAGTGTCTCAACATCAAATGAGTCTACCGAATGTTCCATTTTTCTTAGTATCTCTTCTATTACAGCGTTTTGATATTTTTTGTTGACTTCTTTGATTTTATGGGTTATCCCGTCCACCTTTTTAAAGGAAGGACGTGTTTTAAATGTATCCCACTCAGGGGATAAGGCTTCCATAATATCTCTACAGCATTGGGGGTTAACAGGGTTTGTATTTGATTGTTTTGTTTCGTGGGTTTCTGTCTTAATTTCTGGCGATTCATCCAGACTGTTGGGGTCATATGGTGCCAGTTGTATGTCTGGTAGTGTTATTGTGAAGGTGCTTCCTTCGCCGGATTTGCTCTCTAAATCGATACTTCCATTCATTAATTCCACCAGGCGTTTTACGATGCCAAGCCCCAGTCCAGTGCCTCCATAGCGTCGGTTATCCTGGTTGTCTTGTTGTGAAAAGTCTTCAAAGACTTTTTTCTTTGAAGCTTCAGCAATTCCTATGCCAGTGTCAGTCACGCGGATGATTAGAGTGGTAGTTTCGTCTTTTGAAGGCTGATGCGTTATTGAGAAGGTTATTTGACCTCTATCGGTGAATTTAACAGCATTACTTAGAAGGTTAGTAATCACTTGCCGGATATGTAATTCATCAAGTAGTAAGGACCGGGGAATTGATTTTTCAATTTCCTGTTTGAATTTAATGTCTTTGGCTTGCAGGGCATGAATGAATAAATTGCTGGTTTCTATGCCTATGGTTACAATATCAGTTGGTTTAAGATAAAGTGTCATTTTGTTGGCTTCCAGTTTTGAGAAATCCAAAATGTCATTGATTAAGTTTAACAGATTTACGCCACTTTTTTTGATGCTCTTGAGATAATCCATTTGCATACCCGCTTCAGCATTGCCGATGAGAACATCTGTAAATCCTATAATAGCATTTAAGGGGGTTCTGAATTCATGACTGATGCGGGCCAAAAATGCACTTTTAGCCTTGTTGGCTTCGACGGCTTCTTCCCGCGATTGAATAATTTCATTATTCAGGTTGATTTGTTCGGTAATATCAACGGCAACCCCCATAATTCGATTGATGCTTCCATCTTCCGACAGCGCTGTTATACTGCCGGTGGTCATGATCCATTTGTAACTGTTATTTTTAATACGCAAACGCATATTTATTTTAAAGCTGGCACTGTTACTGTTGCGGTGTTCGTTTATTTGTGTAATTAATTTTTGGAAATCATCAGGGTGAATGCGTCTAAGTAGTCGGGTTAGCGTGATATGTTCTGATCCGTGAATGGTGGCAATGCCTAATATTTTGCACCACGATTGATTTATTATCAGTCGGTTTTGGTTTACAGCAGCATCAATTAGTGTCATATTCGCCACATTCATTGCCAGTTCCAGTTGCGCCAGCGATTCAGACAGTTGATTATTTGCTTTAGCTCGGTTTATTGCTACGGCAAATAGATTGGATAAGCTATTCAGATGTTCTGCATCTGTTTCGGTATATTGCGTTGAACGGCCCGCCACCAGCAACAGACCCATGTATTGTTCGTTGCTGAAAACACCTGTCATTACCATGTTTTTAAATGGTAATAATTGGTCGATAGTGGTGTCTCCTATTTTGAATTTTGATTTTGAGTTTATGATAAAGTCATGATGTGTGTCAATGTTTTCACCTCCGGTGTATAGTTCCGAGATATGTTTTTCTATTACGCGGACTTCCTCGTCGAAGTTTTTGTTTGTATCATTATAGATGGAAACTTTCAGCTCGCGTTTATCCGGGTCATGATAGATGATGAATGCAAATGAGCTGTTCGTTATTTCCAGAGCGTATTGGCGAACCAGAAGTTGGATGTAATTAAGCTTTTGCTTTTTTGCCAGTTCAGCACTTATTTCTGCCAGATTCTGATTGATCTTTGATTCTTTTAATAATGTTTCCTCAATATCATAACGGTCGGTAATGTTGGTACAATAGTAGGCATAAACCGGTGCTTGGGTTTCTGCCAGTTTAAACATGTTTACGACGACCGGATAAAGCGTGCCATTTTGTTGGTAGTGGCGGGTTTCAAAGATGTGGCGGGCTTCTGAATCTGTGCTGGTTTTTTGTTTGTTCCACCATTCTTCATTTGCCGATGGATTGAAGTGAGACAAATAGACGGGGGTATTTTTATCCAATGTTATTCCGGTGGCCTTTCTAGCTATTTCATTGGCCATTAAAATAACTCCTTTGTCATTGATCATAAAAAATTCAGTCTGGCTGTTATCAATTATCTGACTAAAAATAGCCGGTAACATCTGTGGAGGTATATATTCAGCCGCTTTGGGTGTTTCATTTTTTAATCCCAGATAGTTTACTAATGTGATAAGTACCAGTTCTTCTTTTTTCAGATAGCTCAGATTGCCTGTAATCGTTTTTTTTAACCCTTTGGAACGGATGCAGATTGCCTGGTTATTCGACAATAGATTATTTTGTATCAGGTCGTCGATGGTTTGAACGTTTAAGCAATCGCTACCAACGCATTCCAGACATATATTATCGATGCTGTTTACTTCAAAAATATCGACAGCCATTTTGTTTAAATAGACAGCTTCTAATTCCCGGTTAAATAGAAACAAAGGGGCTCCAACTGCTTCAAATATTTCTGTTAATGCTTGTTTTATGGCCATGTATATCAGGTCTTTTTCGCGGTTTGTATTATTGCTTTTTTGGGGAGTAAAATTAACGGAGCAATTTTATGGTTCCTTTTATGGTTCTTATTTGTTGATCATAGAGCATTACTTGTGCTACATAAGTATAAGTCTCGACAGGTTGAGGTGAGCCTTTATAGGTGCCATCCCAACCTTCATTAATATTATTTGATTCATAAACAATTTGCCCGAAACGGTTGTAAATTTTAAAAGTAATAAGTTTTTCGATGCCCCAGCCTTTAACAAATATCTTTTCGTTGATTCCATCATTGTTTGGTGTGAAAGCTTCTGGTACATCTACAGAGTATATTTTATTTACCGTTAAATTAAAAGGATATGTCAGGCTGAAACAACCGGTTGTATCTGTTACAGTTATGCTGTATTGTTTCGATTCAAGGGCTTGTAGAATGGGTGAGGGGCAATTATAGCACGATAGTTGAGTGGCTGGTGTCCAGTCGTAATAGGCAATGCCTGGATCTGTGATGTCTATTTGCATGGTCTCGCCTACAATGAGTGTGGTATCGGCCAGTGTTATTACCGGTTTTTGCTGAACATAAATATTGGTTGTTCCATAATTGATACAGCCAAATTGGTTGGTTACCGTAACCTGATACCATTCATCGTTTTTGGGAGTCGCCATTGTTACGGCGGCATCAGGTGTTGATAAGTGATCGGTCGGCCACCATTGGTAATGTAGCCCTCCTGCTGCTTGCAGGGTTGCCGCATCTCCAGTACATATAACGGTATCGGGACTTACTTTTACATCTGGTAAAGGATGAATGACAATCTCGCTTTTGGTGACGTATTCGCAGCCTAGTTTGGTATGTTGTATGGTTAAGGTTACAGGATAAGTCCCTGCTGTTTGAAATTCTTTTACCGGTTCCGGAAGGTCTGATAGTGTATTGTCATTAAATTGCCACAGCCATGAAGTGGCATTCACTGAATTATCTTTGAATGCGACCTGCGCTGGTGGGCAAAATTCATCTGATTGGTTATAATAATCAATGGTTGTGTGCAAATCCAGAATATGTAGTGTGTCGATAAGTGCCACGTTACAGGTATTTTCGGCATCGGTTCTTAAAAATAGTAGCGGATATTTATTGCCGGGAGTGGAATAGGCATGTGTGATATTGTTGTCATTTGTCCCTGCGCCATCACCAAAATCCCACGCCAAGTCATACACTTTTTCAAGGTTGGTTGCATTAAAAGCGATGTCGCTGTTAAGACAGGCTGAATCGGGTAAGGAGAATTGGGCGTATGGCCCGTCAACATTAATGAAATTTGTTTTTGTAATGGTATCGGTACAGCCGTAGGTTGTGCGGCTAATTAACCGAACATCGTGTGCGCCCGGGCGATTGTATATGAAAAAAGGGTCTTTTAATTGCGACTGGTTGCTGTTTTCTCCGAAATACCACTGCCATGTTCCCGGGTAATCGGTTTTTGTATCGTTGGAGAATTGAACAATAAGCGGGTAGCAATTTGATTCGGTTATGTCGGCTGAGAAATTGGCTTGCGGTGGTGCCTGAACATGAATATAATTTTCCATCTCGCCGAAGGCCTCGCAGCCGTGAATGTCGGTGATATGAAGTGATACAGTGTAATAGCCGGCTTCAGTGAATTGAATTTGTGGGTCGGAATCTGTGACGGTTATTCCATTGCTGAATGCCCATTGATAAGTATCTATTTCGTTGCCAGAGGTGCTGTGAAAAGTGGTGGTATCATTGATGCAAAGCTGATTGTTATTTGCTTTGAAGGTAGCTTCGGGTGTGATGGTTTTAATTAATTGTTCTTTGTTAATACTATTGCTGCACCCCTGTTCATCGGTAACGGATAATGATACACTATACTGGCCATATTGGGTATATTCGTGCGCAGGGTGTTGTATTGATGCCGTCGTATTGTCGCCAAAGTTCCATTCCCAATCGGTGATAACCGCATCTGAAGTTGTTTTGTCGGCAAATTTGAAAGTGATGGGCATACAGCCAACTTCGTAGTCGACATCGAAATCCGGTTCCGGTTGGTAAATCATGATTTCTTTGGTGAGTGTGTCCCGGCAACCGTTGATGTCCTGTGTTATTAATGAAATGTGATTTAATCCTTTATGTTTAAAAGTGTGCTGTAAAACGTCCATCGACCCGGTTATTTCGCTTTCTTCATTAAACAGCCATAGGTATCTAATCGTTTCTTTGTTGTATGAGAAGGGTGAGTATTCTTCAGAAGTACTGCCATCGAGAGTTAATGTTGCATTTAGACAGGGGGCTGCATCCTCAATGGTGAAATTACTTTTTATTTTGCGGGGGTAAACGTCTCTGACATACGAAAATTCACAGCCTGTTTCGCTGTTGGTGGCATTTAGTTGCACTCTGTAATTCCCCGATGTAGCATAAGTATGTGTTGGATTGGCCACATTGGAAACAAGTGGAGAGCCATCACCAAAATCCCAGGTGTAATCTGTTGCATCAATGACGTTACTTTCAAATTGGTATTGCAAAGGTTGACTGCAATTGGTTTCAATGGTAAAGCTGGCGTATGGACCCAGAATTTTTACGTAATTTTTTTTGATGATTTTAGACGGACAGCCATTGTTGTAGATGGTGAGCGTTACATCCATTAAGCCTGTTTTTTCGTAGAAGTGAGTTGGCATGGAAAGGCCCGGTTCTGCATCATCACCAAAATCCCATACTTCATTAGTGATAAATTTTTTATTGGGAGATGTGATTTCAAATGTAACCATTTCGTCGGCACAAGTTTCGTAGTTCGATGTACGTACAAAATTAGCCTCAAAGGTTTGGCCGGCATTGATGTATTCAGTGGCCGAGGCTACGCATCCTTTTTGGGTGGTCACAGTGAGCTGAATTGGCGTTTTTTTTGGGGCCAGGACGATTACGTCTGTCGAGGTCCCGGTACGGCGATCGCTGCCGTTAACAAGCCATTCGTAGGATATGATTTCATCAACATCACTGTTGTATTCCGATTGGTCGTTAAAAGTTAATCCCATTGGGATACAGCCATTCAGACTAGCGGAATTACCTCCATCGCCGGGATTCATCATAACATGTGGCAGATGGATTTCAACATTGTTTGGTTTTACCAGTGTGCTTTTGCATCCGTTAGCAGTGGTGATGGTCAGAGTGTCACTAAAAACAGCCCGAAAATCCGTTAGTTTGGTCGTCTCAGAAAAGTTAACCGTTGGAGATGCCTGTGTTGAAGTAGCCCCATTCCCAAAGCGCCAGTCGTAGCTTACAGCATTGCTTGATAAACTCTCATATGTTAATGTGGCAGGTAACTGACAGATGTATTGATCTGATACCTTAAAATCAATGTGCGCCTGCTCGATGTTTATAGTGATTTGTTTTTGTTCGCTGCAAGTACCATTGCTTGCGGTTAAAGTGATTTTGTAATCGCCCGGTTGTGTATATACTTTTTTAGGGTGTGAGACAGACGAACTGGTTCCATCTCCGAAGCTCCATTGGTATTGGCCGGCATCTTTACTTAAATTGGTGAAGTAAATGGTGTCTCCCACACACCCCTTTGTGGTTGATGCGCTGAAGTCGGAGGTTGTGTTTGTTATGTTAATAAGATTGTTGAAATACGTAGAGTCGGTACACCCTAAATCATCGGTTATTTTTAATTTAACATTATAACTGCCGGGTTCCTCGTAGTAATGGACTGGCGTTGTTTGGGTGGAGGTTGTTGCATCGCCAAAAGACCAGGATGAGTTGAAGCCGGTACGGGCAATTGAAAGGTTGCTGAATACCACGCTGAGCTCACCTGTGCAGGAGGCAGATGGGTTAACACCAAACAAAGCTTTGGGCTTAACGGCTTCTAGTTTTTGCGGAAGGGTATAGGCGGATTGGCAGCCAAATTCATTCTCGACTACCAATGTGATATCGTAGATGCCGGCAGCATTATAAATGTGGGTCGGAGTCTCTTCTGAGGCGCGTTCGCCGTCGCCAAAACTCCACGTATAGCTCAGTGGACTGTTAATCGGATCTGTTGATTGGTTTTCAAAAGTTGCTTCAAATGGAACACAACCTTCTGATGGCCCGTCGTATACAAAGAAGGCCACAGGATTTGCAACCACCGTGATATAGGCTTCTTTACTTTTGGTGTAGCTGTTTTCTCCATCTGAAGCTGTTAAGGTGATGGTATATTTGCCAGGTGTAATGAAGGTGGTTTGAGGGTTAGGAATTGTAGAGGTATTTCCATTGCCAAAATCCCATTCGTAACTTAGGTCTTCTGGTGATTGTGATGTGTTGTTAAATGTCACATTCAGGGGGGCGCAGCCCGAATCCGTGTTTACCGTAAAGTCAATCGTTGTTTGTGCTGACAAATGGCTTGCTAACAATAAAATTGCTATTGTTAATTGTGGCTTTTTAATATTGAGCGTTGGAAACATAAGTCGTAAATTAGTTGGCTTTATTGGTTTTTGGACTGGGAAATCTTTTTGCAGATTATTTTTATGCAATATAAGAAAATCAGTTTGTATACTAAAAATATATTCTTTACTTTAAACTAGGTTTTATGACTATAATTTTTGTTTATGAAGTTCAGGGTGTTTTCCACACTATTTGTTATACTGATTGGTTGTTTTTTCCTTGACAATGAGAGGTTGGTTGCTCAAACATTTCATTTTTCGGATGCATATTCAACCCACCTTGTTCTTAATCCGGCCAATACTGGTCGTTTTAATGGCGAGTGGCGAGCTGTTGGTGTTTATCGACAACAAGGGGAGAATAATGCCCACGATTATCAGACCGGTTTTTTCAGTTTTGAGCACCCTTTTTATTTTAAAAATGAACGTATTGATGCCGGTATCTATTTTTTAAGTGATAATTCGGCCAATGGAACCTTGCCTGTTAATCGGGTTAATTTGTCTCTGGGACATGGGGTTCGATTGGGTTTAAGGTCGATACTTTACGGCGGGATACAATTTGCCGGTGTTCATAAACAAGTGAAATGGGATGGTATAACGTTTCCGGACCAATACAACAGGAATACAGGCGGTTTTGACCCCACAATGCCCACGGGTGAATTATTTGAAAATTCTTCGACGTTTTATTTAGACGCCGGATTTGGAATGGTATTTTTAAAGCAATGGGATTTTGGAATGGCCAGTTTGGGTTACTCGGCTCAGCAATTGAACAGGCCTCGTGAAACTTTTTTTGATGTTGATAATAATTTATCGATGAAGCATGTTTTCCATGCCAAGGGCGATTTTGTAATTAATGAACGTCTTTTTGTGATTCCCTCTTTGGTTGGTATTTATGTGAATAAAGCATCCGAGACGATGGTTGGTGGGCATTTAGGGTATAATGTAAACGATTGGCTTAATCAAAAAAATAATATTATTGCAGGTTTTCACCTTCGAAACGTAACACAGAACTATCGTTCAATGGTTTTATCGGCCGGTGTTTCATGGCAATACTGGAGTTGTATGGTGGCTTATGATATGGATATTGGGGCTTCGACGGCGGCCAAATATAACAGTTCGACCATTGAATTGGGGGTAACCTATAAATTGCCGTCAACTGATTTAACCCGCAAAATAGTACCATGCGAAAGATATTGATTGTTATATTATTTTGTGCTTGTTACTCTTTGGGTGCTCAATCTGTTTTGCCGCACGGCGAGGAGATGAGTGCGCTGGAAAAATGGCAGTTAAAAGGTTACTATGAAAGTGCTTTGCGAATGAATGACCGATTACAGGCGACAGCTTTTCTGGCTGAATGGCATCGTCGGGATCCGCAAAACGATGAAGTGACTTTCAATTTAGGGCGTCTGTATTATCAGATTCGGAATTATGCCATGGCCGAAGATATTATGCGTGAGTTATATAATAACGATCAACGGCATAATTTGAACGCTTTGTACTATTACGCATTGGTGCGAATGCATTATCGTAATTATGAGGAAGCTTTTGATTATTTTTCACAGCTACGCGGGCGTTATCGTCGAATTGGAGAAAAGAATGTTACCCGTGATGTTATCGATCAGTTATTAATTGGTTGTGAAATGGGAATGGCTGCCAGAGACACCATGGTCACGACAGAGGTCACTCTTTTGTCTGATTCAATCAATACCTCACACTCTGAAGCCGGGGTTATTCTGATTAATGATTCTGTATTTGTGTATGGTTCTACAGCTCCTGATGCGCCCCTTTTTCACGAATTGAACAAACCTTACGTTGCTGTTCAAAATTTTTATGGTGCCCGACTCGCCGGTGACGAATGGATTGGAATGAAGAAGGTTGATCCACCTTTTTTTACTTATGGTGACTTTGACACTGGCCATGGCTGTTTTTCTGTTGACGGGCAACGGTTTTATTTTACCCAATGTGCGAATCAACCCAATGGGGAAAATATTTGTCATATTTATATGTCGCATAAAATTAAAGATGGCGTCTGGTCGGCACCACAGCCGCTAGATAAAGATATCAATCATGTTAATTATACGGCCACTCAACCGGCTGTGGGAAGTTGCTTTAATAATAATCTGGAAGTTTTATATTTTGTCTCTGATCGTCCGGGAGGAGCCGGCGGAATGGATATTTGGTATTCCGTGTACAATAAGAATAAGAAAACCTACACAAAAGCGGCTAATGCCGGTGTTTTTATAAATACCAGCGGCGATGAAATAACGCCCTTTTATGATTTACCTTCCCATAAATTATTTTTTAGTTCTAATGGTCGTGCCGGTTTTGGCGGGTTTGATATTTATAGGGCCGAAGGAAATATGGTCACCTGGGAACCCGCTGAAAATATTGGTTTGCCAATTAATTCTTCGTTCGATGACTTAAATTTTGTGAGAAACCGTTCAGGACAATTTGGGTTCTTTACTTCCAACCGACCTGGCAGCCGCGCGCTGTATTACGACAATTGTTGTGATGATATTTACGCTTTTCGGGAAACTAAGGCACCACGGGTGTTAATTACCGGGAAGCTTGTTAGAGAAGACCAGATCAGCAGTTCACTTTCAACAGTTGATAGTTTAAACGAACCATCTCCGTTGAAGCAAAATGTTTTAATGAACAAGGTCGTATCGGTTGAGATGTTAAGTGATTCCGCCTCTTCCGTATTTCTTCAGGAGGTTACAACTAACGAAAAGGGGGAATTTGAGCTTTGGGTTGACCCCGGTCGAAATTATAAAATTAATGTTGAAGATTCCACTTTGCTTGATCGTAGTTTTATGGTGTCAACCCGCGAGGTTCAAGGTGATGAGACCATTGAACTAAGTACTGTCGCATTGTCTGAAATACCTGAGAAATCAATCGTTTTGGAGAATATTTATTACCGGTTTGATCAGACTGAGTTAACCTCTGAAGCCAAGGAAACGCTAGAACGTACAATTTTGAAACTGATGAATCAATATCCGCAGATAACCATTGAGATATCAGCTCATACCGATAGTTTAGGTGATGCGTTGTACAATCAAAAATTATCGGAAGGTAGAGCAGGAAGCGTAGTGGATTATCTGGTTTCGAAAGGAATATCGTCAAATCGTTTGTCAGCCAGGGGGTATGGCGCCTCGCATCCAATTGCGCCAAACCTAAACGCTGATGGGACGGATAATCCTGAGGGACGGCGGAGAAACAGACGAACTGAATTTCGAATTACTGGCACGGTAAAGTCTAATATTGTTGGGGCCAACTAGTGTTTGTCCATAAAGGAGGGGACTTGAGCTAGAAGGTTTAAATTCTGGGTTTTTAAAGCTTGAGAAGTATGAGTTTATTTAGGTAAATGACCATTTGGGAAGTAAGTGTGATGAAAAAATGGCGTTTTCTTGCTGACATTTACGTAATGGTTGAATTAATCGAAAAATTAAATTATTTTCAAACGGGATTAGTTGTTTAATATGATTTAGAAATAAGGTTTTTTAGTCATATGTTGTTGGCTTGAAAGATGCTTTATTTCTGTGTTTTTTTTTCAATTAAAATATCATTAATAATGAGGCGCTTACTATTGAATATTGTAGTTTGTTTTTTGTTTATGGGGTCGTTGGAGCTGGTTGCTCAGACGGACTCTGTTCAATACGCGTCCATTCGTCGTCAAATAGTGGTTAAGGGCGATCAAAATTATCCGCCTTATGAGTTTCTTAATGATAAAGGGGAACCAGATGGTTTTAATGTCGATTTATTTAAGTCTTTGGCTGAAAAATTAGGGCTGAATTTTACATTGACCTTAGAACCTTGGAATAAAGTCAGAAAAGAACTTGAAGCTGGTGAAATTGATGTAATTACAGGTATGATTGTCACACCCGAACGAATTCAGAAAGTTGCTTTTGGAACGCCTCATAGTGTTATCACCCATGGACTTTTTGTTTCTGAAGAAAGTCGTATTTTAACCTTAGCGGATTTAAAAGGTAAATCGGTGGTGGTTCAGGATGGTGATGTAATGCATGATTTTATGCTTATGAAGGGATGGGCAGATACCTTGATTGCTGTTGCCGATCCTTTGGAAGCGCTGAATTTTATTAATGATAATGTTTATGACGCCGCACTTTTAGCGAGTTATCAAGGTGTTTATTCTATTAAGCAGTCAGATTTAAAAAATGTTGTGTTGCGTACTTCCGATATTGAGCCATACAAGTATGCCATGGCCGTCAAAAAGGGAGAAACTGAATTGTTATGGCTCCTTAATGCAGGGTTATACCAGTTAAAGGAAGACGGAACCTACGATGAGATTTATAATAAGTGGTTTTCGGTATATGAGAAAGGCCGGCTGATGCATCGATTGCTCCCATTTATTGTGCTGGTAGCAGTGAGTTTGGTTTTTTTGTTGGCTTTTATCGTTTTGCTAAGAAAGCAAGTGGCACGAGCCGTGTTGAAAAAAAGAGAAATTGAGGATCAGTTATCAGCGGTTTCCCGATTGGCCCCTATTGGCATCGGGTTGATTGCCAATGATCAAATCATCATGGTTAATGCGTTTATGAGTGAAATGACTGGCTATTCGTCAGAGGAGTTGGTAGGTAATGCGTTTCAGTTGTTGTTTAAGTCGGATGAAGCTTATTTAGCTTTGTATGAATCTGTAAATAAAGGTCTTGAAGAGAATGACTCTGTTTCATTGGAAGCTGAAGTCGTTAAAAAATCTGGTAAGTCATTGTTTGTAATGCTCTCGGCCAGCCGACGTTCAGAGAATTTGGATCAAAATGAGTTGCTGTTTACAATGACTGACATTTCGCTGTCGCGTGAAGCTTTGATGCAGGCTCGTGTAGCCAATGAAAGGCTTAATTTTCAGTTGGATAATTCGCCGTTGGGCCATGTTGAGTTTGATCGTGATATGGTTGTTAAATCCTGGTCTGCTCAGTCTGAATTAATTTTTGGCTGGACCAAAGAGGAGGTCATCGGGCGAGGTTTAACCGAATTTAATTTTATTCATCCGGATGATGTCTATACATTTTCAAAAGGCATATCTAGATTATCCAAAGGCGTAGAGCAACGTAATGTATTGCGCTTTCGTAATTATGCCAAGACTGGTTTGGTAGTGAATTGTGTTTGGTACAATTCGGCGGTATATGACGATTCGGGTGTTTTGTTATCTGTTTTCTGTTTGGTTCAGGATGTGTCACTGTTGCAGAAGGCCGAATCGTTGGCGGCTGAAAAACAGGAACGGTTGCAATGGTTTATGGAGGCAGCTAACGTGGGAACCTGGGAATGGAATATTGATACCGGTAATATTGATATTTCTGATAGTTATGCAGCGATTTTGGGCTATCAGCTGAACGAGTTACAGCCGACGACTCTTGAGAAAATACAACAAATGGTGCATCCCGATGATCGTTTAAAATTTTCAGATTTTTTTGATTTGTATCTTGATGTACCGGAAGGTCCCATTGGGCTTGAATTACGACTTCGTCACAAGGATGGCCATTACATGTATATGCTTGAAAAAGGGATGCCGTTGCCCGGGAAGCGAAAGGATCAAAGGCGGATTTTGGGTATTCAGGTCGATGTTTCTGAAATAAAAAATGCCGAAGAGGAAATTCGTAAATTGTTTGTAGCAACTGACCAGAGCCCTGCCTCTGTTATTATGACCGATGTTGATGGGCATATTGAATATGTTAACCGTAAGTTTATTGCAACCACAGGCTATTCATTCGATGAGCTCAAAGGAAAAGAACTTCGTATATTCAAGGATGGTCATTTGTCGTTTGATGCACATCAGGCAATGTGGAAAACCATTCATAGTGGCGCGGATTGGCGTGGTGAACACCTAAACAGACGAAAAAATAAAGAAAAATATTGGGAGTCGGTTCTCATCTCACCGGTTAAAAATAATGAAGGAAAAGTCCTTAATTATGTAATAGTTAGTGAGGATATTACTGAAAGAAAACGCATCGAGAATGAGTTGATAGAGGCCAAAGAAAAAGCCGAAGAAAGCGATCGTCTAAAAACTGCTTTTTTGAATAATTTATCGCATGAAGTGCGAACGCCATTAAATGCGATTGTTGGTTTTTCAGAAATATTGACGACTGAAAATGGTTCTAATCCTAAAATGGGCATCTATGCCAGAACAATATTAGAGAGTAGCCGACAATTATTATTGCTGATGGACAACATTATTAATACATCGATGATTGAAACAGAAAAATTAAAAGTAGTTAGAGTTCAGACAGATTTAAACCAGTTACTCAATGAGGTTTATAATCAGATGGCTATGGTGGCGGGGAAGAAGAATGTTGTTTTCCGTATAAATTCACTGATCCCTCGCGATAGCGAATTGGTTATGCTCGACCAGATGAAAATTGGTGTTGTGCTTAATAATCTTGTTTCAAATTCTTTAAAATTTACCGATTCGGGCATTGTGCAGGTGACGTGTAGAATGGACGATTTTAATGTTTATTTTGAAGTTCAGGATACTGGTGTTGGCATTCCTGAATCTGTTCAAAATACGGTTTTTGAGCGATTTGAACAAGGTGATAATTTTCTCTCTGGCTTGACTGAAGGCATGGGGCTGGGACTCCCAATCGTGAAAGCATATGTGGAACTAATGGGAGGAACATTGTCATTTACAACATCCGGTAGTGGAACAACTTTTAAGTTCAGTATTCCTCTTAATTTTGATGCGATTTCGGAGGAACAGCCGGAATCAAATTCTTTTACAAAGCCCAAATCCATTATTTTGGTGGTGGACGATTTAGAAATAAACAGTCAGGTTATCAGTGAAATGATTTCCGGGGTGAATGCAGATGTGGTGTATGCCTCAAGTGGGCAGGCAGCCATTGATATGGTCGCTCAAAACCCGGATATCGATTTGGTATTAATGGATTTAAAAATGCCTGGAATGAGCGGTTTGGAGGCTACGCGTGAGATCAAGAAGATGCGTCCGATGTTACCGGTTATTGCCCAAACAGCATATACTCTGGCCGCTGATCGTTCCGCAGCTCTTGATGCCGGGTGTGATGACTATATTGCAAAACCTATTATTAAAAATGTGCTTATTGCTTTGTTGAAAAGGTATCTTAACTAATGCCTGTCCATCTAATCTGGAGTTTGAACAATATAGTTCAAATTCAAGGCTTGCGTCGCTTTAAAAATGTGAGGTTACTGTCGTAAATGATCATTTGAGAGCAAGCGTAAAGCAGAAGTTGGATTTTATTAACAGACTCTGAATATGCAGGGGCATTTAAATTGTGTGTTACGTCGGGTAACTGAAAAATAAATTGTATGATGAAAGTTAGAGCTCTTGATTCTATTGTGTCGTTGTTTGCGTTGGTTGCTGTGTATAAACCCCAGAAAGGTTTTACTTTGATCACAAATACTCTGGAGGTCTATCTAAACTCGAGATTTTCGCGCCAAACCACTGATGCTTCAATTGACTTATTTCATCAGAAAGTGACGGCTTATATGGAGCAGCTTAATGAACGGTATTCGCTTTTTGATGAGTTATTGGGCGATGAAGTTTTGAAGCATTGTAAGCGAATTACTTTAAATATTCAACCCGATGAGCGTCTTCACATGATGGTCTATCTGCTCGAATATCTTCCATATATTTCTGATCATTTAATTGGAGATCTTTCGGGCGATACATATGAGATGATAAAGGGGATAGCTGGGGGACTTAATATTTCGGAAGCTGATTTTAACGATGCTATTTGTTTTATTCTGGATGATTTTGAGCTGGTGTCTGCCAAAAATCAACTTTTTATTATTTGTGATAACCCAAATTTGAAAATCCCCGGGGTGGCTGTTAAAGTGGTGGAGGATCTTAAAGGTCAAATTGTCTTTTTGCGACTTACGGCACTCAATGTTGTCCTTTTTAGAATTGTAGGCGATAGTATTTTTGATTTGAATGACAGACGTTTATATAAGCGCCGGACTTATTATTTGAAGCCGGGTGGCGTTATTCATTCCGATAGTGGGCATCATTTTTTCTTTAACGATATTTATAAAGCGCTAACAGTTACTGATGTTGATCAACATCTTGAACTGAATGTTGGTAATCTGGAGTATTTCTTTTCAAACGGACAACAGGGGATTCATCGGATGAGTTTTAAATGTGAATCCGGCGAAATGATGGCTATAATGGGTGGCAGTGGATCCGGTAAAACAACGCTAATGAATTTGCTTATTGGCGCTTATAAACCCTATAGTGGACATGTCAGAATTAATAACGTGGAGGTGTTTGCAAACCCGGAACTGGTAAAAGGGTACATTGGGTTTGTTCCACAGGATGATGCGCTTAATGAGGAGCTGACGGCTTTCGAAAATTTATTCTACGTGGCGGGTTTATCATTGGGAAACCTGAATAATGAGGCTCGTATCCAAAAAGTGGAATCTGTTTTGTCTGAATTGGGTTTGTCGGGTATTCGCAATTTAAAGGTGGGTAATCCGCTTGATAAAGTGATTAGTGGCGGGCAACGTAAGCGTTTGAATATCGCCATTGAATTAATTCGTGATCCCGGTATTTTATTCCTTGACGAACCAACATCCGGTTTGTCTTCGGCCGACTCTGAGATGCTTATTGATGTACTTCGGGAAGTTGCTGATAAAGGACGAATTGTGGTCCTTAATATCCATCAGCCTTCGAGCGATATTTTTAAGTTATTTGATAAGTTGTTGTTTATTGATCAGGGAGGTTACCCGGTCTATTTCGGCCCTGCCGTGCGCGTTGTTTCTTATTTGAAAGAAGCCTTAAAATTGGTTGATGCGCATGAGAGTGAATGCCCTTTATGCGGTAGTTTAAATCCTGATGATATTTTTCATCTGGTTGAACGACATCGAATTAAAACAAAAGTCCCGGAGGCCAAAGAGCGACTGTTTACTCCGGAACGATGGATGAATTATTTTTATGAAAATGCGCCCGAAGAAGATGATTTTTTCGAACAGGAATTTCAACCTCTTAAATCTCAAAAGCTCGATATTCCCCATCCTGTAAAGCAATTCCGACTCTATCTGTCGCGACTTGTAGCTTCTAAATTATCCGATTTTTCTTCTTTGCTGCTATCCATAGGACTTCCGGCTATACTTGCTGTTTTGCTTTCTATATTTTCTTATTATGAGGATCCTTTATTGGGATATTACTGCTATCATGAAAATGAAAATATGCCGGCCTATCTTTTTATGAGCATCATTGTTGCCATGTTTATTGGTTTAATGAGTGGCTCGGCTGAGATTAATAAAGATCGGCGCACGCTGAAGCGGGAATCTTTTCTCAATTTAAGCTTTGGCGCTTATTTGTTTTCAAAACTAACTTATTTGATGTTGCTGAATGCTTTGCAAATGTTTTTGTTTGTATTTATCAGTTGTCATCTTTTGAAAGTTGAATCCAGTGGTGCTGTTTTTTGGCTTATTATGTGGTCGTTGGCTTTAACTTCCAGTGTGATGGGATTATTTATTTCTGCATTGTTTAAATCAATGTCTTCGGTCTATGTCTCAATTCCGTTTCTCTTGATTCCACAAATACTATTTTCGGGAGCTGTTATTGATTTTAATAAAATTAATAAGATCTTCGCCTCTGACAAGTATGTCCCTATTGTCAGTGAATTGATGCCTTCACGATGGGGCTATGAGGCTTTGATGGTTGCCGACTATACCACAACCGCTTTTGCCGGTGTGTTTTTCGACATGGATCGGCAGCAGTATGAAAGCGGGTATTTTCGTAACTTTTTGATTCCTGAGCTGGATAAAGCTTTTTATGGCGATCATTGGTCTACTGATTTTGTAATATCTCCTGATTCTGCATCTTTTGAGTTGGTAATGAATGGTATTAAGCAGTTGGAAAGATATCTGAAGCATGATTTTAGTCGTTATTATGAAGATGAGCTTATTAAAGGCTCCGATTTTAGGCAACTGATTAGTCGCGCGCGTTCGATGCTGAGCGATATTCAAAATAATTCTCAGGAACGGGAAGATGCTTTGATCCTTTCGATGAGTGACGATGAATACATACAACTGCAACAAGGTTATAATAAAAAAATTCTACAGGTATTGACGGACGAATCCAACGTTCAGAAAATAAAGCGTAAGCCCCATGAGTTAATTAGAAAGATGTCGCCCCTGTATTTTGTGGCTGACAACAATTATGGCCGGTCTCATTTGTACGCGTCACACAAAAGATTTATGAACAAAATTATTTCCACCGGGATTTTTAATGTGGTCATAATTTGGTTGATTACTTTTATTGAATTGGGCCTTGTGGCCATTGTTCGACCGCGATATTAGTTTTTGTCTTTTGCGACTCCGACGTTTGCGACAAATTTTTCGATGGTTTTTATAAATAAGGCGTTCGAGACTGGTTTGATCAGATAATCATCAAAGCCCTCGTTTAGATATTTTATTTTTTCCTCGGGAATTAAGTACGGAGCCTGGGCAATCAGCGTGATGTTGGGCCTGATTCTTTTGGCAGCATGAATAAATTCTGAACCATCCATGTCGGAGTGTCTGATGTCGGAGAAAATAATGCCGATATCTTTTTGTTCAGCCAACAGGGTAATAGCATCGCCTCCAGTGTTAGCATTTAAAACTTCAATGTTGTTTTCCTTGAGGTAAAAGACGATTTCCTGATTGATTTTGTAGCCGTATTGAGCTATCAGAACTTTCATTCTTTGAGGGCTCGTTTTGAGATTCTCGGGCGTGTTCCGCTTTTTGTTTAATGGTATTTGAATGGTGAAAGTGGTGCCTTCATTAATGATGGAATCTACTTCAATGGAACCACCAAGAGTTTCAGTCAGCCCTTTGGCAATGGTTAATCCAATACCCACTCCACCAAAAATGCCTCTGCTTCTGTCAACTATTGACGAAAATGGAAGATATATGGAAGGCAAATTAGAGGTGCTAATACCTACACCGGTATCTTTAATCCAAATAATTAGTTTTTGCTGATTTCGGGTGAAATTAAAACCGATCTCAACCGCCCCTTTATGGGTGTATTTTATGGCGTTGTCTATCAGGCGCTGTAAGATTTGTGTGAGTAGATGATGGTCGCAAAAAATCTTCCCGTTTTTGAGTGCGGGCGCTACGTGGCTATTGATTTTTAAATCGTTTTTTGAGTGACGTGATTGTAGGTTCGAAGTATAGTCAAGCAATTGATCAGCCAGATCCGAGACTTTAAACCAACCGTTTTGAGGCGTTAGTTGATTATTGTTTAGTTGCGTCAGGAGCTTTAATGATTCAACCAGATGGTTTACATCTTCACTGCTTTTTCGAATCAGATTGATATATTCATATTGTTCTTCTGTATTCGGTAAATTTTCCAGTAGTTCAGTTGCGCCCAGTATGCCATTGAGTGAGGTTAATATCTCATGTGAAAAACCGGGTATTACATCTGTTTCAAAGTTTCGGTACAACGGTTCAGAACTTTGCTCAGTCGTCCGGTTTGCTCTAAGCGTGTTTTGATGGGCAAGATGTGTTAATCTTAAGATATATTGTACGTTACCATCGGTGTTGAAGATGGGGTAATAATCGGAACAATACCAATTATTTTTACGTTCTCCCAGCATATAATCAGAACTAACCACTTTGTCGCCCTCCAATGCCTTTTGTATGTAAGATGAGTTGTCGATGTCGCCGGTGATAGCTCTGATTTCATTGAGTGATACCTCGCAGTTGTTGTCGGCCGACAAGTGCAGAAGGTCTTTCATTGAATTGTTGATATACAGGCATTTTTGGTCTGGGGTGATGAGCATTACGCCATCGGTGAGATTATTCATGATTCCCAGGGAGTCGTATATAGGCCTTCCTGCTTCTTCTTTTTTGGGCCTAACATATTCCAGTCGCGTCAGTATAGCCGCTGTATTTTTATTGTAAAATGAGGATATTTTTATCTGATGATACTGCGATTCTTCTTCGAAAATAAATGAGTCTTCAAACCTGCTTTTTCTATTAAAGTCGTGATGCAATAGTCGGGCGATGCTTTCTTGTACTTCGTTACGGGTGGCGGATGTAAGGTTTGCGTCATTCTTTGTCTTGAGGATCTGTTTTGCCGAATTGTTCATGTAGGTGATTTGCCCGGCGAGCCCTTTTAGTGTTGTGTCCTGAATTATGATGCCGCTTGAAAGGTGATCAAAATGCGCTGCACAATCACTTAGTAATCCCGCTGAATTGGCCATTTGTTTTTCAAGCGTTTGGATTTTCAACAAAGATTCATCAAGCAAGTTCTTGGTTTGGTATAGTTCTTTGATGTTTTGGATGGTGATCACTGCAATTTGTATCGACGTATTGAGATCTGTTAACAACATGCCTTTTACTTTGAAAACGTCATTTCTAAGTGTTATGGTTATGCTGTCCTGTTTATTCGTCCAAATATTTTTAATGAATGATGAAAATTGATTTTTAGATTTTTGAGCAGGCGGCCAATTCATGAAATTTAATCCTTTTAATTCTCCTGTTTGACGATTTTCCCATATAGGAGATGACCCATAAGCCTGCTTAATGAGGCCTTGCCTGTTGATTAGCATTATTGAGACCTGCGATTGCTGTTTTAAGATGTTGTTGAGCAACAGGTTGTGGCTTGTCATTTCTATGATTGGTTTTTTCTGTCTGATCATGTGGTGACGAATCAACAAATAAATTACCCATGATGTTACCAATACAAATAAAAGCCCTTTAATAGTTTGAATTTGTTCGAAATTCTGAAAACGATAAATCACTATTTTATCCGAAAGAAAAATCCATATCACACCTATTAAAAAGTAAATGCCAGCGATTACTAAAGGCGCCTCCCAATGGCTTTCTGTGAGTTTCGGTTTTTTCTCTGACATGTTGATTATCTTATTTTTATAAGTCTTATTTATATTCAGTATAACTGTTGATATATAAAAATGTTTCTTGGCTTTAAAAACGTTTGATTCGCCCGTCGAACATTTACTCTCCTTTATTGGGGTTAGGTTTAGCAAATGCTTTTGTTTTATTTTGTTCCTTAAAGGTAAAGTATTTTTATATTTCATCACTTTTTTTTGGGCGGATACTCTCATAACTTTTTATTCGTTTTGATTTGAGTTGTTTGTTTTGTTGCTCTTATTAAGATGTTTATATTTGAAAAACCATATTGTCTAATTTTTTAAATACTGGTTTTAAGGTGTTGCATAATTGTACAACCAGGACTTTTGAACAACTTTATTAGGATTTGGTTATTTTAATTAGTGCCTGTAAGTGAATTTTTGTGGCAGATCAGAAAGCTGTTTTTTGCGGATTTAATGTTCGGAAACATGTGTGTGCAATCGCAATTGACTATTTTGAAACCTGAAGTACTAAAAATGATGCTTTTTGGTTGATGTGAAATCCTATTTGTCCATAAATTCATGAGTTTGCTGGACATTTTAAACTCAAGGCTTTCGCAGTTCGGCGATTGGTGTAAATAACCATTTTGAGAGTAACCCTAACACCCTGGTTGAACTTTCTATTCAGATTCTAAATAATATAAACCTAAATAAACCTGAAAAGTCATCTTATGAAAAAGTTTTATTTATTGATTTTGTGCGGCCTACTGGTTGGCAGTCTTTATGCTCAGGAGCGCCCCAGGGTGGACAAGTCGGCTTTTGTTGCCGCTGGCCAGCTTGAGAAGTCTGACCAGTTGCTCATTTGGCTAGATGATGCCGACAGCATGTATAAAAAGGAGTTATTCCACGAAGCCTTTTTGATTTATCAAAAATTGTTCGATTATGTAGCTACCAATAGTGCTTTAAACTATCGGTTGGGCGTAAGTGCTTTGATGTCCGGTTATCCGGCTTCGGCTGTTCATTACCTGAATATAAGCGATCCCGGTATAGCATCCGATTATTATTATATGCTGGGCCGGGCCTATCAGCTTAATCAGCAATATTCCAAGGCGATTGAGGCCTATGGAATGTATGATAGTTCGTTACGGGCTTTATTCCGACGTCATTTTAGCGTTTATTATCAGCAGCTGACTCAGGAATGTCTGTTTGGAATGGAAGCTATTAACGATTCTTTGCCGTATTTTATAATTAATTTGGGTGAAGCTGTTAATTCGGTTTATGACGATTATGCACCTGTGTTGGTTCCAGGTGGGGATGCGATGTATTATACCACCCGACAACCGTTGGAGCCATTGAATAAACCCGTTAGGCAGGATCGCCTTGATGAGAATGTTAAGTATTCTAAATTTGACGTCAATGGCAGCACTGTTGGGACTTTTCTTACGGGCCTCTCTCTTAGGCGTAATGTGAGTGTGGCTGGTGTTGATGCCACATTTGATCGTATTTTTCTTTATAAAGGTAAAAAACGTTCAGGAAGTGTCTATTCAGCAATCACGGAGGAGGATTTTGTCGCTCGGCTTTTTAGAATGAAAGGTAAAATTGATAAGAAGTTTGTGAAGGAGGGGTATTTTTCAGTCGCTGAAAATGGACTGGGCGTTTTTAATACCAACCGTTGGGATTATCGTTACGGCGAGGATTTGGTATTTACCAATAAGGTGCGTTTTCGCAGAGTCAAAAATGCCTTTGTGGCTGATGGTAACATCAATACTTTGCTGGATGAGAAAAGTGCCGTTTTAACGCCCGACGGACAGACTCTGTATTTTGCCAGTAATGGGCACGAAGGTTTTGGCGGATTTGATATTTACCGCAGCAATTTGCTGGACGACGGAAGTTGGTCAGCCCCGCAAAATATGGGGTATCCCATTAATACCCCTGCCAATGAACTGTATTATTTCCCCACCACCGATTCGTTGGTGGCTTTGGTTGCTTCTGATCGTGCCGGAGGTATGGGAGGTCTCGATATTTATAAGATTATTAAAGATATTAGAATACCTTTTGATTTGTGGGGCGAAGTTGTGGATGCCGAAAACGGAAATCAGCTGAAGGCTTTGGTTACTGTTGTTGATAATGCCACAGGTGAGCCGTTGGTCTCTGCAGTTAGTGATTCTCTATCCGGCGAATATTTTATTCATCTTGAGGATGCCGGTGACTTTTCGGTGCAGGCACAAGTACCCGGATATGCCGGAAAAGTTGATCGTATTGAAACCCCTACAGAGCGAAACGTTCGTTTACGTAAAGATTTTCAACTGGCTCGTCTGGCCTCTCCTTTTACCATGGAAGGCTGGGTGCGTAACGAGGCAAATGGCGCACCTGTTCAGGCTGAAATTGTGTTTAAACAACTCGCTAATGATTCGGTGGTGGGCCGGGGCTACACCAATGGAGTGGATGGCACCTATAACATAACACTTGATGATAAACGCAATATGGTGATGGAGGTTAATGCGAATAAGTATTTTCTTTTTACCGATACTTTAATGCTGCGGGATCATCACCAGTCAAGCTTTCACAAAGATGTACTTCTGAAAAGAAGTCAAGTGAGCTATACACTGGCAGGACATGTAACCGAGGTCAATACCAACCAATCGGTGGCTGCCTCGCTGGCATTTTATGAGCCGGCTGCAGAAGCGCCTTTTCTTACGGCTTTTTCGGATACGTTGTCGGGTAAATACGCCGTCACACTCGAAAAGGAGGGCCCATTTATCGTAGAAGTTAATGCCGATGGCTATTTCTTTGTTAATATGCCTTTGGTATTCCCTGAGGATTCAACACTTCTGATACGAAATGTGGCAATGCAAAAAATGTCTGCCGGATCACGTATCGTCGTCGAAAATATCCTTTTTAATTCAGGCAAGGCGACTTTGAAAGCTGAATCGTATTCGGAACTTAATAAGTTGGTTCGCCTGCTTCTCGAAAATAGTTCTGTTCGGATTGAAGTGTCAGGACATACCGATAATGTGGGATCCGCGTCTCTTAATAAACGTCTGTCGCGGAGCCGGGCCGAATCGGTTAAAAATTATTTGCAAAGTCATGGCGTGGACGCCGGACGTATAGAGTTCGAAGGCTATGGCTTTGATCGTCCTATTGCACCTAATGATACGCCCGAGGGAAGGGCAGCCAACCGAAGGGTGGAAATAGAAGTGCTTGATTAATCTGATGACCTTAATAACGAGTATAAGCAAGAAACCTAAGAGCTTGATGAGAATTGTTCAAATTCAAGGCTTGCGAAGTTCGATGAATGTGATTTTATGATCGTAGATAACCATTTTGAGGACAAGCGTAACGCCGAAGTTGAACTTTTCTTGCAAGCACTAACTAAAACGACAAACTTATGAAGCGTAGATTACTTTTGACAGGAGCGATGGCAGGTTTGATTTGGCTTGCCGGTTGCAAGGGCGATGATATTATTATAAACACCGATGGTGACGAAGAAAAAGTGCTGGAGTTGGATATGCCGGCAATTAATTTTTCATACACTATTGCTGAGGCATTAGAGGATGTTGATCAGGAGTATTTTGTGGTTGACGATGATGGTCTGGTGTGGTTATCTTATAGACAGGATGTTTCGGTTGACTGGGATGAATTGGTGCAACTGAATGATATTAATGAGCATTGGAGTTATGGAATGAGTGACCTTTTACTGGCGCCGGAAACGTCTGAGCTGAAGAGCTCCAAAACTATTTCATATTCAGAAAAAGTAAAATTGAACCACAAGGATATTGTGCGGTACGACTCCGCCCATTTTACCAGCGGCCTTATTAATTTAGATGGGAGGCTCCCAACGGGTTTAACTGGAACCATTACTTTGTCCATACCTGAAACAGACCCTTTGATTTCAAAGTCTTTCACGCTTGATGGTATTAATAACTTTTTCAGCGATGCCATACAGATGGAAAATATGGATGTCCTGTTTGGCCATGGTGTTGATTCCAGCTATGTTACTCTTAAGATCGATGCTGAACTTAACTTTATTGGACTTCCGGCTGGGAATATGGAGGTTGAGTTGGGAATCTCTGATATGGAACCTGAATATATTTTTGGTTATTTTGGACAACAGGAAGCGATTCAGCTGAATGAGGGTATGGTGTTTGAAGGTATTGAAGAAATAAGAGAATTTGACTACTTCGATCTGCGTGATATCAGATTGTCTTTAAATACTGACAACTCTATAGGTGTCCCTTTCAAAATAGAAGCAACAGATATCAACTTTTTTAAAGAGTCTTCGTCGGTAAATCCCGATTGGGTATTAGACGTTAACGGGGAGTCGCGTGTGACATTGGATGTGGCTGCGGCAACTTACGGTGACCCCATAATACCCGGTAACGGTTCCATTGAACTCAACTCTGATAATTCGAATATACTGGTCATTGGAAATGCTTTCCCTGAACGGATTGAATGTGATATCAGAGCGTTTTCAAATCCGGATGGTGAAGTGAGTGGATCGCCTAATTTTATGGCAAGAATTGATTCTCTGTATGCCAATTTGTTTATGGAAGCGCCTCTCTGGTTGCGGGTCGATAAATATCAGCGTACCGACACCATTGATTTTGATTTTGTTGATATGATGGACGATGATCGTGAAAATGCCGAAAAGGTGGAGGAGATTACGATATATCTGGATTTTTACAGCAAGTTACCGGTGGAATTAAATGCCAATATATATGTTGCCGATAAAGATTATATTAAGATAGACGACTTGTTAACCGATTTTCAGGAAGTGATAGCTTCTGGGACTCCTGATAGTAATGGTCGCGTTACAGAACCCAAACACACCGCTTTTAAAATTGACGTTACGGGTGAACAGATGCTTGATTTCTTTGATAAAGGAGGAATGTATATTATGCTTCAAACACGTTCTTCAACCTATAATGAAGGCAGCGAATATGTCAAAATTTATGACGATGCTTCCTTCAAAGTTTCTCTTTCTTTTGAAGGGGCGGGGAGAGTGTTTAGTTTTTAATTTTTCGTTAATTTTCAATCAGTAAGCTATGTTCAGATTATCTTATATATCATTATTGTTTTTGCTTTTGCTGTGGATGAGGTTGCCGGTTCAGGCCCAGGATCCCATGGGCTTGTATTATATGGAAACCATTCCGCAGTCTTTTATGATTAATCCGGCTATGCAGCCACGTGCCAATGGTTTTTTTGCGCTGCCATCTGTTAATCAAAATTTTAAAAGTGATGTGGCGTTTAAAAATATTTTTCAGGAAAATAGTCCCGAATGGGTTAGCCCGTTGAGTTCTAAATACGATTTTGACAAATTAAAACGGGCAACAGGCAAAGCCCTTAATTTTAACGAATCCGTTGATGTTGGGATTCTGGGTTTGGGCTTTAGGACAGGCAAAGATTACCTGTCGTTAACGTTTTCGGTTAAAAGTGTGATGCAATCTGGCTTGCCGTACGATTTGATTCGTATTGCCGATGATGGCTTTCCCAGTGGATCCAGTTATGATTTTTCATCGTTACGAATGAGAGGCTATTCTTATCAGGAGCTCTCTTTTGGCTATAGCCGGGAGTGGACCGACCGGTTAACCGTGGGGATGAAGTTTAAGCCTTTGTTTGGCATTATGGGCGGTACCACTGATATTAGTACTTTTAAGCTTGAGACGTCACGGCAGGAATGGGTCGTAAGGGTGGATGGGTCGGTATCGGCATCGGCACCGCTCGAGGTCACAGAAGCTGAGGAAGCTGGTGACTTTCCCGAATCTATCGATGGCAAGGATATGGAAGATGACGATTGGTCTGATTATTTGTCGTCGTTTAAAAATTCGGGACTGGCATTTGACTTTGGTGCTGTTTATGAGTTCTCGGATCGCTTAACTTTTTCTGCCGCTCTGGTAAATTTAGGTTATATTAAATGGAAAGAAGATTTGAATACGCTTTCGTTTAGTGGTAGTTACTCTTTTACCGGCTTAGATGTCGACGGGGCGGATGAAGACCTGGATAAGGCTTTTGAAGATTTAGGCGACTCTTTGAAAACGATCATCAATTATCAGACCGGCCATGATAAATTTAGCACCGGATTAACGCCTGAATTTTATATTGGTGCCCGGTATCAGGTTTCACCTACGTTTACGTTGGGCGTGTTGTCGCGTAGTATGTTTCAAAAGTATAATTTTAGGCAGGATTTTAATTTTTCAGCAAATGTTCAACCTTATAGTTTTCTGGCTTTTAACCTGAATTACAGTTTGCGACCCGGTGGCGGTAATGGCCTGGGTACGGGTTTCTCAATGCTTTTGGGCCCATTGCAGTTATATATGCTGGCCGACTATATACCAACACGTTATTCAACGGTTTATATGGATGAAGATGAGTTTACCATGTTTCCCAATGCGCGTAATGTGAGTGTGAAAATGGGACTTAATCTTATTTTTGGTCGTCATGGCTATCGCGACCGGCCCATGCTTGGTCAATTATAATTTATTGTTTCGATGTTAAGCAAACAGCCGGCAGATCTCAAATCTGTCGGCTGTTTAATTAATCTTTGTTTTTCATCTCTTCCAGAGTCTGGGTATTAACTGTTTTTACCCGATAAACACCACAGGCTGAAAAAATTCCCCACGCCCCATTGCTTATGTTACCGGGAATGTTGGCCGGGTTTCCCGAGAATAGCGGATTGCTTCCTGCTAATTCTATTTGCAGGCCGTTGATGTAGTCGTATAATTGTTCGTCGGTGCTGTAACATTCCAGTGTGATCACATCGCCCGGTATCAGATTTTCTTCTGTTTCTTCCGGGTCAAGTCCAAAAATCCATACGCCATCGGCATAATTCCCATCGTAATAACGATCGTTAATAATGGTTACTTTATCATAGGTGTCTGATATCAGACTGTCATTTTTTAAGACTTTGAAAAGATAGAAGTTGGTTTCTTCAGGGTCCTGGGCGTAGAGCATTATTTTCCACAGATCCCAGTTGTTATCGTAATCGATGCCCACCGAGTCGGGTTTAATAATGTTTGGAAGCCGGCTGGATGCCGTATACACCGTGTTTTCATCAATACCATCTATTTTTACATCTTCAATGGTGAGTGTGTAAAGGGTGTTTTCTTTGCCATAGTAATCACCGGGGGTGTAATAATTACCCGATCCTTCCGGGTTTTCGGTAAGCTGAATGGTCGATGTTCCATCTGACAGTGACACGGTGGCGCCTGAGACGGACTGCTGTGGCTGGTTGTCAAAATAATTGCCCGATAAGGAAAGCCGCACCTGGTGATAGGTTGTATCGGTCGTGAGTATGCCATTAACAACCAGTTGCTGTTTTACTGATTTTAGTGGAAGGACTATTTCTTCTTCGCACCCCAACAGTAATAGTGAAATGAGTAATGGCAATAATTTGATGAGATATTTGATCATAATTTGATTTTTAAGGTCACATTAAACTTTCCCGTAAGTGTTAAGCATTCTCCCGACTCTTAAAATTTAAAATTGTAAGTAACGGAAGGTACAAAAGTAAATAGATACGTTTTAATGGCTTTGGTTCGGTAGGCCTCATCTTCATCTTCCACAAATGAAATGGACCAGGCATTTTTTTGGCCATAGGCATTGTAGAGCGAAAAATTCCATTCTCCATGCCATCGTTGTCCGGGTTTTGCACGGTTGCGTATGGTAACGGCCAGGTCCAGACGGTGGTAATCGGGCATGCGTTCTGCATTTCTGTCCGAATAGATAGGCACAATATTGCCTCCGCTTTCAAAGCGACCTACCGGAAATGTTACCGGAGCACCGGTATAATAAACCCAGTTACCCGAGATGGAAACTCGTTCGCTGGCTTTGAAGCTGAGAACCAACGAGCAGTCGTGGGTGTGGTCGTAGGGCGACAGATACCAGTTGTTATTGTTTATTCCCTCTATTTTACGTTTTGTCTGGCTCAGTGTATAACTTACCCATCCGTTCCAACGGCTAAAGTTAAAATGGCTGATGAATTCCATCCCGTAAGCATAGCTTTTCCCAAATCTCAATTCCCCTTCCAGATACTCATTGAGCAGGAGTTCGGCATAATCTTTAAAGTCGATGGTGTTTTTCATGTTTTTGTAGAAACCTTCAACGCCAAAATCCATTTTTTCATTATTGAGATGACGGAATATCCCCACTGAGTATTGGTCGGCCTTTTGTGGCTTTACATTGGGCGATGAGGTGAACCATACATCAAGCGGCGTGGTTGATCTTGAGTTGCTGGCCATATGAAGGTATTGGTATGAGCGCGAATAGCTTGCTTTTACCGACGTTATGGGGTTGATCATGTATGTGGCTCCCAACCGGGGTTCCCAGTTCCAATAGGTGTTGAATACGTCACCAGCACCGTAGCGGGTGGTGTCGTTTACTTCATAATTTTGGTCATAACCATATAACACACCTTTGCCAATGTTTTGAAAGCCCGACAGCCGGATCCCATATCGCAACGTTAGTTGGTCGGTGACTTTTTGGGTGTTCTCAGCATAAAGACCATGTTCCAGGGCCCGGTTACGCGGCAATTTCAGTTCATTAAAAACAGTGTTGTCGGAGGTGCCTTTTACATGGGCCGGCAGTATGTTGTGATAAATGGTCTGAAGACCAAAGCTAATGGCATTTTTTGTATTGGGATAGTAATTGAAATCCATTTTTAAATTGTAATCCCTAAGGTTCGATATCCATTTGAAGTCATCTGAACTGCCGCTTTCGGCGCTGAGTTGGTAATCGTAGTTGGTGGTCATGGCTGTAACGTTGCCAAACAGACGTGGTGAAAAGATATGATTCCACCGCATCGTCAGCGTTTGGTTGCCAAAGCTCATAGCCATGTCGCCACCTGAGAACATGTCGCGTCCCATATACCCACTCACAAACAGCCGGTCTTTGTCACTAAAAGTATGGCTGATTTTTGCATTGACGTCATAGAAATAGAGTTTACTGTCCTGCACCGACTCATCTGATGACAATGGCAGAAACAGGTCGGCATACGTACGACGTCCCGATAGCAGAAATGTGGTTTTGTCGGAGCCTAAAGGGCCTTCGAGAGTGAGCCGTGATGATAGTATGCCGATGCCGCCGGAACCAGTGAATCGTTGCGAATTTCCATCTTTCATGCGAATATCGAGCAGGGATGACAAGCGGCCGCCGCTGCGTGCCGGGATGTCACCTTTATAGATGTTGACGTCTTTTATAGCGTCGTTGTTAAATACCGAAAAGAATCCCATCATGTGTCCGGCATTATAAACAATGGCCTCGTCAAGCAGTATCAGGTTTTGATCGGGATTACCGCCTCGTACGCTGAATCCTGTAGAGCCTTCGCTGGCAGCCTGAATGCCGGGCAACAATTGAAGAACTTTTATGGGATCCACTTCTCCCATGAGGGCCGGGACGCTTTTTATGGTTTTTGCCTGTATCTTTTGTACGCCCATGATGGGGTTATCCAGTTGAACTTGCGTTTGATTGGCCACTACCCGAACCTCATTTAGCTGAGCGGATTCCGGTTCGAGAAGTATATTGTAGGTCAGGTCATCAGTGACCGATAGTTTTACCTGCTGTTGTTTGTATCCCAGTGATTTAAAACTTAGGGTTGCTTCGCCGGCTTCAACGGGCAGGCTGTAAAAGCCATAAAGGTTGGTGGCTGTTCCTGTTTGGGTTTCTGAGACATAGACGGTCGCTCCAATGAGTATCTCTCCGGTTTGGGAGTCTTTTACATAGCCATTAACGATGGGTGGATGCTTTGGCTCAGGAAGCGTCTCTCCCAATAAATAAAAAGGGAGGCTCCAGGTCAAAACAAGACTTAATAGGTATATTCTTTTTATCATTTCCATTTGTTAGAAAGGTGCAGATTTTATTTGTTGTGTTGAAGATTTACGAATATTGTTAAGTGGTCATCGTTTGTGCGGCATTATTCAGCCATCTATCTATCTTCTCCAATTTTTTTTTAAAATCACAAGCCATTGATTCCTGATAATACTTCGTGCAATTTGCCATGAGACGGTCGTTTGTTGCTTTTTGCAAGATACGCCAATCTGTTGGTTTTAACATTTCAATGTTAGTTGTATTTAAACCAGTGATTGGTGTCTGTACAAATGCTCGTATTCTTTAAATTGACCGGTTTTATATAAGCCCTTGACGATATCATGAACGCTATGGCATTGCTGAAAAATTAATAAATCAGAATTTTCCAAATTTTATGGACATGCCTATGTTAAAGCTGCGGAGCATGTCCGAGGGGCCAATTCTGGCCTCGCTGAAACCGCCTGCAGCAGACATTACATTTCTTTTATACTCCAGGTCGATGCCCGATGTGTATCGATAGCTTCCGGTAATGGCCATGCGCATCCATTTTATGATGTTGAATTCTATTTCAACGCTGGGTTCAAACACAAAAAAGGCATAACTGTCTTCGTCTATATAATTTTCTTCGTGGTCATAATCGCCCCAATGTTTTATATAGCTTATACCACCTGCACCAACCAGTATGGGAAAGGTAACATGCACCGGCCGGCGCCAGGCCAGAATGGGCTCAAGTATGATCCCGCCGTATCCGCCCGAATATTCATAGTCGTTTTGTAGGTTATTGTCATACACACTTTCAGAAATAAAGCCTTTTCCGCCGGCACCAATAGCCAGTGAGTGGTTGATTATAATTGCGCCTCGTCCGCCTATGTAAATGGCATCGAGGTTGTTGATCCGGGTGTAGCCGGTTTCAAAGGCGCCAAAACCACCTATAGATTGTGTTTCGCTGCTTCCAAAAATGGTTTGCATTTCATCTGATGAAGAGATGCCAGTGTTTTGTGCGGTCGTTGTAATCGATATGGCAACGAACAAAACAGAAATAAATAATTTTGTCCTCATTGTAAATTGTTTTTTAGGTAAGTCTGAATTTTGCGAATGGTATTTCCTGCAATTTTGTGCGTGATTTATTGAATATGATTTTATGCCTGCTGTTTGCATTGAACTGGTATAACATAGCGACACGTTTTGAATGGGCACATCGCTGTAAAACCTGATTTTATGTGTTTATAATTTGTTAAGGTCACCTGGAACTTGCCGGAATTAATCATTTTCTTGTGTGATGAATAATTTATATGAATTAAAATGTGGCAATGAATTGGTTAAAATACGTACCCCACGCCACCGGTAATATGAAGGTCGGCCCGGAAATAATCGGGACCAAAGAAACCAAAACTGCCATTCAGTTCAGTAAAAATAACCAGAGGTATTTTAAGGATTCGGTATTCAAGTCCTATCTGACCATCAAATCCGGGTGAGAAAAAGTCTTTGGTTACCTTTACACCTTTATTAAAAGGGGTGAAGGGATTTCTTATCCGGTATTGGTCGTACCACGTGATGTGTGCCCCATAGCCGTATGTGGCAAACAGTTTGTTGGATAAATGAGGTATGGCCGGTTCCTGAAACACGCGTAAAAGGGTTAGTTTGTTATAGTCTTTATTGATGTTGTACGAAACTTCTATTCCATTTTCGAATCCGGTTAGATATTTATAGCTTATTCCGAATCCTGACAAGGTTTGAAGCTTTATGGCATTCTCATAATCCTGTGCATGGCTGTTTAGTGTCATAAGCAACATTGTTATCGTGATGATGATTGGATGACTGCACGATTTTAGGTTCTCTTTAAAGACAAGTTTCATATTGGTCGGTTGCATTAAAGGTGTGTTATTTTTAAATTTCCGTTTTGAATATTTATTTTCAACTCAGGACCTCCGGTCTTCGCTTTAAAATAAAATTTCTGAACGTCTTGTATCGTTGGTTTGCTGTCGGTTTCTTGTAAAGTAATTGGCAGATTTCGTTCCCCTTTTGTCTGTTTAAGCAGCATGGTGTAAGCAGTGGGTTGGTTCATTTGGAGGTTGAGACTGCACGTATTGGCAATAATGACGCATTCTTTTGCGCTGGCGTCGATTCCCATTGACGACAATTCACCATAGGTGAGGTTGAGGTGGCATTCGTCACTTAACTGTCGGCATGAGAAATGACTAAAATAGGTCGTTCCCTTTATTGTTGATGCTTTGCCGATTTGAAGCTGGTCGCGCCGCGAGTTGACCTCCAGCGTTCCGGCCTCCTCAATGGAGATGTCAGACGAGCGGCTTTCGATTAGCAGATTGTGCGTCCCGGCAAGGCTGAGGTCTGTAAAATTGGTTTTAATAATGCCATTGTTTAAATGGTCAACGATGGCTGATCCAAAGGCCAGTGTCAGGTCGGTCCATCCACTTAGAGTCTGTGCCTGGAAGTTGCCGTTCGATAAATTGACCATAATGCGGCCTTTAAGTGATGGCAGGATTATGTCGCCATATTTATTGGTGATGCTGATATTTGTTTTGGCGGGTACGGTGAGTAAATAATCGATGCGCGAATGCGACCCGGCATTTGCCATGTTAGTGGCTTCTTTGATGCTTTGTAACCATTTGTTACCCGTAGACTCAAACAGGGTTTCAGCATTTAGTATGCTTTGCGTGGAAGTGAAGTTGATGGTGATATTGTTTTTTAGTTTGTTTATTTCTTCCTGACTGGCATGGGTGATTGTACGTGTCACTTCCAGTTTGATGGAATCCTGATTCCATGTTTGCACCTTTACTGTCCCGTATTTGTTGCTGATTTGAACTGTAACGCCTGGCGTGTATTCGTAAATGCGGGTTTCTTTACGGGTGTCCTTTATCTGCTGCGATAGGGCAGTTGAAGTGGGCAGCAATCCTGCCACAAAGCATAGTATGAAATACCATGTTGAGGACCAGTGCCGCAATGGGGCAGTGACCCAATGGATGGTTCTCCTGTACGGTGCCTGAAATTGCTGATTATAAGATATATTTTTCATAAGCTTCTTGCTTCGTAGTGTCGTTTTTTTCTTTTTCAATAAAGTCGAGCAATTGCTCCATGATCTGAAGTCTTAACCGGTAATTTTGAATCATGGCTGAAATAACTTCAGGGTTCGAAACATCATCTTTAAGGTCGGTTTTTAATTCTTTTAATACTTGATCGAGTTGGGCCAAATCGAGATCCATTTCCTCTGTGATGGCCGGATTGTTGGCTGTAAGGTTGATTACCTGTTGCCTTTTTTCTTTTATTTGTGATTCATAATAATCTGTGGTTTCTGCAATCTCGCTTAGCACCGATTCTGATAAGGCGGTTGTTTTTGAATCGGTGCGTATAAAATACCAGGCAGATGGTATTATCAGGGCGATTAACCCAATGGCTGCTATTCGTCTGATATAAAACAGTGCATTTTTTTGTTTTTTAGTCTGCGGCGTTTGCTCCACAGGTATTTGTCTGGCAATACGGCTCCACAGTTCCGGTGAAGGCGTCTGACTGTCAAAACCACTTCGGTTTTGGTGTATAAACGATTCCAGTGACTGATGTTTTTCCATAAGGCCTAATTTTTACTTGTGACATTAATTTGTCCCATCTTTAAAATCTCGACAATTTTTTTGCGGGCCCGCATGAGCTGTGTTTTCGATGTGCTCTGCGAAATATTCAGGATGGCGGCTATTTCTTCGTGATCGTAACCCTCCATCATATATAGTGAAAAGACGATGCGGTAGCCATCGGGTAAGAGGGCCATGGCGTGTTTTATGCGCTCAACCGTCAGGTTTATATCTTCGGGAAGTTCGTCTGGATACCCCTGGTCTGAACTGTTTGGAAGCGTTTCGTTGTACTCAACCGGTACTTTTTTCTTTTTTAACTCATTGATGCATTTGTTGATGGTGATACGTTTGAGCCAGGCACCAAAGGTCGATTCGAACCTGAAGCTGTTCAGTTTACCAAAGGCTTCAATAAATACTTCCTGAAGCATATCTTCTGCATCGGCCGTATTGTTTAAAATACGGCAGCAAATATTGAACATCGCTTTGCTATATAATTCATATAGCTGATGCAGGGCCTGAGGATTACCCTCTTTGGCCCGGTTGATAACTGATTGGTGTATGTCGGTTGAAATGCCTGACAAGGTGTCTTTTTTAGTTTAATGACAAATTTTATTGCGACAGGTTGCACAAAGGTATTATCAATTTTTGGCCGGAAAGTAATTTTATTTGGAAGACGATTTGATTTATTGTTTTTGCGAGGTAAAATTGAGTGAAATAATGCAATTTTTGATTGGCGTTTGAATGGTAAGTCCGATTGCGGTGTTGCGTTTGTTCTTGAGGTGTTAGTTTACGAACTGTAATGACACTTTTGAGTGCAGGCGTAACGTATAAGTGGTTATATCGCAAGGCGAATATTGAGAGAAGCAGGTTGTTTAGATGTGCGCAACGCGATTTCGTTATATGACGAAGAATTGTTTACGGCAGAAATTCTTACAAACCAAAAACCTGCCGGATCAGAAGAATCCAACAGGTTTTTGGTTTGTGAAATGGTGCGCCAACGAAATTTATAGCGTTACATTCCATTGGTCTTCCATATTGTTTTTCCAGTCGCTGAAATTTTCATTGCCGCCGCGTACTTTCCAGTCTGAATCGATGGTCAGCCGGGAGCTGATGCCGCCACGTGGGTTAAATACCATGACCACTCGCACGCGTTCGGGTTCGTAAACCTGCATCAAATGATCGTAAAATATATTAATCAGTCGCTCGTACGATACGGTGATGTTACGTAGGTGATAAACATATTGTTTGAGTGATTTAAGTTCTATGATTTTTTTTCTGGGATAAAAAGTTAAAAAGACATCTGCAAAATCGGGCTGCTCTTTAACGCCCAAAAAAGTGAACTCGGGAATTTTTATTTTTATTTCGTATGCTTCGCCTGTTGGATTGGGCAATGATTTTAGAATGGATGAGTCGATGTCTTTGTAGGTTGAAATTTTCTGTTCCATTATCTTTTAATATTGAATTAATGTTTCTGATGATGCGGTAAAGTTAGTATTTTCTTTCGGTTTAATACTTGTGAGTTATGTTTGCCTTTTTCGCTCGATTATAGCCATAAGATATAACATTTGTTAATGCCGATTCAGGAAAATGTGCTGGTGTGCTAGCAAGTTTTCAATTAGTTGGATCTGTTAAATCCAATGAATCTAATTTATTGGTATTCAATTCAGATTTATCGCATGAAATCGAGCTTATTACTAATAGTATGCTTAAAGTCAGTAAACTAAATATTCTATTCAAAGTTGTTTTTTGGGATCTGTATTTTTTTAATGTGTGGAAACATTGGTGTTATGAATAGTTGCCGATTGCGGGTTGGTATCCTGTCCGGTTACACCGCACTTAATGCAGGCTACAAACCTTGAATTACCTGCTAAACGGCAATTATTTATGAGCACGTGTTGGCACCAGGTGTTATTTTAAAATCACTCCCCATTCTGTCACAAAATATCCTTCTCTCTTAAAACTATCAATTGTTGGAACAGTTAATTTATCTTGTAATTGATTTTGTCCTTTAATGACATAAAAAAGTCTCAAGATGTTTTCAGGTTGCTTTGAAAAATCCAATTGTATTACATTGTCTATTATGCTTTTTGTTTGTGGGTAAACCGAATATAATGGATAATCATTAAGTCGTGGGATCCAGTATTCAATAAAATCATCAATTTCTTTACCATTAAATCCAAAATCAGTCATATTTTGCCTAAAAAATAAATCTAATTTATCAGTCGGTATAATCCATCCAAATTTTCTTTGCCAAACATCGGGCTGTGTGCTTTCATAAAACAAAAAGGAATAGGTGTTATTAATCAATCCAGAAGTGTCCACTAAAACATTCCAACCAGTTCCATATTCAGGAATAGACGTAACAATCTGTCCGCCCATTGGAAAATTGAGTTTTACAGATAAGTCAATTTGTTCATTTGGATAAATGTAAATATTTGGTTTATAAACCATATTGCAAGTATCACATTCGTCATCTTCATCATCAGGTTCGCAACTTTGAAAAGGAACTGATATTATCATATAAATGAAAATCAGTAATGGTAATCCTAAAATTTTTGTTGTTTTCATATGTTTATAATTTGTTTTTCAGTTGCCAGATGGAACTCGCCAGGATAATCATACTTCTGTGTGTGAAGCAATTCCCATGGCTCGTTTCATATTTTGTTTTTTTGTTTCTATCTTATGATGAATTATTTACTTGTCAGGTTGCGTCACAATTGGTGCCAATGCCCCCATAACGCCATTATCATTTATAACCCAAAAGCGTTATTGTAATTGTATTGTCTTTTGCCGATAATTACCGGAAAAACAGACACTGAATTTACTAAATCGCTGATATTTATCGACTAAGTTGAACAAAAACAGCCCCCATGTTTAGATGGAGGCCATGGTGTAATGAGACTTTCTCTGCGTGGTGCGAAGCGTTAGCCCTTGGGGGCGAGCCTTGCGCCCCTCGTGCAGAGCCATTCGGCACGAGGGGATGATCATGCGCCCCATGGGGATGATCGTGCGCCCCATGGGGATAATCATGCGCCCCATGGGGATGATCGTGCGCCCCTTGGGGATAATCATGCGCCCCATGGGGATAGTCATGCGCCCCATGGGGATGATCATGCGCCCCATGGGGATAGTCATGCGCCCCATGGGGATAGTCATGCGCCCCATGGGGATGATCGTGCGCCCCATGGGGATAATCATGCGCCCCATGGGGATGATCATGCGCCCCATGGGGATGATCGTGCGCCCCATGGGGATGATCGTGCGCCCCATGGGGAGCGTGAAACAGCCATAATTGTTTTACTTTCTGAATTTTCGGATTGTAATATCCTAAATTAGCTTGACAGATTTTACAACATTACTTGAATGGGATACAAACATAAAACATCATACTGGTT
>NZ_JBQTGJ010000019.1:0-73996 GCF_052400685.1 Geofilum sp. OHC36d9
CACCCAGGGCGATTTATCGTTGAGTAGCAATTATGATCTAAGCTTCGAATCGGCAGATTTTAGCATTAATCCTAAAGCAATCACAGTAACGGCCGATGCCGGTCAAAGCAAAACCTACGGTGAAGTTGATCCTGTATTAACCTACACGGTAAGTCCTTCTTTGATTGAAGGCGATGCCTTTAGTGGATCAATCAGTCGTGAAGCAGGTGAAGACGCAGAAATGTATGCCATCACCCAAGGCGATTTGTCCGCCGGTTCAAATTATGACGTAACTTTTGAGTCCGCAGATTTTGAAATTAAAACCAAAGCGATCACAGTAACGGCCGATGCCGGTCAAAGCAAAACCTACGGTGAATCAGATCCTGTATTAACCTATACGGTAAGTCCTTCTTTGATTGAAGGCGATGCCTTTAGTGGAGCACTCAGTCGTGAAGCAGGTGAAGACGCAGAAATGTATGCCATCACCCAAGGCGATTTGTCCGCCGGTTCAAATTACGCCTTAAGCTTTGAATCGGCAGATTTTGAAATTAAAACCAAAGCGATCACAGTAACGGCTGATGCCGGTCAAAGCAAAACCTACGGCGAAGCAGATCCTGTATTAACCTACATGGTAAGCCCTTCTTTAGTTGATGGAGATGCCTTTAGTGGAGCACTCAGTCGTGAAGCAGGTGAAGCTGCAGGAATGTATGCCATCACTTTGGGCGATTTGTCGTTGAGTAGCAATTATGATCTAAGCTTCGAATCGGCAGATTTTAGCATTAATCCTAAAGCGATCACAGTAACGGCCGATGCCGGTCAAAGCAAAACCTACGGTGAAGCAGATCCTGTATTAACCTATACGGTAAGTTCTTCTTTAATTGATGGCGATGCCTTTAGTGGAGCACTCAGTCGTGAAGCAGGCGAAGCTGCAGGGACGTATGCCATCACTTTGGGCGATTTGTCCGCCAGTTTAAATTACGCCTTAAGCTTTGAATCGGCAGATTTTGAAATTAAAACCAAAGCGATCACAGTAACGGCTGATGCCGGTCAAAGCAAAACCTACGGTGAAGTTGATCCTGTATTAACCTACACGGTAAGTCCTTCTTTAGTTGATGGCGATGCCTTTAGTGGAGCACTCAGTCGTGAAGCAGGCGAAGCTGCAGGAACGTATGCCATTACTTTGGGCGATTTGTCCGCCGGTTCAAATTATGCCTTAAGCTTCGAATCCGCAGATTTCAGCATTAATCCTAAAGCGATCACGGTAACGGCTGATGGCGGTCAAAGCAAAACCTACGGCGAAGCAGATCCTGTATTAACCTACACGGTAAGCCCTTCTTTAGTTGATGGAGATGCCTTTAGTGGATCACTCAGTCGTGAAGCAGGTGAAGCTGCAGGAATGTATGCCATCACGCAGGGCGATTTATCGTTGAGTAGCAATTATGATCTAAGCTTCGAATCGGCAGATTTTGAAATTAAAACCAAAGCGATCACAGTAACGGCTGATGCCGGTCAAAGCAAAACCTACGGCGAAGCAGATCCTGTATTAACCTACACGGTAAGCCCTTCTTTAGTTGATGGCGATGCCTTTAGTGGAGCACTCAGTCGTGAAGCAGGTGAAGGCGCAGAAATGTATGCCATCACCCAGGGCGATTTATCGTTGAGTAGCAATTATGATCTAAGCTTCGAATCGGCAGATTTTGAAATTAAAACCAAAGCGATCACAGTAACGGCTGATGCCGGTCAAAGCAAAACCTACGGTGAAGTTGATCCTGTATTAACCTATACGGTAAGTCCTTCTTTGATTGAAGGCGATGCCTTTAGTGGATCACTCAGTCGTGAAGCAGGTGAAGCTGCAGGAACGTATGCCATTTCTTTGGGCGATTTGTCCGTCGGTTCAAATTACGACGTAACCTTTGAATCTGTAGGTTTTGACATTACAAAGGCCGGACTCATCGTTACAGTAGATGATCAAATCATAACACAAGGCTCCGAAATTCCAGAATTTAATATTATTTACAGTGGCTTTGTCAACGGCGACACGGAAAGTGATTTGGATGAGTTTCCAACAGCTTCTGCTACGGCCACGTCAGAGAGCGAAGCCGGTGAGTATGTGATAACTGTTTCTGGTGGATCGGATAACAACTACGATTTGATCTATGTTGAGGGAACCTTAACAATTTCGCCATCTACCGCCACCCACGAATTATCGGCGGAGACAATTTCGGTTTATCCCAATCCGGCTACCACCGTCATAACGGTAACAGGAAGCACCGGTGTTGCAAGTCTTTATAGCTTAGACGGAACAAAAGTGCTGGTTCAGGATTTAAGCCATAGTAATAGCATCAATATTTCGGCCTTACCCAGTGGCTTATATTTGTTAAGTGTGGATGGCATTATTATTAAAGTGGTTATTAAATAAGTCCATTTTTCAAAAACACCAAAAATCCGGTCTTTTATGGCCGGATTTTTTTTGTGCTAAAATCCATTTTGTTAATGTTTTTTTGCTTCAATGGACAGTTCATCCTGATATTTTTCCGATTTCTCCGTCTCGTTTCATCTGATTATATTTTGTCTCTCAGTTGCCATATGGAACTCGCCAGGATAATCATACTTCTGTGTGTGAAGCTATTCAAAATATCGATTTATTAAGGTCTTTAGCTTCTATTGGTCTTGCTGCTCCGGAATATCTGTCATGAGTAGATCATGAATTTGTAATCTCAATTCCTGAGCTGGATTGAAATCACGCAAAAAAAACACTGAAAATTTTATCGGTGAAAATTTGTGTTCACCAATTCGTCGCCATGGGCCCGATGGAATTATGTGTCCGTCCTTAAAAATTTCGGAATCCGAAAATTAAATCTGTTTGGGGCTTAAAATTTTTTAGGAAGCCAAATCAATTTTCGTTTGGGGCTTAAAATTTTTTAAGACGTCAAAACAATTTTCGTTTGGGGCTTAAAATTTTTTAAGACGTCAAAACAATTTTCGTTTGGGGCTTAAAATTTTTTAGGACGTCAAAACAATTTTCGTTTGGGGCTTAAAATTTTTTAAGACGTCAAAACAATTTTAGTTTGGGGCTTAAAATTTTTTAGGACGTCAAATCAATTTTAGTTTGGGGCTTAAAATTTTTTAGGAAGCCAAATCAATTTTCGTTTGGGGCTTAAAATTTTTTAAGACGTCAAAACAATTTTCGTTTGGGGCTTAAAATTTTTTAAGACGTCAAATCAATTTTCGTTTGGGGCTTAAAATTTTTTAGGACGTCAAAACAATTTTCGTTTGGGGCTTAAAATTTTTTAGGACGTTAAATCAATTTTCGTTTGGGGCTTAAAATTTTTTAAGACGTCAAAACAATTTTAGTTTGGGGCTTAAAATTTTTTAGGACGTTAAATCAATTTTCGTTTGGGGCTTAAAATTTTTTAGGAAGTCAAAACAAAATCAGTTTGAGGTTAAAAAAATAACAGCCTCCTGAACCGGGGTTAAAGGGGGCAAAAAATTCATGTTTATTCTCAATCAAAATAATTTGGGGTTTTGATTTATATTTTTGCCCTTAGGGATGGGGGTAACCGGTTTTGGAGTCTGTTCTATTGGTCCTTGGTTAAGCCAATTTAAACCACTGAAATTTTTTACTCCGGCATCTTATTCCTCCTTGCAATGCCGGTTTTATTAAATCGTTCTATCCTGTCATTCTCATTACATATCGCTCTAACGGACTCATTGAATTGATTCTATGTATAAATTATTTTGAAATTTCGAAAAAAAAGAGGAACTTCAGTTTACTTATTACTAGTTAGATATATTAAGAAGCAACAATCAATTTTATTAATCAATTATCAAAATTTAATAAAATGAATAATTTATCTTTTTACCTTCTCAGTGCAGAAGAAATTTTAATTGTTTCTACAAAAATTAAAGAAATTATAACGGAAAATCTTAGTAGCGATCTGTTTTGCAGTAAGGTTTTGCCCTTAATTACCAGTGCAAACGCTAATTTATCGGAAGCCATTGGTCGCGATACAATTCAAAGCTATACGCATGAGTTAAGTGTCGCCGACGACGAACAGGATGATGCCTTTATTGGCTTTCGGGACTATGTTAAGGCATTCACTAATAATCCTGATTCGGAAAAACAAGCGGCTGCCAATACACTTATAGATGTCATTAAAAAAATTGGTTGGTCGATATGGAGTGAGGGGTATGTGAATGAATCAGCCCTGATGAAGGTCTTGTTTGCTGAGCTGGATAAAGAAGAAAATATGACCGCCATGACGGCCATCGGTGCCACGGACTGGTACGAGCATTTAAAAACCAAACATGCCGCTTTTGAGGCGCTTGGTCAGCAAAAAATTACCGCCGAAGCAGGAAAAGACACCCCGCTGACCAGCAGCACTAAAAAAGAATTGGCAAAATATATCAATCCATTATTGAGTTATATAGAGCTGTTGGCGGATATGGAAGGTGGAGCTTATACTTTGGCAGCCAATGAGCTGGACGAAGCCATTGCTGAAGTAATGACCATTGCCCGTTCGCGCCAAACCAGAAAGAACAATGCAGTATCAGAAGAATAGAAATTTGAAGCGTATTGCAATTGATTAAAAATACCCTCCCTGGTTTGTTGCTTCCCGGGGTGGGTTTTTTGTTTTTATCGCCCGATCGTGTTTGGCTATAAAGTTAACGACCTCGTTATGCTCATCGGATGTTTTTAACCGGGGATTTTTTGTCGTTTTTTAATTACTTATGCCGGTATGTATTCTTCTTATCAGCAAGAAAGGCCCGTTTTTTCGTTACGCTCGTTCTCAAGATGGTCAATTTTTCATGAAAAGGACGAGTACAGATGTTTAAGTCCCATTTTGTTATTTATAGAACGTCCTTTTTATCTGACAAAGCAGTTTTTTAACGGCAAACAAAAGTTTAAAGTGTCGTCAACTATTTCCTCTTTTTTCTGTTTATCACGGTATAAATTCTGTTTATATGCGTAACCAAATTGTTTGTAATTGCAATGGCGTTTCTAAAAGGGAAATTGAAGCCGTTGTTAAAGGCGGGCACTATTTGTTGCCCGAAGTAATCCGTTGTACAGGTGCGGCTGGCTCTTGTGGGCGCTGTCGTCCCCTGATCGAAGAGATCATTGCGGATTATTTAATGAAACAACAAACCTTTCAGACCGTTATTAACTGGTCCGGAAACGATTAATTTTCGAATAAAAATATAACAATGAACAGGGCAGAAGCTTATCCACATAAAGTTTTGGATGTTCGTGATGTAACGCCTTCCGTTTTTGTGATACGAATGGCGCGCAACGGACTTCTATTTAAGACGGGACAACACATTAATGTAGGTCCGGCAGATGCGGGTTACACGCGTGAGTATTCTATTTACAGCGGTGAAGATGACCCTTTTTTGGAAGTGTTGATTAAAGAGGTGGTGCCACATGGTTTTGTATCGCCATTGTTACGGCAGGTAAAGCCGGACGATGAGGTTATGGTAGAGCCGCCTATGGGATATTTCAGCCTGCCCGACGAGCTGGACTCAACAATGCTTTTTATAGCGACGGGTACAGGTATATCTCCCTATCATAGTTTTATTCGCAGTTATCCAAAACTTGATTATCGCCTGGTACATGGTGTTCATGATATTTCTGACGTTTGTGATCTGGCATCGTATGATCGGCCGAAGGTGCATATTTGTACTTCTCAGTCGCATGAGGGCGATTTTGCCGGCCGGGTGACACAATGGCTCATGCAAAATGATTTAACAGCCTATAGGCATGCTTTTTTATGCGGTAACAGAAATATGATTAATGAGGCCCGTGATATTTTGTCGGCTAAGGGTTTTTCGTCCTCACAGATTCATGCGGAAGCTTATTTCTGATTTTTGTTAGAGTAGATGCAAAAAAAAAAGACCGCCTGTTGAGCGGTCTTTTTCCTTTTGTGATAGATAGTTTTACATCAAAAAGCTGATCATGATACCGGCAGCCACTGCCGAGCCAATAACTCCCGAAACATTAGGCGCCATGGCGTGCATTAACAGGTGGTTGCTGGGGTCTGATTTCAGACCTTCGTGTTGTACCACCCTGGCACTGTCGGGCACCGCCGAAACTCCGGCGGCTCCAATCATTGGGTTAATTTTGTTTTCAGGGCTCAGGAATAAATTCATGACTTTGGCGAAGATTAAACCTCCGGCCGTGGCAACCACAAACGACGCAGCACCCAAAACAAATATATTAATTGATTCAAAGGTCAGGAATACACTGGCCTGAGTAGAGGCACCTACCGTAAGGCCCAATACAATTGTGACAATGTCAATTAGTTTGGTTCGTGCCGTATCCGCTAATCGTTCGGTTACACCACTTTCTTTTAGCAGGTTGCCAAAGAAAAGCATCCCCAACAATGGAATTGCCGTTGGTGAAATAAACAGGGTCAGTATTAATCCAATAATAGGGAACAGAATTTTTTCTGTTTTGGATACTGCCCGTGGTGGTTTCATGCGAATAAGACGTTCTTTTTTGCTGATCAGTAAACGAATAACCGGCGGTTGAATAACCGGCACAAGAGCCATGTATGAGTATGCAGCAATAGCAATGCTACCGATTAGATGAGGCGCCAGCTTTGAAGAGGCGAAGATAGCCGTTGGCCCATCAGCACCTCCGATAATAGAGATAGCTCCTGCTTCATGAATTTCAAAGCCCAGTGCCATAGCACCAATGAAAGTGGCAAAGATTCCCAGCTGAGCCGCAGCGCCCAGTAACATTAGTTTTGGGTTTGAAATGAGTGATGAGAAATCGGTCATTGCTCCAATACCCAAAAATATTAACGGCGGATAAATACCTTTGACAACCCCGAAATAGAGGTAGTTTAGAACCGATCCTTTCTCATAAATGCCAATTTGAAAGCCGGTATTATTTTCACCCCACATGCCCAGTTGAACTCCCATGGCCTGATCGATAAACGGGATGTTACCGATGATGATACCGGTACCTATTGGGACCAGTAAAAGGGGCTCGTAGTTATATTTAATACCCAGGAATATGAAGAATAACCCGGCGAAAATCATGATTATATTACCTATGGCAATGTTGGCAAATCCGGTGAATCGCCAAAACGATTTCAGGCCTCTCAGAAGTGCACTTCCTCCTTCTACGTCTCCTGTCAGAATAGTCTGGGCTGTGGCATCATTACCAAACAGAAAGGAAGCCATAAACAGGATGCCCAGTACCGCGTAAACAGTTACAAATTTTCTCACGTTTAAAATTTTTCGATGAAGTTAATTTACTCCAATGGTTTCACATCTGTTTTTCGTTATGCGATGACCAGTAATGGGTCGTTTTGTAGTACAGCATCACCTTCTCGAACTTTGATGTTTTGTACGACGCCATCTTTTTCGGCCATGACGTTATTTTCCATTTTCATGGCTTCCATAATAAGTAGTACATCACCTTTTTTTACGGTGTCGCCTTCGCGTACAAGCATCTTAAAGATGGAGCCCGGCAGTGGTGCTTCAACGGTATAACCGCCTGCTGATGCTTTTTTCTGTATGTTGCCTTCGCCCGGTTTATTTTTTACCTCTTGACGCACCAGTTTGGGTGTCTTAACTTTTTTTACTTCCTGATGAATTTCAACTTGATAAGGGGTGCCATTGACCTCTATGGAAGCGACGTTGTCTTCCATGTCTTTGAAATCCACTTCATATTTGTTTCCGTTGATGGAAAAACTGTATTTCTTCATTGGTCGATAATTTGAGATTAAATCAGATTATAACGTTAACCGATTTCGTTTAACGTCGGCCCGATGGTAAAACATTAGCGGATGTTCCATAAATTTTGGAACTCCAGGGTGAATAAGTACGCGCCACTCTTTTTATGGTGATAATGTGGCTCTCTTCGTCGTGCTGTTCATTGAAATAAAGCACCAACGCCATTCCAATGGCAGCGTTCACTTCGCCTGAAATATAAGAGCCGTCGTTTGTCCCGGTGTCGGTCTGATCACCTGTCTTTTTCCTCTTTGGACGCGTTTGTATCTTGAGTATTATGGGTAAAAATTTATAAACAAAGATGAGGATCACCAATGCAAAAAATACCACCAAATACCCCACCGCCGTGATCACCCAAATGAGTGACCAGTTGACGGGGGTTGTACTTAAAAAGTTTATCATATTCTTTACTGATAGGAATTATAATGGAATATTACTGTGTTTCTTGGGAGGATTAACCAGTTTCTTGGTCTGAAGACTTTGTAATCCGCGAATAATTCTAAAACGCGTATTACGTGGCTCAATTACATCGTCGATATACCCGTAAGAGGCTGCCTGGTATGGATTGGCAAATTTTTCTTTGTATTCCTCTTCTTTGGTAGCAACGAGTTTGGCTTTTTCTTCTTCGTTTTCGATTTTGGCCATGGCTCGTCCTTCCAACACTTCTATGGCGCCGGAAGCTCCCATAACAGCAATTTCGGCTGTTGGCCAGGCGTAGTTCAGATCGCCGCGCAGTTGTTTACAACTCATTACGTCGTGCGCACCACCGTAAGATTTGCGTAGTGTGATTGTTACTTTTGGAACCGTGGCTTCTCCATAGGCAAACATCAGTTTGGCGCCATGGGTGATGATACCGGCATATTCCTGTCCGCTGCCGGGTAAAAAGCCGGGAACGTCAACCAGTGTTAAAATCGGTATGTTGAAGGCATCGCAGAAGCGAACAAAGCGGGCTGCTTTGCGGGATGCTTCAGTATCGAGTACACCCGCCAGGAAACTGGGCTGGTTGGCTACAACGCCTACCGATGCACCGCCCATACGGCAGAATCCGACAATAATATTTTTGGCATAATTGCGATGAACTTCCAGAAACTCGCCGTCGTCGGAGATGGAGTAAATCACCTCTTTCATGTCATAAGGCTGGTTCGGATTGTCAGGAATGATGGCGTTCAAGCCGTCGTCTACGCGGTCAATGGGATCATTGCATTCCATCAATGGCGGTTCTTCCAGATTATTCTGAGGAAGATACGACATCAGTTTGCGAATAAGCAGCAAGCCTTCTTCTTCGTTGTCTACTTTGAAATGTGATACGCCTGATTTTGACGCATGGATATTGGCACCGCCAAGGTCTTCGGTGGTTATGGTTTCGCCGGTAACGGTTTTTACCACTTTAGGACCGGTTACAAACATATAACTTGATTGTTCGGTCATCATGATGAAGTCGGTGAGGGCCGGAGAGTATACAGCACCACCGGCACAAGGGCCAAAAATTGCAGATATCTGCGGTATGACGCCTGACGCCATGATGTTACGCTGGAAAATTTCGGCATAGCCGGCCAATGATGTAACGCCTTCCTGAATACGGGCGCCACCGCTGTCGTTGATGCCAATAACCGGCGCTCCGACTTTCATGGCCATATCCATCACTTTGCAAATTTTTTGTGCAAATGTTTCAGATAAAGAGCCGCCAAAAACAGTGAAATCCTGCGAGAATACATAGACAACACGTCCATCAATGGTGCCATGACCGGTTACAACACCATCGCCCATAAATTTGGTTTTTTCCATGCCAAAATTGGTGCAGCGGTGTGTGACAAACATATCGAATTCTTCAAAACTGCCTTCATCCAAAAGGATTTCAATACGCTCACGGGCTGTTAACTTGCCTTTAGCATGTTGCGATTCGATTCGTTTTTCACCGCCGCCTAGTTTGGCTTCGGTTCTCAGGTCAATCAGCTTCTTAATTTTATCTTGATTTGACATATTTGTGTTTTAGTAAAAAAATTAATACTACTATTTAATGCCTGTTCATAAAGTCAGGAGTCTGAGGCAAGGAAGTTTTAATTCAAAATTTTATAAGCTCGGAAAATGTGAGTTTGCCTTTGTAAATTAGCATTTTTAAAGTGAGCGTAACAAAATAATGATGTTTCCTTGCTGACACGATTTAGTGTTTGTCCATAAATTCTAGCGTTTGAAATATAAAGTCCAAATTTTAGGCTTGCGTTGCTCTCAAAGTGTAGGTATACTGTCGGGCATAACGCATAAGTTGTACTTTATAAACAGACTTTATTTAGGATGTTCACACAATTCGGTAAGAACCCCGAAAGTTGATTTTGGATGCAGAAAACCGATGCTTAAGCCTTCTGCACCTTTGCGGGATGTTTTATCAATTAATCTAACGCCTTTGGCTTCGGCAGCCTGTAGTTGCTCATTAATATTTTCAACAGCAAAAGCCATGTGGTGAATGCCTTCTCCTTTTTTCTCAATAAATTTTCCGATGGGGCCTTCGGGATCTGTTGATTCCAGTAGTTCAATTTTGGTCTGTCCAACTTTGAAGAACGCTGTTTTTACTTTTTGGTCGGTCACTTCTTCAACGTTGTAACATTTCAGTCCAAATACTTCTTCGTAAAATGGGATGGCTTCATCCAGATTTTTTACTGCAATACCAATGTGTTCGATATGAGTTGGTTTCATGCCTTTAGAATTAGTGTGTATTTTAAATAATTTGTCCAAAAGTAAAACTTATTTAATAGTCTTCCCATTAATAAACGCTTAAAAAAGATTGTTTTAAAACATACCTCACGCTGTAAATGGTCAATTGGTGGGATCTCGAATATTTTGGACAATTGCGTGCACGCGGATTGCTGAATATTTTTTTACATTTGTGCGTTAAAATAACGTGTATGTACCATATTTCTCAGCGGATACAGAATCTTTCTGAGCCTGAGATGGCATTAATGTCGCAACGAAGCAGTGAACTGCGGGCCCAGGGAAGGGATATTATTAATTTAAGTTTGGGCGAGCCCGATTTTTCTACGCCTGAACATATTAAGGAGGCGGCCATTGAGGCTGTTAAACACGATTATTCACATTATCCTCCCATAGGAGGGTATGCCGTGTTGAAACAGGCCATAGCTGAGAAACTAAAGAGAGAAAACGGACTCGCGTTTGAGCCTTCACAAATTGTGATATCCAATGGTGCAAAACAGGCTTTAGCCAACGTTATACTAAGCCTTGTTAACCCGGGTGACGAGGTTATTATTCCGACACCTTACTGGGCTACTTATATAGAGATGGTTAAGTTGGCGCAAGGTGAAAGTGTAATCGTTAAAACTTTTTTCGAACAAAATTTTAAGATGACTGCTCTTCAGTTGGAGGAAGCCATTACGCCGCAAACGCGTGTGCTTCTTCTCAACAGCCCGTCAAACCCTTCGGGTGTGGTTTACACTAAGGATGAGCTTATGGAGCTGGCTTCAGTGCTTCAGCGTTATCCGCATGTGACTGTTGTTTCGGATGAGATTTACGAATTAATATCTTTTGGCGGCTGCCATGCAAGTATTGCCGGTTTACCCGGCATGAAAAACAGAGTCGTGATTATCAATGGGGTTTCTAAAGGGTATGCCATGACCGGATGGCGTATTGGTTTTTCGGCTTCTACACCTGATATCGCGGCGGCTTGTGTTAAAGTTCAAAGTCAGTATACTTCAGGTGCCAGCAGTATTTCTCAGATGGCAGCGCTGGCGGCCTATAAAGGTTCGCTGGACCCGTCGCTTGCTATGCGCGATGCCTTTAAGCGGCGGCGGAACCTGATCATGAAAAAAGCCGCGCATATCCCCGGTTTCAGGATTGTAAAGCCAGAAGGTGCTTTTTATCTGTTTCCCGATGTTAGTTATTATTTTGGTCGGTCGGATGGTCAGGTGGTAATTCAAAATGCAAAAGACCTTAGTATGTATCTGCTTGATAAGGCGATGGTGGCTACCGTGGCCGGCGATGCCTTTGGTGAACCTGCGTGTTTGCGAATTTCATACGCCGCGTCCGATGAAGAGCTGGCTAAGGCCATGGACAGGATTAAAGTGGTTTTGGAAGAACTCAGTTAATGATATTTTATATCTTTAGCATTTAAAAATTTAATTATGGCTAAGCAACCCGTATCGGCGGTCAACACAAACGGAAATGTTGTTGAGTTGGAAAATTCGTTAATTAGGCAGGAAGAACATATTATTCTGCGTGATGTGAATCTGGCAGTTCGACCGGGTGAATTTGTTTATCTTATCGGACGTGTTGGAAGCGGTAAATCGAGTCTTATGAAAACACTTTACGGGGAAATACCGCTTCGCGAAGGAGACGGATTTGCCGTTGGCTACAAGCTCAATACTGTTAAAACACGTGAGATACCCTGGCTGCGGCGTAGAATGGGCATCGTTTTTCAGGATTTTCAGCTGTTGATTGACCGTAATGTGTACGATAATTTATTATTTGTACTTAAAGCCACTGGCTGGAAGAATAAGCAGGAAATGGATCACCGTATCAGGGAGGTGCTTTCTGTTGTTGATATGGTTCATAAAGGTTATAAGATGCCGCATCAGTTGTCGGGTGGCGAGCAGCAACGAATAGGTATTGCCCGTGCTTTGCTTAATAAACCGGAATTGATTTTGGCGGATGAGCCTACCGGTAATCTGGATCCTGATACTTCGGATGACCTGATGAAACTACTGCATAAAATTTGTAAAGACGGGAAGACCGTTATTATGGCTACTCATAATTATAACCTCATTAAGAAATTTCCGGGACGCACCATGCGCTGTCAGGATACCCGTTTGAGTGAATCGCGTCAGGAAGAAATTGATTTTGACCAGTTAACTTTTTAACGATGACGGATTATACGATGTTTGTTCTGGCTCTTCTGGCCATCATGGTTTTTACACTGTTGTTGGTTTCATTTTTTTTGCGACAGGAAACCCGACGACGGCAATTGGAAATACGTTATAAGGACGGCGTTGAATTGATGAAACATCGTCTGCAGGCATATGAGCGGTTGACGCTTCTGTTGGAACGATTATCACCGGAAGCGTTAATTTTGCGTGAGCAGCGTCACGATTTATCAGGTGTATCTTTTCATCAGCATCTTTTGCGGGTTATCAGGAATGAGTTCGATCATAATATGGCCATGCAGGTTTATGTGAATGCTTCAACATGGGAGAAGATTAAATCAGCCCGTGAGGCCTTGGTTCGCCTGATTAACAGTACGGCAGCGGGTCTTGACCCTAAAGCTCCGGCTTTAGAACTGGGACGTCTGATCATTGAAAACAGTGGTGGCGAATTAATTCAAATCTTTAGAAGTGCCATTGCGGCTATCCGTGATGAAATGAGTAATTATTACCAGTAATGCTTATGTGAAATCCTGTTCTTGGACGATGAGAATTTTTCCATAGCAGTGAGAACAATGGATACGGCAACAGGGGAGATGGGCGCATGGTTTAATATAGCAGAGGTGTGTGTCTTTCCGTATCTGTCTTTTGTTAACTATAGCCGGTTAATGAATCAGCGTATTTGCTGGTTGCTAATAATGAGGTTGCTAATCATATTTACAATTTCTTGTTCGCTGATGTAGTTATAGTTTTGAATAGGGGGGATAAAAGAGTTTTCAGGAATGGCTTTATTGCTGATTTTTACTGCTTTAAGTCCCAAAAGATTGTTATTGCCAGATGCTGGTATCATTTCCATCATAATGCCCGGGAGCTCTTTAAATGGAGTGTATTTATTGAGATTGCCGGCATCTATTTCTTCAGTAAACCAAATTGTGGCTATTGTTGTTTTTTCGATTTTATTGAAAAGAATCGCTTTGTGGCATTGCATTTCCTGGATGTATCGCAGCGTGTCCCGGTCTATTTCAATGCCCATGTCATCATTGGGATTCAGCCATCTTTGTAATGATTTTGCCGATGACATCGTGTATTGTTTTTGCACATTTAAATCAATAAATGTATAAATGGTGTCGCTCTTGTCAGAACGGAAGAGGTTAATGGTATATAAATCCATGGCCCCGCTTAGGCTGAAGGCCTGGTTGTTGCGGTTAAACTTCATGGTTAGTTGTTTGGGTAGAAAAAATGAAATGCTTTCATTTTTTATTTTTGCAGGCCATAGTATGCTATATTCGATGGTCCCTTCATGAATGGCGGCTGTTGGTTGTGCTTTTTTGGCTGTTTGAATGCACGATACAATAAAGGTGCTAAGAGCGACCAGGAGAATTAGAAAGACGTATTTAGAAATTCGCGTCATGACCTGTTTTTTATTAAAAGTGGACTCAAATATAATTTATTTTTATTAGCCAAATGAAACCAGAGGCAATAGGCATTTCTTTTATGAGGAATTATTCTCATGTTCGTTTAATACAGTAAGTAGTGCCTGTCCATAAAGTCGGGAGTTTGAGCTATCAAGTTCAAATTCAAGGCTTGCGCAGCTCGAAAAATGTGAGTTTACTCCCGTAAATGACCATTTTGAGAGCAAGCGTAACGCAGAAGTTGGACTTTATAGACAGACTCTAAGTAGTTTGCGCTGAAATGTTCAAAACCTGGGGGCTCCGCGCTAAAACTGGGAGCTTTTTGATATGAGTGGTTCTTTTGAGAGCGCGCGTAATGATATTAATGGGATTTGACATTGTCTCCTTATTTAAAAAGGTAATAATGAAATCATAACTCTATTTTAAAAGTGTGCGAAATTTGTTATTATTTGTTATAGATTATATAGTTTTGTCTGTTTTTAATTTTGAATTGAAACAAAAGAGACCTACTTTTGATCTGCTTTTAATATACATCATTTGTCAATTTTAACAGAATGGAAGATTTACTCTATATACCTAAAGAATACAAGTCGTTACTTGATTTGAAGCAGACAGAGCATGCCATCACTATAATTAAAGATTCGTTTCAGACATTTTTATCTGCCGAACTTCGGTTACGTCGGGTTACGGCCCCTTTGTTTGTTTTGAAGGGAACTGGTGTCAATGATGATTTAAACGGAATTGAACGACCTGTAACTTTTCCTGTACGTGGATTAGATGATCGCGAAGTTGAAGTGGTTCATAGTCTGGCGAAATGGAAGCGCATGATGTTGGCCGATTATGATATTGAACCTGGTTATGGCATTTATACTGATATGAATGCCATTCGCCCGGACGAAGATCTTGATAATACCCATTCAATATATGTCGATCAGTGGGATTGGGAGCGCCATATAACCGAACGCGACCGAAATCTGGATTATTTGAAAGGCGTGGTTTCGCGTATCTTTGAAGTGATGAAACGTGTTGAGTTTGTGGTTTATGAAAAATATCCACAACTACGACCTATTCTTCCCGATCATATAACTTTTATTCATACGGAGGAGCTGTATGAAATGTATCCTAATCTGAAGGCTAAGGAGAGGGAAGACGCTGTGACAAAAAAATATGGTGCCGTTTTTTTGATCGGTATCGGGGGGGATTTGACCAATGGCGAACCTCATGATGGCAGGGCTCCCGATTATGACGATTGGAGTACGCCCACCGGAAATGGCCGAAAAGGTCTTAATGGTGATATTCTTTTGTGGAATCCTGTTTTGCGACGGGCTTTCGAAATTTCGTCCATGGGCATTCGTGTGAATGCAGAAATTCTTAAACAACAGCTGGCCATCAGAAATCAGGAATACAAAGAGAGTTTAATGTTTCATCAGCGTCTGCTGAAGGGGGAGCTTACCGACAGTATAGGCGGCGGCATAGGGCAGTCTCGTTTGTGTATGTACTTTTTGCACAAAGCCCATATTGGTGAAATTCAGGCAAGTATCTGGCCCGAAAAAATGCGGCAGAAATGTCGTGTCAATAATATTCATTTAGTATAAATTTAGGACTGTTAGAATAATATTACTTCCCGTGGGCTACTTTGCTCACGGGTTTTCTTATTTTTGTGAGTTTCCGTGTATATTATTGAGACGGGTTCTTTTTTGGGTACGATTGTTGAAAACGCAAAAATTGGACTTTTGCAAGTACTACCTCTAATTTATGATGAAATAAGCATGGTTGCTATCACTATTGTTTTATTATTTTAACCTGTCATTTCAACTTTAAAACAAATTATCAACGAATGAAACGAATTGAAGCGAATGAATATCTGGTACTGATTTATAGAATTGGCTTAATGATGCTGATTTATTCTTTGTGCCGCCTGGGGTTTTATGTTTTTAATACCGGTTTTTTTACGAATGTTAACTTTCCTGACTTCATGCACATAATGTGGGGGGGATTAATGTTTGATATCAGCGCTTTATTATATTTAAACAGCCTGTATTTATTTTTGTTTTTACTCCCTTTTAGGTTTAAGTTCCGGTCGGGTTACCGACAGTTGCTTAAATGGATCTTTTTTATCATTAATGGCGCCGGTTTGGCTGCCAATGTAAGCGATTTTATTTATTACCGGTTTACCTTAAAGCGTACCACTTTTAGTGTTTTTGATGCTTTTAAGAATGAAGATAATATGTTGCAGTTATGGGGGCGGTTTCTTATTGATTACTGGTACGCCACATTATTTTGGGTCGCAATTGTTGCACTGATGGTCTGGTCGTATGGCCGTTTAAAATCTAAGCCTTTTTCTGTTGCCCGTGGGTGGTGGTACACACCGTTGGCTTTGGTTTTTTTGACCCTTTTTTCAGGCCTGACAATTGTGGGAATGCGCGGCGGATATCGTCATAGCACTCGGCCTATAACAATGAGCAATGCCGGTAAATTCGTTGACGCGCCCGAAGAGATGGCATTGGTGATTAATACGCCGTTTAGTATTTTACGTACCATCGGTAAAACGACTTTTAAGCCTGTTCATTTTTTGCCGGACGACCAGATTGAATCTGTTTTTACGCCCGTTTATCAGGCGCCTGACTCAGTTGTTAAGAAACCAATGAATGTGGTTGTCTTTATTCTTGAGAGTTTTAACAGAGAAAATTCGGGGTGGCTTAATCCGACCCTCGATGGTGGCCATTATAAAGGTTATACCCCGTTTTTGGACTCGTTGATGCAACAGTCCCTGGTTTTTCCCAATGCCTTTGCCAATGGGCGTAAATCAATCGATGCCATGCCATCTGTTCTGGCCTCGCTGCCAGCATTGGTACAACCTTTTGTTTTGTCTGAATATTCATCCAATCGTATTAATGGATTTGGCACAATGCTCAATGAGATGGGTTATCATACAGCCTTTTTTCATGGAGCTCCCAATGGATCGATGGGCTTTGATGCTTTTGCCAAAATGGCCGGGTTTGACGCTTACTATGGAAAAGATGAGTATAATAATAATGATGACTTTGATGGTGTTTGGGGGATTTGGGATGAACCATTTTTTCAGTTTTATGCCAATACCATCACTACTTTTAAAGAACCTTTCGCGACGGCCCTGTTTTCCGTCTCGTCACATCATCCGTTTCAAGTGCCGGAGAAATATAATGGTGTTTTCCCAAAAGGAACCTTGCCTATTCACCAATGTGTAGGTTACACAGATATGGCCTTACGTCGTTTTTTTGAGACCGCTTCGAAAACAGAATGGTATAAAAATACTTTATTTATTCTCACGGCAGATCATAGTGTTCCGTCGCATTTTCCCGAGTATAAGACCAATATTAATGGGTTTGCCATACCATTGGTTTTTTATGCCCCGGGTTTGCAGTTAAAGGGGGTTAATAACCGACTGGCACAACAGATTGACATATTACCCACTCTGATGCATTTGATTGGTTATCCTAAGGGGTTCGTGGCTTTCGGTAATGATTTGTTGAAGCCCGACAGTCAATCTTTTGTGTTGAATTATTCCAACGAAAGCTATCAGTTTATGAAGGGTGATTCGGTGTATTATTTTGATGGCGACAATATCCAGGCTTTTTATAATTATAAAAAAGATCCGTTTTTATCGCATAATCTTAAAAAGAATGGCACTCCTGACGCAACGGCCGTTAAAACCATGAAAGCGTTTATTCAACAATATATTAATAGAATGGTCAGAAATGAACTTACTGTGGATGAAGCACCCACTGATGGCGCTACAAATTAGCGTTTGTCTGTAAAGTTCAACTTCTGCCTTAATTTTGCAATGGAAATGTACGTTTACACAAGTAACCTTACATTTTCAAAGCTTCAAAATAAATATGTTTGCAGAAAAGCCTTATATCAATATAAATTGGATATTTTGATTTAATACGACTACAAAAGGATAAATTATTTGCGGATGAAATTCTTAAAAGGGATGCTTTCTTACCTGTGGCAGGGGTTTTCAGGGGAATATAAAATTAATCTGACCCCAATGTTTTCAGGTTATAAAAAAGTGTCCGTTTTCGTACTATTCTGGTTACTTAGAAGCTGATAAAAGTCTCTTTTCTAGAAAAATTAGGGGTTTCAGTGCAATTTTTTTGTTCTGAAATTTGGAAGCCATTAGAAATACTCTATATTTGTCATAGTAAGTTTAAAAACCTAGTTTTTAACCCTAAAATTTAATTACTATTATGAACAAAGCTCAATTAATTGATGCAATCGCCGGGGATTCAGGATTGACCAAGGCTGATGCAAAAAAAGCACTGGATGCTTTCTTAAAAGTAACCGGCGACGCTCTTAAGGGTGGCGATCGCGTTTCTTTGGTAGGATTTGGGTCTTTCGCAGTTTCTGCAAGAAGTGCCAGAACTGGTAGAAACCCTCAAACCGGTAAAGAAATTAGCATTCCTGCTAAAAAGGTTATTAAATTTAAGGCTGGTAGCGAATTGACTGACTCAGTTAATTAGTAATCACTTTAAAAGAAAAAGGAGAGGCTTCGTTGAGGACTCTCTTTTTTTATGTTTTTTGAGCAGGTTTTACTTGAAATTTATTGTTTTTTAACGATTTGTTGTTATTGGTTAAGTGACAGTTTATGAATCGATTGCGCGAAATTGAAAGCCTTCCTTCCATCGAGCGTCAGCAGCTGATAAATCATTTAAAAGCCTTTAAGTTGGATGAACGACTGAAAACGTTTGAGCGTGTCATTGAGGGACGCACAAACTACTTTACAGTTATGCTTGAGAATATTGTTCATCCGCATAATGCCAGTGCGGTCCTGCGTAGCTGCGATTGTTTTGGTGTTCAAACGGTTCATTTGGTCGACGATGCCGATAATTATGCTGTTAACCGAAAAGTAGCTATGGGCGCGTCAAAATGGTTGCATTTAAAACGTTACAGTACCTTCAGCAATAATAGTGAAACTGCCATTGCCACGTTAAAAGAAGCTGGTTACCGAATTGTGGCAACAACTCCACATAAAGAGGCGCCGTCGTTGTCGCAATTTGATATTTCAAAAGGACCCGCCGCCTTTGTTTTTGGGACTGAGCTCACAGGGATATCATCTGTCGTTGAAAGTCTGGCTGATGAGTTTATCACCATACCTATGGTGGGTTTTACCGAAAGTTTAAATTTATCGGTTTCTGTGGCTGTTTTGTTGCAAAGTGTGACGGCCCGTTTACATCTTTCTGATATCGATTGGCAATTGAATTATGATCAAAAACAGAATTTATTTCTCGAATGGCTTAGGAAAAGCATACCACATATCTCACTGATTGAAGAACGTTTTTTTAAGATGCGTTTAGAACGTTAATTTTTTAGTTTCAGTTTTTTATGTTCAATTACGGCCTCAATTGTAAAATGTTTTTGGTGACGTTTATCAACAAAATTTGGATGTTCGTACTAAAAAAAAGGTCGTTGGTCAGGTTTCTTGTGCATAATTTTATATTTTTGACTAAAATATGTGTGTATGAATTGCATTATTGTTGATGACGATAAGTTATCTGTTAAGATAATACAGGAATTTGTTGAGCGTACTGAAGCTTTAGAGCTGAAGGGGACTTTTAGTTCGGCTGTTGAGGCGCTGAGTATTCTTAACAGCCCTTTAAGTCAACCTGTGCAGCTCATATTTCTGGATATTGAAATGCCTGAGATGTCGGGAATTGAATTTCTAAAGGCTCTTAATGTTATTCCTCAGGTTATTATTTATTCTTCGCAAGAAAAATATGCGCTGGAATCCTACGAGTATGATGTGACAGATTATTTGTTGAAACCGGTGCATTATGGCCGTTTTATGAAGGCTATATCACGTGTTCGCGAGCGATTTGAGAAGAAGGAAAATCCAGTGAAACAGAGCACCGAAATATTTATTAAAAATAACTCCTCTCTGGTTCGGTTAAAGTACGATGATATTTTATGGGCAGAGGCGATGGAGAATTATGTGGTGCTTAATACTTTTAAAGATAAGTACACCATTCATTTCACCATGAAATCGTTGCTTGAGAAGTTGCCTTCTGATCGATTTATGAGGGTTCACCGCTCTTTTATTGTCAATTTTAGTCGCGTAAAATCAATTGAGGATAATTGTTTGATTTTGGTCACTGAAAATGGGATTAAATCCATTCCTGTTGGGAAATCTTTTCGTGAAAAACTGCTGAACGATATTAATTTGATTACTAAATAAATTCCGTTCATAAAGTGGGGCGGTGGAGCTTGAAAATAAGTTCAGTCCCACGACTCCAGCAGTCCGCAAAATGTGCGATTCTAAAGTAAATGGTCGGTTGGAGAGCAAGCCTAACGGCAGGAGTTGGACGCTGCCAACAGACTCTAAAATGAAGCAAATTTTAATCGAGTAATCCCGCCTGATCTAATAAGGTCCAACCCAACAGCCAGTTATTTAATGGCGATATTGCCCCTTTAAACGATACTTCTTCAATTCCATTTTTTGTCGGTGCCAGATTCTGATGTATGGCTTCGTTTGGCTCTAATTTCCATGGGGACGAGGTTAGGCCTGCATCGGTAATTTCATTTAAGCCGTCCTGAAAATGCTGGCTAAAGGAGGTGTTTTCGTTTCTGATGTCAAGTCCTGTTTTGGTGTAGACCTCAAATACTGATGTGCTATTATTATCGCTGATATTGTAAAATACATTGTTGTTGAGTTGCAGCCATCCCGAAAGATATTGTTGGTAGGAGTCCAGTTGGTCGCCGCTGTATTCAATTTTTACCCCTTCGCGTGATTCCACAAAAATTGAATTAATAATTGTTCCGGCGGCGCTGTTGTCGAAGCGTACTATTTGTCCGTTTTCTCCTGCGCCCCGGCCAATGAATGTGCCATTAGCAATGGTGGGACGCGTTTGGGGAAATCCCTTTTGATCACTTAGTTCAATTAGCAGGTCGCCTATTGTTTCGGACTCCAATCCGACGATAAACTGAACATTTCCAGTATACCCCAGATCGAAGTCAAATGCATCATCCCCGCAAAATGCGCATACCATATAGCGCGGATTTACTGTCCCTCCAAATATTTCGATGCCATCGTCGCGCGATGAAATGACTTCAATGTATTCAACAATGGTCTTATTACCTACACCGCCAAGTGTGAGTCCGTTTATTTCGTTATCAGGACTCAGGCGCGTGCCTGAATGCCGAATGGATACATATCTGAAGATGCCTGAGTTATCTTCGGTATCGGGTCCTCCGTATGTGGCGCGGGGTTCGCCCACAGGGATGCCTTCAATTTGATTTTCATTTTCTTCCGTGTTAACGGGGGCGTTACCCAGTATGATGACACCTCCCCAAAGACCGCTTGTTTCAAGGGGGACTGATCCTTCCAGATCATCGCCCTCAACCGTGAAAATGATGGGTTGTTCTTTGGTGCCATTGGCCATGATTTTGCCTCCGCGGGCAACGATCAATGCACTGGCATTTTCTCCCTGACCGGTTTTGGCATGTATTACAGTTCCAGCTTCTATTGTCAGTGTCTGTCCATCATTTACATAAACCTTGCCTTCAATCAGATACTTTTGATTCGCTGTCCACGAGGTGGTGCCGGTACCCTGTCCGTCGTCTGTTATTCTGATATATCCGTCGCTCAGGTAATAGTCTGATTTTGTACAACCGTAAAAGACTATTGCAACGATTATAACCAAACGTGAGTACCGAAGTAAATATTTCATAGACGTCACTTTTTTAATGTTAAAATAGGATGAAGTTGCCTGTCTGCTCGTATGTTGAAAATTGAACGTTTTATTGAGTCAATTGCATGTTGTTAAAACTTTACTTCCACGTTGATATGAAGCGATGATTCTGTTTCGCTGTTGACCGCTTCGGGAATCCAGGTGTAATAATTGGCCGACAGACGCACCTGCTTACTGGCTTTATATTCCAGTCCGGCAATGACTGCCGATCCGTTGCTGGCCAAATTCCATGGTATATCTGAACCGTCAAGAATGTTGGATGTGATATAGTCGTAACGACCCAAAATATTGAATTTTTTGCTAATATCTATTTGCCCAAATACGCTATAGCCATATAGGTTATAATCCGCCAAAAAGTCTCTATTAAATTGGTAATTGTATTCTGCTCCCAACAACAAGCGGTTCAATTTTTGACCCGCAAAGACCGACAGCGTACTTTGAGTAATTTCTTTTGAGGCATAGTCTCCATATATTCGGGTTGTAAATCCATTGAAAGGCTTAGCTGTTACTCCCATTGCCGCTTTGAATGTATTATCGTTTTGAAGACTTGAATAGCCTTCTCCATTATATACGGCAAAGTCGAAACTGTATTTGTTTAAATTATAGATGGCTTTAAAACCTATATCGGCACTGGGACCAAATTTGTATTCATCCATGAACGATTTGATAATATACCGTTTGTTCCAGAATGATTCACTTACTTTGAATTGTAGGGCGTCAATGAGTCCGAATGCCAGTTTTAGGTTGTGGTAATCGTAATAGAGGGCGGCTGTTTTAAAATACCCAAACCGCCTTAGCAATGAGTAGGAGGATACATCGTCAGGCGATCCGATGTCAAGTTTTACCTCGGCCGAAAAACCATCCTGAAGCTCCTTAAAATAGCCGATGTAGGCTCTTTTAACTTCAAAAGCTGTTTGTTGTTCTTCTCCCTCCAGTGTGGTGTTAAATTCCGAAAAGATGGTGGCGTAAAAGCGCCCTTTGTCCGGTTCTGATTTTGTTTGAGCAGTCAGCATTGTCATAGTCAAGCTGCCCGCCAATAAAAGCATGGCTTTGGCACGTTTCATTTCCTGTGTGTATGATAAAACGGGCATTGCTTTGTGTGGAAGCAATGCCCGAAAATGGTTATTTTTTTAAGAATGTTACAAAATCTCGTTGCGCTTTTAACAGATTTACTAAATGTAACATCATATTTTGGGTTTCGTGCAATACATTTAAGTAAAGCATACTTATTTTGGTCCCGGCACGATCTTTTTTGATCCTTTTTAATTGTCCTTTTCTGAAGCTTTTTATTTGCTCAAGCAGTGCTGCCTGATCTTCAAAAATCTTATTTGATTCACTAAAGTTCTTTTTGTTTATGATCTGGATACTTTTTACTATGATTGATTTAACCTTGATTTGTAGTAGATTAAGATCTTCAAACTGCTCTTCGGTAAATACTCTGTGATTGTTATCAAGATGCTCGAAGCATGGGTTTGTGATGAAAGAGAGGCAATGGGTTGTTTCGCGAAGATAATCGAGGACCTGAACATAGTAGAGCCCGGAGTCGATACTTTCTTCCTGAAGTTTGCGTACCGTCGCAAATACGTTGCTTTTAAGTTTTTTGGTTTTTTTATTTATCTGTTCCACATCTTTTACTATTTCTTTGAGCGACTTGCGGTCTTCGGCCTCAAATGAAGTCAGCGTGTTTGAATATAATTGGGAGATTTTGTTTAGCGTTTCAGTGACGCTAATGGTGCATTTTTCCAGAACTTTTTCTGACTGAATAACGCCGTTAATATCCTCTATTTCAATTTCAGTCGTTTCGATTTCTTTTGTCTCACCTTTTTTTGAGAAAAGATGACTCCTAATCAGCATAAAAAAGGCGAGTATCAGGAGTCCGGCAATGGCCCACTGGCCTCCAAAGAGAATGGCATTGGCCACCAAAAATGCAATGGTAAAGGCCGAGAAAGCTGTGAAGAACCATCCGCCAATCACTGAAAGTACCCCTGTAATACGGTAAACGGCACTGTCGCGACCCCAGGCTCGGTCAGATAACGAGCTTCCCATTGCAACCATGAATGTGACGTATGTGGTGGATAGCGGAAGTTTTAACGAGGTGGCGCTGGCGATTAATATGCTGGCTACGACCAGGTTTACAGAGGCTCGTAACATGTCAAAAGCTGGCGCATCTAAGTCTTTTTTTTGCGGTGTGAGGCCTGAAGTGTCAAATTGTTTTTCTATTTGTCGCTTAATGGGCTCAGGAATGATTTTATTAACTGAGGTCGATAAGGCTATTGAGCTTCTAACAATGGAACGGGCAAAAAAGGAAGACCCAAATCGTTCTTCACCTTCGGACTGTCGACTGAGATCCACGGAAGTTTTTACCACTTTACGGGCTTTTTTTGAAAACCAAAGTGTCAATACCATTATTAAGCCGGCGATCAGTAAAAAGAATGTCTTCGTTTGAACCGGGTCGGATAGTGATCCCATCAAAAAAGTTGACGGCGTGGCGCCCGGGGTTGAAATGAAAACTTTGAACGATTCGTATCCAGCCAATGGTACGCCGATGAAATTTACCAGATCGTTACCGGCAAAGGCCATGGCCAGAGCAAATGTCCCGACTAAAACGGTAAATTTAAGGATGTTTAGTTTGAATAACCATTGAGATATTTGCAACAGACCGGTCCAGCCTATTAAGCTGTATAGAATGATGAGATGGCTGTTGTTATGAATCCAGTTTTGGGTATCGGTGGTCATAAAGGTGGCTCCTTTGGCCCCTTTAACCAGGATGAAGTAGGTGATGGCAGTAATGGCGAAACCTCCCCATAAGGCTCCCAGATATTTTATCCTTTTTTCGTATCGGAACGAAAAGATCAGACGAGCCACAAACTGGACCACTGCTCCTACGGTAAATGAGATTACCACAGAGATTAGAATCCCCGAGATAATTGCCAGTGCTTTGGCTGAGTTAATATAATCGCTCATCGGTATTTCAGGGTTATTCATGGCTTTAATGATAGCCACGCCTACCGCAGCCCCCAATAATTCAAAAACGATTGATACTGTGGTAGAGGTTGGAAGCCCAAATGTGTTGAACAAATCCAGTAATACCACATCGGTAATCATTACTGCCAGAAAAATAATCATTATCTCTTCAAAGAAGAAATACCCTGGGTTGAACATGCTTTTCCGCGCAATTTCCATCATTCCTCCTGAAAAGGTTGCGCCAATAAATACGCCTAATGCTGCTATGGCCATTATAATTTTGAAAGGCGCAGCTTTGGAACCAATGGCTGAGTTTAGAAAGTTGACGGCATCGTTGCTTACGCCAACCACGAGATCGGATATGGCTAGTACAAACAGTACTATAACCAAAATTAGATAGATGTTTTCCATTCTTACAATCACTATTTAGTCGCCGGCAAACTTACTTTCATCTGGGGTGCGGAATATTGTCAGTAGTTTAATTCTATGTTAAGAAATTGTTAAGTCATTTTTTGGAATGGCTATAATTAGTTAATATTAACAAATTTATGGGGAAAAAATAACATTTGCGTCCATTTTATGGGCTATTTTTTGTTAGAGTGTTTTATAAAGAGTGATTTTTTCAGATATTTGCCACATGGATTGGAATGGATTCTTTGATGGTATGATTGTTGGGTTTTCTGCCTCGGTTCCTTTGGGACCAATAGGAGTGCTGTGCATTCAACGTACGCTTCAGCGGGGACGTTGGGCTGGTTTTATGTCGGGCCTGGGGGCTGCATTTTCTGATACAATCTATGCTATTATTGCCGGATTTAGTTTGTCGTATATTGTTTCTTTTATTGAGGAACAATTTCTTTGGATTCAGATTTTTGGCGCTATTATACTTATCTTTTTGGGCGTATACATATTTCGATCCAACCCTGCCGTGCAACTTCGACGACAAAGACAACGAAGGGGAAACCTTTTTCAGGATTTTGTATCTACTTTTTTACTGACCATTTCTAATCCGTTGGCAGTATTTCTTTTTATTGCTTTTTTTGCCGGATTTCGGGTCGTTGATCCTTCTTCAGGCCTGATAGGCCAGATGATTCTTATTACCGGTGTCTTTTTGGGGGCTGCAACGTGGTGGTTCATGTTGACTTCCGTGGTTGGCTTCTTCAGATCAGCCGTTAATTTGAGACGTTTGTACTGGATTAATAAAATTGCCGGAGCTGCCATTATCGTTTTAGTAATAATTGGTATGACAGTGTGGATGATTCGTGATTATGTTATGAAGTGAATTTTTTTTTATGCCCCTCTGATAACTGTAACTGCAACTTGTTATGAAGCAGTCAGCCTTTGTATTATTCTTTTTTTTATCTGTCGCTTGTTTGGATGGTCAGTCGTTTTCGGTTGACTCGGCTTTGCGAGTACTGGATTCTACTCTTTTACGGAAGAATGAGTTTATTAGGGAGAAAGAAAACCGTGTGGATGCTATTAAAGTTGAGTTGAATGAGTCGACATCTCAGGACTCGGTTTTCTTGCTTTTGGGCAAACTGTTTTTTGAATATTTACCCTATAATACCGACTCGGCTTTTTACTTCGCCCGACAACGGGTTGCTAGTGCCCAAACTAACGGTCGGGCCGATTGGTACCAGGAGGCTCTGTTAAATATGGTGTCGGTCTATAATTCAACAGGCATGTATCTGGAGGCTGTTGAATGGCTCAGGCGGGTTTCCCGCCCGGCAATGACGCCTAAGGTACAATTGGCTTATTATCATCTCTGCAGAACTTTATATGGTGCCTTGGCCGATTATTCCATTTTTCAGGGCGAAAAGAAGAGCTATCAGACTTTAACGCAAAACTATCGCGATAGTATTATTCTGGCTTCCGGGTCGTACAGTGAAGATGTAAAAGTGGTTAAGGCTGATGCCATGATTGCTAAAGGTGAGTATCGTGATGCAATTAATTTGCTTTTGTCAGATCATAACGATCTTCAGGGTACAACTCATCAAAAGGCCATTGTCTGTTATACCATTGCCGATGCCTGGCATGGACTGGGCAATAGTGAAATGGAGTTGTATTATCTGGCCTTGTCATCGGTTTATGATGTAAGGGCCGCTGTGAGAGAATACATCTCATTGTGGCGGTTGGCTGAACGTTTATTTGAACATGGCGACATTGAACGGGCGTATCGTTATCTGCAAGTGTCGCTGAAGGATGCCACGGCCGGAAACGCACGGCTTCGAACCATTCGTATTTCAGAGATTTACCCCATCATTGCCAATTCGTATGAGGCGATGGTGCAGCGTCAGCAGCAGCAGTTACGTAAACAGTTGATGACGATAACGTTACTGGCTGTAATTTTGTTTATGGCGGTGGCCCTTGTGTTATGGCAGGTGTCACGTTTGGGCCGGGCGCGAAAAGCGTTGAGTAACGCCAATGAACGACTGGAAATGATTAACGGGGAATTAAGTCTGCGAAATGAAAATCTCAAAGATTTAAATCAGATCATTACCGAAAATAGTTTTATCAAGGAGGCTTATATTGGTAGATACATGCAACAATGTTCTCTTTATCTCGATAAAATGGATCATTTTCGGCGTTGGGTGAGGAAGATGGCCGCAGGGCCTAAAGATGACCTGCTGGAGGCATTGAAATCCTCTGAAATAGTGGATGATGAACTCCGAGAGTTTTACAACGGTTTTGATGATGCTTTCCTTCATTTGTTTCCTGATTTTGTGAAAGAATTTAATGCTTTACTTAATCCCAATGAGCAGGTGGTGCTTAAACCTGGCGAGTTGCTTAACACTGAACTTCGTATTTATGCTCTTATTCGATTGGGAATCAGCGACAGTGATAAAATTGCTGATTTCTTGAGATATTCTGTCTCCACCATCTATAATTATCGTACCAGAGTTAGAAATAAAGCGGCTGGCGAACGTCAACACTTTGAAGAAAAAGTGATGAAAATTGGTGTTAAACCGGGCATTTAAAACTTTGTTTAGACTACCTTTTTGAGGCTTGTTTTTACTAAGCTTTTTATGCAATATGCTGATATGTAGTCTGTTCTTATTTTATGTCTTTTCGTTTTTACTACTTTTTTACTTTATACCTTAGTTTTGTTTGTGGTTGTCTGATACATTTGTCGTAGCTTCATTTTAAAATGATGTCAGTTAATCATCGTAAAAATAAGAATTATGAAACGAGCCCTGGGAATAGCTTCACACACAGAAGTATGATTATCCTGGCGAGTTCCATATGACAACTGAAAAACAAATTGTAAACATATGAAAAAGTTATTGTTAATATTTATTAGTGCATTAGCCATGTTATCAGTTACGCGAGCCGAAGAATTGCAATCGCCCAACAAAGAATTGGTTCTTCATTTTGATGTAAAGGATGGGCGCCCCGTTTATCGGTTAGACTACAAAGGTAAAGCGGTGATTAAGGAGAGTGGTTTAGGATTGTCATTAACCGATGCCGTCGATTTAATGGGTGGTTTTAAGGTGACGGCTGTTAAACGGGACGCCTTTGATGAAACATGGGAGCCGGTGTGGGGTGAGTGGAAAACCATACGCAACCATTACCAGGAAATGTTAGTGACCTTGAGCCAGACCGAAACAAACCGTGTTATGAATATTCGTTTTCGTTTATTCGACGATGGGTTGGGCTTTCGATACGAATGGCCTGAACAGGATAATCTGACTTATTTTGTGATTAAAGAAGAGCATTCTCAGTTTGCGATGGCCGGCGATCATACGGCTTTCTGGATTCCAGGGGATTATGATACGCAGGAATACGATTATACAACTTCTAAATTGACCGAAATCAGGGGGCTAATGGATGGTGCTATTACAGGCAATGCTTCACAAACCTCCTTTTCGCCTACCGGCGTTCAAACGGCTTTGATGATGAAAAGTGATGATGGTTTGTACATTAATCTTCACGAAGCTGCATTGGTAAATTACAGTTGCATGCATCTGATTCTGGATGATGAAAAGCTGGTGTTTGAATCGCACTTAACTCCCGATGCAATAGGCAATATGTGTTATATGCAGGCACCCTGCCATTCGCCGTGGCGTACAGTTATCGTCAGCGATCGGGCAGCAGATATTTTGGAATCCAAAATAACGCTTAACCTGAACGAGCCAACCAAATATAAAGATACATCCTGGATTAAACCGGTTAAGTATATTGGCGTTTGGTGGGAAATGATTACCGGTAAAAGCAGTTGGGCATATGCCGATGTGCCATCGGTGAAGCTCGGTGAGACCGACTATTCAAAATTGAAACCCAACGGAAAGCATGCTGCGAACAACGAACGCGTTAAGTATTACATTGATTTTGCAGCCCGCCATGGCTTTGATGCCGTGCTGGTGGAAGGCTGGAACATTGGCTGGGAGGATTGGTTTGGTAAATCCAAAGATTATGTATTTGATTTTGTGACGCCTTATCCCGATTTTGATGTTAAGATGCTGAATGGTTATGCCGCCTCTAAAGGTGTGAAATTAATGATGCACCACGAAACGTCGAGTTCGGTACGTAACTATGAACGTCACATGGATCAGGCTTATCAGTTTATGGTGGATAATGGCTATAATGCCGTGAAGAGTGGTTACGTGGGAGATATTATTCCCCGTGGCGAGTATCATTATGGCCAGTGGATGATTAATCATTATTTGTATGCCGTGACAAAGGCCGCTGATTATAAAATTATGGTTAACGCGCACGAGGCGGTGCGCCCAACCGGTCTGTCTCGTACCTATCCCAACCTGATTGGTAATGAGTCGGCTCGTGGTACCGAATACGAAGCCTTTGGCGGCAGTCATCCCGATCACACCACCATACTGCCGTTTACCCGACTCATTGGTGGCCCCATGGACTATACGCCAGGTATTTTTGTTACCGATATTAGTAAGCTGAATCCCGACAATCACTCATGGGTTCGTTCAACCATTGCCCGCCAGCTGGCATTGTATGTTACCATGTACAGTCCGCTGCAAATGGCGGCTGATTTGCCCGAGAATTATAATATGTTTCTGGATGCTTTCCAGTTTATTAAAGATGTGGCTGTTGATTGGGACGATACTAAAGTGCTGGCCGCCGAGCCCGGCGATTACATCACTATTGCACGAAAAGCCAAAGATTCCAATAATTGGTTCATTGGCACTACCGTGGATGAAAATGGCTATACTTCCAATATCAGCTTTGATTTTCTGAATCCCGGTAAAACTTATGTGGCCACCATCTACGCCGATGGAAAAGATGCCCATTATCGTGATAATCCGCAATCGTATCGCATTCGTAAGGTATTGGTCAGTAATAAATCAAAACTGACGCAGAAATGCGCCCCCGGTGGTGGTTATGCCATTAGTGTTATGGAAGTGACTGATAAAGATCAAACCAAAGGTTTAAGGCGATTGTAGTCGTTCAGAATGTTTGCCCGGAAATTTTTGAGGCAGATACAAAAATGATATTTTAAAACGATAACACCTGTTAACGGAGGTGTTGAACTGAGCCCTGACTAATTTGTCAGGGCTTTTAGCTTTCTGCCGGATCATGTTAAAGAAAACGCATGGCAAGCAGTGAGTAATTATCTAATTTTTTCATACATTTGAGGCTGAATTTGTTTTTTATGTCTTGATGGCATTTTTGTGATTGAATAATAGAAGAAATTGCGTAATCCAGAGAATACTTCAATTCCATGCTCTGGCGGTTATAGGTGTTAATATTTCCGGTTTACAAGATGCCACAATCTTTCAATAAAGATATTGTCAAGTGCTCGTCCTTTTTTATCCGGACTTAATTATTTAAGTTTTAGGTGTTAGGTGATCAATTCATAATGGACAGATAGTCTGGTCTGAAATCAATGTTTTTTATAAATTAATATTGCTTTTTTGTTAGGCGCTGAGATTGTTTTTAACCTCTGCATCGTAGTCAATAGATCAGGTCGAAAACTGATCTTCGTAATCTTTGATTGTGGCTTTTGATGTTCAGCCCGGATAAAAGATTAGGTTGAATCTATTTTACGATGACAAAATTGCTGAAGTTATATTTTTTCAACTTAACTTGTAGTCCTGATTTTTTGGGTATTAGGATAAGTGCAGTCACCGTAACCGAAGCGAATGCAAATTTGATTATAGCAACAGATCCGGGTGGAGAATGTCAAAAATAAATGAATGAATAAAGCCAATGCTTCGTTGCATTAGCAAGTATTAAACAAAAAATAATAATTAATGGGAAAATCACAAGAAACTTATAACAAGAAAGAAAAAGAGAAAAAGCGTTTGAAGAAACGTCAGGACAAAGAAGCAAAAAGAGAAGAACGTAAGGCGCTTCCCAAAAATTCAGGACTAGAGAGTATGATAACCTATGTTAATGAATTTGGAAATTTTTCTGACACGCCACCGGATCCAACAAAAAGAAAAAAATTAAAGGCTGAAGATATAGAGCTTGGCGTTCCAAAAAGAGAAAAAGAAGAAGTGGACCCCATTCGAATGGGAAAAGTTGAGTTTTTCAATAATGAAAAAGGATATGGGTTCATTAAAGAAAATGAGACAAATGAAAAGTTCTTTGTTCATGTGAGCAGCCTCACTGAAGAGATCGTTGAAAACGACAAAGTTTCGTTTGAACTGGAACAAGGTTTAAAAGGTTTGAACGCTGTTCGGGTGAAGAAAATCTGATATTGTAGATAGGGCTTGCCGGAAGGGGCATTTTTTGCGTCAGGCTTCTCCTGTATTGAGTGATTTACATTAGTGAATTTACTTTTTTACTTAAGTTTTCAATTTTATGGACAGGTACTTGATTAGTGTCGTCTGATATAGCAATTGTGAAATTTGTTTGGAATTTGGTTAAGACCACACAAATAATAGTTGCAGAGAAATAAAACCACAAAAAGCAGTTGGAAAGATAAAAATTTTCAACTGCTTTTTGTGGTTTTATATTCATCTATACCAGAATGTTTCGGAAAACGAAGTCTGGTTTAATATTGTTTCATTTTAGCCTTGAAGTGGTTTGTTTTAGGCAATTTATTCTTGTGTTTCACGAATCAGTGGAACGGAGAATTGGGCTCCTTTGCCATGTGCATATAACTGAGCCGGTCCAGAAGCGATGGCCACCATTTATGCATGAAGACGGTGAATTTACCTTCGGCAAAGGTAAGTATAAGCGTTCTTTTCCTTTTAATGATGGCTTTTGAAATGTGAACCGCCACCTCTTGGGCACTCATCATTTTATTTTCGGCGCGTGGCGTTTCTCCCTGCTGCGAACCATCGGCTGTGAGGGCCGACTTACGTACATTAGACGCCGTAAAGCCGGGGGCTGTAATCAAAACGTGAAGACCTTGTTTTCGGTTTTCGACGCGTATTGTTTCCAGAAAACCCTGCATCGCAAATTTGCTGGCTGAATAACCGGCACGCCCGGGTAATCCTATAAACCCCGCTATGGATGAGATTCCTACCACCGAACCTTTTTCTTTGAGAATATAGGGGAGCGCATATTTGGTACAATATACTGTTCCCCAAAAATTAACATCCATGAGGCTTTTCATGACTGATAAGTCCAATTCCGTGAATATGGCGCGCATTGATAGGCCGGCATTATTAATCAGAATGTCGATTTTTCCAAAGCGTTTTATGGTGTTCTCAACCAATTGTCGACAGTCGGCCTCCTGGCTGACATCGGTACGGGTTATTTCCACCTGGTGACCTTCTTGTTCTAGTTCCTGTTGAAGTGCCTGCAATTTGTCAAATGAGCGTGCTCCCAATGACACGAGCGCTCCTCGTCGGGCCATTTCCCGGGCACAGGCCATGCCAATTCCTGATGAGGCGCCTGTGATGATTATTACCTTGTTTAACATATTTCAAGATTCCAGTCTGCTATTTTTTTTGTTTGAATGTTCGAAATTAAGAAAAATAAGTTTTGTTGATAGCATTGACACTTGAAATTCCTTTGGTTTGTGAGTTCTGAAAGTTGGTTGGTATTTCAGCTTAGGTAATTCGTGTTTTTGGAATGTGCCATAGCTTTGTCGCTTGGTTTCCCGATATCGGTTGGGTGAAACTTCTGTTTCCATTAAAAAAAGTGTTAAATGACCGGTTGGGCTTAAGTTGTTTTTTGATAAGAACTAAATTCTCCTTTTCTTTGCATCTTTCTGGCGTATGCCAAAACCTTATATGTGCTGTTTTGTTTATTATAGCATCTTTATGCATTAAATTTTAAAAGGAATACTACCATGGAAATTGGAAGAAACAAATTTGTATCGCTTACCTATCAACTACGTCTTGATGGTGCTCAGGGAGAAATGATTGAAGAAACGAGTGCCGACAGTCCGCTGGAATTTGTGTTTGGTGCCGGACGTATGCTCGAAATGTTTGAAGAGAAACTGGATGGGATGAAGGCCGGTGATAAATTTGATTTTGAACTGAAAGCTAAGGATGCTTACGGTGAGGTCAATGAAGATGCTATTGTCGATTTGCCTAAAAATATTTTTGAAGTAAACGGTTCTGTTGATGAGGAAATGTTGACAGTTGGAAATTCAGTTCCCATGCAGGATGCCAATGGTAACCGTTTGAACGGTATTATACTGGAAGTTAGCGATGACGCTGTCAAAATGGATTTTAACCACCCTTTGGCTGGCGATAATCTGCATTTTTCTGGCGCTATCTTGTCTGTTCGTGAAGCTACCGAAGATGAATTAGTGGCTGTAACTAGCAGTTGCAGCAGCCATGGCGATGGTTGTGATTCTGGTTGTGGTGATAGTTGCGGATGCCATTAATCTTTTGGCGTTAATAATATTAAAAGAGGCTGCTCCATTTGGTGCAGCCTCTTTTGATTATGTGTATTAATGGATTATCGATATTAATGCGTTCAAATTAATTGTATGTTATGTAGAGTCCGTCTATAAAAGTGCAACTTCTGCGTTACGCTCTCTCTTAAAATAATCATTTATACCGGTAAGCTCACATTTTTCGAACTGCGCAAGCCTTGAATTTGCACTTTATAATCAAACTACCAACTTTATGGAGAGTCACTATGTCCTGCTTGCAATAGAAGTTCAAATTCGGCATCATGTTAGTCTTAAAAATGGTCATTTATTTTCGCAGAATCACATTCTTTGGACTTATAAAGCCTGAATTTGAAAATTTCTTATCAAGCACTTGAGCTTTCTTGCTGACACTGAATATAAAGCTATTGTTTATCGATAGACCGATATTACAATTTTATAGCGAATAAAGATTCCTTTTCAAGACCCTCTTTTTGTTTCTTACCAATTCATACATTATTTTTGACCTCAGACGTTATGCTGGTTATTAATCGTAAGCGTCAATTGTTATAATCTGATAATTTGAAATTGTATGGCTGGAAATAGTTTTGGAACTTTATATAAGCTGACTTCTTTTGGCGAGTCACATGGGGTTGGTGTAGGTGGTATTATTGAAGGGGTATTACCTGGTTTGGTTTTGGATATGAATTTTATTCAGGGAGAACTGAATCGACGACGTCCGGGACAGAGTGCCATAACCACACCACGCGATGAATCTGACCAGGTTGAGTTTCTGTCAGGGGTGTTTGAGGGGAAGACCACAGGTACGCCGTTGGCGTTTCTTATTCGTAATAAAGATCAACGTTCAGGTGATTATGGTAATTTAAAGGATTTATATCGGCCATCGCATGCCGATTATACTTATGAGGCTAAGTACGGACTCCGTGACCATAGAGGTGGGGGACGTGCTTCCGCGCGCGAGACCATTGCCCGGGTGGTGGCTGGTGCCATTGCTAAGCTGATGCTCCGTGATATGGGCGTTTCGATACAGGCGTTTGTGTCGCAGGTGGGGACGCTTAAACTTGAAAAATCCTATACCGATCTTGATCTATCGGTTGCCGAAACCAATATCGTTCGTTGTCCCGATCCTGAAACTGCTCAAAAAATGATTGATTATATCGATACGGTCCGTTTGGATCACGATTCGGTGGGGGGTATTGTGACCTGTGTGGTGGCCGGCGCGCCGGCTGGCCTGGGTGATCCAGTGTTCGATAAGCTTCATGCGACTCTGGGACATGCAATGCTTAGTATCAATGCTGTTAAAGGGTTTGAATATGGCACTGGATTCGATGCCGCCAAAATGAGAGGCTCGCTCCATAATGATGAGTTTACAGCCGAAAAGGGGATGATAAAAACAAGAACCAATCGGTCGGGGGGCATACAGGGCGGAATCGCCAATGGCGAAGACATCTATTTTAATGTGGCTTTTAAACCGGTGGCAACTATTACAAAGGATCAGAAGACGGTCGATAAAGACGGCAACGAAACGGTTATGAAGGCCAAAGGCCGTCACGATCCATGCGTTGTGCCCAGAGCTGTTCCCATTGTTGAGGCAATGGCTGCCATTGTGCTCGCAGATGCCGTCTTAATTAATAAATCATACAAATAGAGTGGGTGACCTTTGCTTTCCATCATTTGGGAGCGCCCGCCTGCCTTGTTTTTTGTGAAATTAGATGTCCTAAAATGGTATTTTGCAGAATTATATTGTGAAATTATTGATTAGATTTAATAATATTTTGGTCTTTACGTTTAAGCCCCTCTCATGAAAAAAATTCCTCTTTATCTTCAAATTATTATCGGATTAATTGTTGGGATTATTTGGGCGATTGTTGGCGGCTACCTCGGATGGTCACATTTTACGGCCCAATGGATTGCCCCATTTGGGCGTATTTTTATTAATTTGTTGAAGCTGATTGCTGTGCCTCTGGTCTTTTTTTCAATAGTAGGCGGCGTTATTCAGCTGGGTAATCCGCGTAATTTAGGACGTCTGGGGGGACGCACCATATTATTTTACATGGCAACGACTGTTTTTGCCATTTCGCTTGGACTTCTTATTGTAAACGTCTTTAAACCCGGTAAGCATATTGACGAAACGCTGCGTATTGAAAATCGTCTGAGTTATGAGTTGTGGCTCCAAACTGAGGGACTTCAGCCTAAAGATGGACGTTGGTTGATGAAACAGACCGATTACGCCGGTTTGTTGCAGGAGGTTTTGCAACGTTCAGGCCGTGAGGCGGATGAACAGATACAACCCCGTCTGAAAACCGCGCAGAGGGCTTCGCAGGATGGACCTCTTACTTTTTTGGAAGAGATCGTCCCTGGCAATGTGTTTGCAGCCTTGCAGGATAACCGTAGCATGTTACAAATTATCTTTTTTGCCATCTTTTTTGGGGTGGCAGTGCTGTTTTTACCCAGGCAGCAAACGTCCCTGATAAATAAAGTTATGGATGCCTTAACACAGGCGTTTATTACGATGGTTGATTTGGTGATGAAAGCTGCACCCTGGTTTGTTTTTGCCCTAATGGCTGGCATGGTCAGCGAAATGGCTGGCGACGAGCCGTCACGGGTCTTCGAGCTTTTTAAAGGCCTTACCTGGTATTCGTTGTCGGTGCTGGGAGGTTTGCTGTTTATGGCATTTGTTGTATACCCGTCGTTGATGTCTGTTTTGGTCAAGGGCATCTCTTTTCGTCGTTTTTTACGTGGTATCAGTCCGGCTCAAATGTTAGCCTTTTCTACAAGCAGTAGTGCTGCTACATTACCGGTAACCATTGAGTGTGTTGAAGAAAATCTTAAAGTAGATCGCAAGATTACCGGTTTTGTTTTGCCCATTGGTGCTACCATTAATATGGATGGCACAAGTTTGTACCAGGCCATAGCCGTGGTCTTTTTGGCCCAAATGCACATGGTCGATTTAACCCTGGGCCAACAACTCACCGTGCTTATGACTACGGTTTTGGCAAGTATTGGGTCTGCCGCAATCCCGGGAGCCGGGGTGGTTATGATGATGGTTGTTCTTAGTTCGGTCGGCCTCAACCCGGCCTGGATTGCTATAATTTTACCCGTTGACCGGATTCTCGACATGGTACGTACCATGGTTAATGTGACCGGAGATGCTTGTGTGGCAACTGTTATTAGTCGGATGCCATCGAGCGATGAGCCTGACATTGATTTATTGTGAGCTGTAATTATTAAAAAAATCAGTTGTTCCTTTTGTAAGAATTTACATCATTGGTGATTAGCATTGCCGTTGAAATTTCTGTGCGATTGTTTTGTGCATTTATGCGTTCTATGAATATATTTTTTTAAATTTGCAACGTCAAAATCGGGGTGTAGCGCAGTCCGGTAGCGCACTACGTTCGGGACGTAGGGGCCGCTGGTTCGAATCCAGTCACCCCGACCATTTTACTGACATACAAGAAAAGAGCCGACAGATCAATTGATTTGCCGGCTTTTTTATGCGTTAATGTCTGATTTATAGTCCCGATTTCCATTTATGAAAAAAAAGAACCGGCTAGCTTTCTTCTAAAATATGATACTTTACGTTACAATCCTGATTTGAGTTCATTCTTGTTATTATTTTTTAGAGTGCAGGGGATTCGAAAGACTTTAATGCTTTTAGGTTTGGGTGAGAACATTCGCAACAACGAAGTTTACAACAATTATTTAAATAGGAAGAAAATGGCAGTAGTTGATAATTAGTTGTTTAGGGCTGTGGTGATTTAACTGGCAGGATTGTATACATTTTTATTATATTTGAGCAATAATCGCCGTTTTATGAGTAGTACTATCCATTTGTTAAAGCAAAAAGAGTTATTAACCACGCTTGGAAAAAATCTTAAGTTGGAAAGATTAAGCAGACAGATGAGATCTGAACGAGCAAATCTTAACCGTCGGAAGTTTGTTCACACTGAGCAACGAACTGAAAGTGAATCAATGGACAGTTATTTACAAGGTTTTATTTGTTTGAATTTAAACTAAAATATACTGGAGTCTAAAGACGTTATGTTACGACAAAAATTTCAAGATGTCTTATTGGTCACTTCTAAGTGAGTTAGAAAATAATGGCATTAAAAATATTTTTTAATATAATCGAAAAATTATTTGTTTTTAAATGGGATATTGTTTAAAGCAGATGTTGTGTAGAGTTATGGCAGTTTATTTGTCATTGGTTATAGCTCCGGGAATTATGGCTGAATCAACATCAATGGTATTTAGTCATATATCAGTTGATGATGGGTTGTCCAATAATTTTGTAAAGACAATATTTAAAGATAGTTATGGGTTCTTATGGTTTGGTACGCTAGAGGGGATTAATAGATTTGATGGCGTAGAAGTCAGGTCATACAATCACTATTTTCCTGATAATATTTATAGTGTCGTTTCAATATCTGAGGATATCGATCATAAACTTTGGATAGGTACGGAATCTGGATTGTTTTATTGGGACAGAGTGACTAATTATTTTGTAGAGTTTGATAATGAATTAATAAAAAAAGCAAAAATTGATAAACTTTTGTGGCTCTCGCAGAATAAACTTCTGTGTTCTACCGAAAAAGGATTTTTTCTTATTAATATTCATTCTTTTGAAATTGATCAAATACGTTTTCATAAAAGTGTTGATGCATTATTAAACAAAGTGACTGATTTTGTAGTTGAAGATGACCAATTATTTGTCGCAACTAAAGGAGGGTTGATCCAGTATGATTTGAAGTACCAAAGCTCGATGATATATAATATGTCCTCATTACGAGGTGAAGAGTATTTGGATTTTTCATGTATAACAAAATTTGATGATATTATTTATTTGGGAACTCCAACTAAAGGTATTGTAGGCTTTAATACGCATACTAAGGAGTATTTCGAATTTAATAATTTTAAGGATGATATAATTTTATCACTTGCGCATGATTCGTCGAAATTATTTATCGGCACCGATTCTAACGGCTTGTTAATTTATGATGTATTAGAAAAAAGAATAGCGAGAGTAGAACATGTCGATAACGATGTTACTTCGATATCTTCTGATGCTATATATTCTTTACTAATTGATGATAATTCGACTCTTTGGGTTGGGACATATGCCGGAGGTGTAAATTTTGCTTCTTTGCTTGATAAAACGTTTAATACCTATAGTTTAGATAATGAATCGTATAATCTAAGCAAAAGTATACGCTCAATATATTTTAAAAATAATACCAAATATATTGGCACAAGGGACGGGTTGTATGTAATTGTTGATAATAAGAATGTTAGTTACTTTTCAAATGATAATTCTTTAATGAAAAGTAAAATAGTTCTTTCTTTTTATGATAGTCAAGATGGAATTTTGTTTGGAACCTATGGTGGAGGGATTTATAAATATAAAATTAACGAAAATTCAATTACAGCGTGGAATGATAATCGTTTTTTGAATAAAAGTGTTTATGCTTTTGAGGAAGATAGTTCTGGGACCCTTTGGATAGGGACGCTTTGTGGCTTATACAAAAAAGAAATCGCACAATCTTCTAGTATCCGTAAACTGAATCTTGATGCAGATACGTTAATTTATTGTTTGAAAGTTGATCATTTAAATCGGTTGTGGATCGGAAGTATGTCAGGAGCGCGTGTGTATCAAATTAATTCGGATGGTTTAGGGCTTATTTCCGATCTCCCTAGCGTGTCAGGGTTTAAAATTACTGGGTTTTATTTGGATAGAAAAAATACAATGTGGATTTTATCTGAAAAGCATGGGGCTTTTCGGGTAGATATGAACTTGAAAGTGATTAACCATATTACAGAAGACGATGGATTAAGTAATAATTCTGTTTGCTCAATGATTGAAATTGAATCGGGAGAATACTGGATAGGAACATTAAAAGGCATGAGTCTTTATAAAATTAATGATCACTCGATGATTAATTTTTATAAATCAAATGGATTACCCGGTCTTGTTTTTAATCCGAATGCAATTATACAAAAGGATAATCAGATCTGGATCGGAAATGAGAAAGGTTTGGTTTATTTTAATCCTCAAAAAGTTGTTCGGGATAGCGGTATTAGCAACATTGTGATTACCGACATTTATATAGGAGGCAAACCGATTGCAGAGAAGGAAGTTGTGTTAAATAAAAGTATTGAAGCATTAACAGACCTCGAGTTAAGAGGAAAGGATAATAATATTGGCTTTCGCTTTGTTAATTTATCTATCCCAAACCTTAAAGAAAGTAAATATGCGGTAAGATTAGAGAAAAATGGACTCGGTGACGATAATAATCAATGGGTTTATCTGGATAATGAAAATAAAGTTTTTTATAATTCGATGAAACCAGGGACATACTTATTTAGTATCGTCCTTGTTGATGGCGCAGGAACAGTGATTGAAGATAGTCTGAAATCTATTTCGATAAAGATAACATCGGAATGGTATCAGAGTGTTTTTGTTTTAATTTTGATTATTATTTTTCTGATTCTCTTATGGCTTGTTTTTATATATTCGATCAAAAACGTTAGAGCGAAGCTTAAAGAGGCGTACATTCAGATAAATGATGATGATAAGAATAGATATGGAAATTCTCGATTGAGTGTTGAAGAAAGTAAAGAATTATTAACTTCAATCCAGAATTATGTATTCGAATCAAAAATTTATTTAAAACCGGATTTAAAGATCGGCGATTTAGCCATAAAAATGGACTATTCAATACACAATATATCGCAATCTATTAATCAAAATTTAAATCAGGGATTTACCGATTTTATTAATTTTTATCGTGTTGAGGAGGTTAAACGACGGTTAGAAGATCCTAAATATGAAAAATTTACGCTATATGCAGTAGCTGAAAAATGTGGGTTCAATTCTAAATCGTCTTTTTATAGAGCTTTTAAAAGAGTAACAAATCAAACACCTTCAGATTATTGGAATGATATTCACAAAGGGAGATGAAAGTTAAATCGCATCAGCATGCAAACTTTTTTTTGTAACTGTTGTTTCCAAAATGTTTTTTTGCGACAATCAATTTGTATTCTCTTTTTTTTCTCAATTAATAGGCAATAGCTCGGACGGGCTAAATTCATCGTGGGCGTTGTCCGAAGCATAATGCTATTTTACGAGATAGATGAGTTAACCATTTTTTGTGGTTTGCGGCCCATTAAATAAGGGATTTAGCCTTCAATCATGCCTGCTTATGACGGCCGATGTGCGGCCATCACTGAAAGAAGTATTCTTAAAAACGCAGTTTCCCACCTTTTTGTGATTGGAGGGATCTTTTTTTTTTTGCTTGGAATCAACGTAAGTATTCGGCCTAATACGTATGGGAAAAATAAAAAAAAGGCCCAAGCGGAGAATGCCTGCCTGGGTGTTGTAATTTTCTAAGTTCTACTGGAATCTTTTGGAATTAGTTGGAATTGTTTGGAAAACTCTGACACTTGTTGGTCTTTTTCCAATTGTGTGGCAACAGCTCAGCCAGGTCTAATTCATAGTTGGCGTTGTACATAGCAATTTTGCTAAAGACGTAGGTCAACCATTCTCTGGGGTTCACGTCACAGGTTTTGCAGCAACCCAATAAGGAATACATGACAGCAGCATTTTCTGCGGCATCATCGTTTCCGCAAAAAAGATATCCCTTTCGTCCCACCGCCAAAGGGCGGATGGCATTTTCAGCCAGATTATTATCCGGCAGATAGCGGCCATCAAGATGATAGCGTGATAATCGCCCGAAGATGTTATAAGTATAGCTCAGAGCTTTACTCATCCTTCCTCCCGGAATCGCTTTGGGATAATAAGCCTCAATCCATTTCTCAAAGGCGCGCATGATCGGATAAGCCAATCGTTTTCGTAACTCAGCTCTTTGCTCATAACTTAACTTTTGGTCGTCAGCCATTTGCTCAACCCTATAGAGTTTGGCGATTTGCGCCAAAGCATATTCGGCTCCGGCTTGATCTTCCGAAACACTTTCGGAAAATTTTCGACGTGCATGCGCCCAGCAACCTAAGAGCAAAACACCTTTTTTCTGCTCGTAAATTGAATATGCCTGATAACCATCGGTTTGAATTGCCCCCTGGAACTTTTTTAAGAGATCGACCACTACTTTTTGAGCCCGGGAGCCTTTGTCGTAGTGAAAGAATACCAGATCATCCATCACTGAACGTACCATCCAGAGGTAGGCCTTTTGGGCTTTATGCTTTTCGTTGTCGATAACCGGAATGGTGCTTTCATCTACCTGAATATAGTCGGATGCCAGAACTTTATCCTTTAAACAAAAGTAGAGAGCCCGAAGCAAGTCACAGCCGCCCTGAAACCAACCATTAACGGTAGATGCCGCCAATTTAAAATTCACCATATTTAGCATGGCTATTTGACGATTAAAAGGGAGGTGGTAAAAGTATTTGTTCATCAATAGCTCAGCCAACAAAGAGGGACCGGCATTGCTGCGAGGTAATGGCAACATGGGCATAGCTGCAATGCGAATGGCTACGGTTTCTTCCTGTATTGACTGGTCAATTTGTTTTTCTGCTGCGGGTTGTTTTGTTGCGAATTTAGGACGTTCTATGCGACGAACATACAGCTCTCCGGGTTTGTGTTCAAGTATTTCAGTCACTTCAACACCTATCCGCTCCCAGTTGTCTTGAATGCCTTCCGGTTCAATCACTTCGACTTCTCGTCTGAGTTCTTCAGGAATAGGAAGACGTACAGGTTTTTTCTTTTCTCTGACAACTTTACGTCGTTCATATTCAACAATCTCTTTATCGGCTTCTTCTGTGGCTGCTAGTTCTTCAGGAAGGACTTCAATTCCATCAAAATCAAGCTTTCTTTGATTGGGGTCTTCCTTTATAAATTTTTCAGACGATTTACTGAAATACTTATGACGAAACCACGCCAGCTGGTCGGTAAGTTTTTTGATTTGTTGATCTTTTTCAGCCACTACAGAGGTTAATTCCTTGTTCTGGGCCTCCAGAGTATCTATGGCTCCGTTATCGATTTTTCGCAGCCGGGAAAGCTCCTGAAAGAGTTCGTCACGTTCCTGAAGAAGCGCCTGAACAAAAGAGTCTTTGTCGGATGAAAAATCGGTCATTTATCTTTGCTTGATTGTGAGCTTAAAGATAGTAAAGTCAAGTAGTTTGGCCAATTTTACGAGCTTAATAATGCTAAAAAAATGCTTCTTTTTGTCGCTGCTTCAGGAGTCTTTTTCGGGGTTTCACATTTTGTGCAATCAGCATTAAATCATGCCAGCTTATAGCGGCCGATGTCAGGTCTTCATCAAAGGTAGGGAGCTTAAAAACGCCGCTTTCCAATTTTTTGTGATAAATCACCAAACCACCATGTTCCAAATGAAGGATTTTCATGGTGGTTAATCTTTTGTTGACAAAAATAAAAACCTCTCCGCTTTGAACATCGCGATTCATCCGGGACTTTACGATACCACTCAAAGTGTAGAAACTCTTGCGCATATCAACGGGAGCCGGATAAAGAAAGTATTTTAGTTTATCGTGTAGATAAAACATCGGCTTCAATCATATAAATGAACAATTGTTTTTAGTAACCCCATATCGACATTATTGTCTCGTAAAACCATTTTTGTGCCATTGGGAAATACAAATTCAATGGAAGCGAGATTACTTGAGGTTGGCGAATTTTTTGTGATAGCTGAAATGGCTTGTCGTTCTCGGATCGGTTGATTGGGATCAAATATCAGTGGGACAAAACTCGTGGGCTGATGTTGCGATGTCTCTTCTAATTTATGCCGCCAGTAGTAAAATGTTGACGGGGCTATGGCCTGGTTGGCACAAAAGTCCTTTATGTTCAGGCCGGATTCCTGATACGCCTGATAAAGGCGTGTGAAGGTTGATAATGTCATCCCCATTTTTTGCCGTCAAAGTAACAGCAGAGGAAAGTCGTGCACAATATTTAGGGTCCCGGGGGCTTACGCTAATTCATTTTTTTATGACGTCTGAAATTTGAAATTCAGATATTGCTGAAATTTATTTCTTAGGTATTACTTTAATTTATCTTCAGTTTGTTCTTTTTTCTTAGCCCCGTGATAGAGTCTACATGTCTACAATAGTTAACGGTATTTGGTTTGGTTGATTTTTTAAAGGTATTGTTCGCTTTTTAGATGTTGTTAAGAATTGAACTGGTGTTGTTTTTAAAAATAGTTGATACACCTGGGGGGGGAGTTGTGTTTAAGCTGTTTTGTTAGTTGAAATGATGCTGCTTATAATTGGCTTATTAGGTGATTTGTGTTATCGCATTAAGATGTGTCATATCATAATGTGACAATCTGTTATGCTTCTAGTTTGTTGTTTTATAGATGGTTGTGTATTGTATTTTAAAGGTTGATCTAATTATGTTGATTTAGAATTCAAATAAATTGACACTAGTAAAATTTAGGTTCAAAGCTTGAAAAGAGACATTTGTGACAGTTTTTTGTTTTACAATAATTTCAATTTAATGGATATTTGTGTGATTAATTAACGGTATTTAACAGCTGTACGTGTAATTAATTATCAGTTCATGTCGAGTATAACTAAGTTACAAATCAATTTATAGTTAATTAAATTTCATATTTATGAAAAATTATGATGAATATAGTGGCTATTATCCAGCTGAATTTTGGAGCGTTAGCCAAAAATTAACAAGGATACTTTTAATTGCTTTGTTATTCCTATTTATAGAGCATTTTGCTAAAGCAGATTTTGTCATAAGTTATGATCAAACTCAACAGCAAGAACAAGCTCTAATTAACGGTAAAGTCGTTGATGAATTTGGGGCTGCAATGCCAGGGGTTGCTATTGTGGTTAAAGGTACATCAACTGGTACCATTACCGATATTAATGGTAATTATTCTATTAATATCAACAAGGGCGAAATTTTGGTTTTTTCATTTATTGGAATGAAAACACAAGAGTTTGTTGTTGGTGATCAAAGTGTTATTAATGTTTCGCTTCTTTCTGATGTCGTCGGCCTTGACGATGTCGTCGTTGTTGGATATGGTGTGCAAAAGAAAGCCACATTAACAGGCGCTGTTACAGCAATTAATTCGGAAACATTACAAGAAAAAGGAAGCCTTTCTAGTCCTTTACAAGCGCTACAAGGACAGGTCCCCGGAGTGATGGTCTCAAGAGCTTCAAGTGCTCCTGGAGATGAAAGTTGGGATTTAAAGTTAAGAGGATCTTCATCCGTAAATTCAATGGAGCCTTTAATAATTGTTGATGGAGTAGCATATAATAGTGTTAATGATTTGCGTCTGTTGAATTCAAATGATATTGAGTCAATGAATTTTTTAAAAGATGGAGCAGCCGCAATTTATGGATCAAGAGCAGCCGGAGGTGTTGTTTTGATCACAACAAAAAAGGGAAAATCAGGAGATGTCAAGTTTGAGTATAGTGGTACAATGGCTTTTAAAAAAGTGGGATTAATGCCGGATTTGATGAATACGAATCAGTGGGCAGATGGTGTTATGACAGCTTTAGAAAATGACGATAATACTTCAAATGTTTGGTATACTTTTGCTCAATTGGCTAAATCATATAAAGGAAAGTATATTGATTTATCCGAAAGTGCAAATCCTTTTGGTAATTCGGCTTTTACTGATGTGTCTGATTTTGTTTTTTGCGAAGATGATTGGTTAGGCTCTTTATTTGGAGATTCATACTCTACCGAAAATAATCTTTCTATATCAGGCGGGACGGAAAGATCTTCATATAGGGTTTCTATGAGTTATTTATATGATGGGTCAAACTTGCAATATGGAAATAACAATAATAAAAGATATACGTTTAGAGTAAATAATAGTTATAGTTTTACAGATAAGGCTACTTTAGAGTCGGTTATTTCATATAACCGACAAGAGCAGGTTGCTCCAACATTTATTGGTTCAATGTTAACGACTTCGATGCCAATGCCTGGGTTGCCTTTAAAATCATTGAACGGTAAGCCTTATGCCTGGGGAACTTGGGGGTCGCCTGTTGCAAAGGCAGAAGAAGGAGGAGATAATAAATTGTCGGTGTCAGCTATAAATATTAGTGAAACATTTAAATATGATGTTACTAATTGGCTGGATGCTAATGTGAATGTTGGTTATAATACATCTTCTGCTTCAAGACATGTAACTCAGAATTCAATTTCTTTTTATAATTATACAGGAACAGATGAAGTATTAACCTCACCTACACAAGCTAATTCATATTATAAGCAAACTAATGCACAAACAGATTTTTATTCTCTGTCAGGATACTTGAATTTCAAAAAGAGCTTGGAAGATCATGCCTTTAAATTGATGGTTGGTAGTCAGTATGAATTTAAACAGTATACATATTTTGGAGTAAAAGTTTTAGATACCCAGGAAGGTTTAGAAATTGTTAATGGATCTGGAGAAATTTCTTTGTCAGGTGATGAAGAAAAGTATCAAAATGCTAATACTTCATTTTTTGGGCGACTTAACTACGATTATAAATCTAAATATCTACTTGAATTTAACAGCCGATACGATGGATCTTCCAAGTTTTTGCCTGAAAATAGATGGGATTTATTTTATGGTGCTTCTTTAGGGTGGAGAATTTCAGAAGAAAATTTTTTGAAGGACGTTAGTTGGTTGGATCAGTTAAAATTTAGGATCTCTTATGCCGAAATGGGTAACCAAAGTGGTATTTCTAATTATGACGGTGTTCAACTATATAATATTAGTTCTTCAAATGGTGCTTACGTCGGAGACTCAAAGTTATCATATCTTAAAACTTCTGGTGTGTTAGCATCTACATCACGAAGTTGGGAAAGAATTAAAAATTATAATATAGGTTTTGATTTTTCAGTGCTAAATCAGAAGTTATCAGGATCAGTTGATGCTTTTTTGAAGAAAAATGACAATATGCTGGTTAGTATTACTTTCCCTTCTGTATTAGGAGATTCTGCGCCGAAGGCAAACTCAGGAGAGTTTAAGAATTGGGGGTATGAAGGGAGTTTTACTTGGAGAGATAAAATTGGAGCTGTATCGTATCATGTGGGAGGTGTTTTGTCTTTTGCACGTAACGAATTAGTCGATTATGGTGGAACGTCTGTTATTTCTTCGGGGTACACCTCGACACAACAAGGTTACTCTCTTAACTCAATATTTGGATTAAGATATGGAGGGAAAATCCAAAATTTAGAGATGTTAGATGCATACATTGCGAAGTATTATGAGAATAATGGTATTGAAATGCCATCAAACTTGCGTGTCGGAGATAATATGTATTGTGACTTAAATAAAGATGGTGTTTTAGATGAACAAGATTATGAGTATTTAGGAAGTGATACTCCAGAAATTTCTTATTCTTTCAATGCAGGTGTGAGTTATAAAGGGTTTGATTTAGATCTTTTATTTCAGGGAGCTGCTAATCGTTTTGTCTATAGAGACATTGATAACTGGACAGTTCCTTTTCGCGCAAATTATACAAATACGACGACTCAATCTATTGGTCGAACATGGAATGAAAACAATCCAAATGCGTATTATGCACCATACACTAATGATAGTAATTTAAATAATTATAACTATCAGGCTTCTTCACTTACTGCTCAGGATGGAAGGTATATTAGACTGAAAAATTTGACTCTAGGATATTCACTCCCTTCAGATAAGATGTTTAAAACAAAATATATTTCAGGTTTCCGCATTTATTTAACAGGAACTGATTTGTGGGAATCAACTAAGATTAAGGATGGTTGGGATCCTGAAGCAAAAAGAAATGCTGCAGGAACGCAGAGGTATCCTTTTACACGAAGCTATACTGTAGGAATTAATCTAACATTTTAAAACGAACTGTCATGAAGAAATATATAATTCGATTATCATATATATGTTTGCTCATTGGGCTTATGACATCATGTATGGATTTAGACCCATTGGATTCTATGGGAGACAATATTACCTGGTCATCAGCTGACAATTTTCAGTTGTTTGCAAATCAGTTTTATGCATATACCAGAGATTTTAAAAAATCAGATGACTATAACGCGTATAATGGATTTTCTGATGGCCCTCATAGTGATTTTAGATCAGATTTAATTGCTACATCTTCTATAAATACTTATAGTCAGGGAACAAATGTAATTCCTACGGAGGATAAAAATTATAGTGAAACTTATAAAAGAATATACTATACAAATTTACTGCTTGAAAAAGCTAAAAGTTATAGCGATGAAACTGAAATAGCTGTACCTATTGCGGAGGCTAAGTTTTTTAGAGCTTATTTACATTTTGAGTTAGTTCAGTTATATGGAGATGTTATTCTTTTAACAAAACCATTAGATATTGATTCTTATGAATTAAATGGTGAGCGAGATGATAGAAGGGTTGTGATTGACCAAATTATTGCTGACCTTAAGGATGCAGCCTTATCTTTACCAGCTACGGCTTCCGAAGATGGACGTTTAACACAAGCTGCAGCCTACGCATTTTTATCACGAGTTGCTCTTTATGAAGGAACCTGGCAGAAATTTCATAACAATAATACATCACGTAGTTCTGAATTATTAACTATTGCAAGAGATGCTGCTTTGAATGTAATGGATGGAACTTATGAGTTGTTTTATGATGAAACTTTAGGAGTTGAGAGTTACCGTTACATGTTTATTTTAGAAGATGCTGCGCAATGTAATCCTGCCGGTTTAACAACCTCTGATAATAAAGAGTACATTTTAGCGCATAGGCATTATAATGGTGATAAATTAGGTGTTAATATTTCTCATGCTGCCTTAGGTAATGTGATTTATCCCACAAGTAAATTAGCAAATATGTATCTATGCTCTGATGGTCTACCTGTTGAAGTCTCTGATTTGTTTGGAGGATATTCAACCACTACAACCGAGTTTCAAAATAGAGATAATCGTATGAGTACCTCTCTTATTAAACATGGGGCAAATTATTGGAATAATGATGGAGCTTGGAGAACCAGTTGGACAGACGATGATTTAGAAAGTTGTTTAACAATGGATGTCCGTTCAAATGGCGGTTATCAAAATCAAAAATGGGCAACGGAGCGGCAAGTGGCAGATGAGTATGAAACTTATGATTATCCTGTTATTCGTTATGCTGAAGTATTATTAAATTATGCCGAGGCTGAATTTGAGTTAAATGGAGCTATTACCGATGAGCAGTTAGATGCTTCTCTAAATTTGGTTCGACAACGAGTTAATCCTGATATGCCTAAACTAAGTAATTCTTTTGTTGCGACCTATGGTTTAGATATGCAGGAAGAAATCAGAAGAGAAAGAACTATTGAGCTTTATTTAGAGGGGTTTAGAATTGATGACTTGAAGCGTTGGGCTATAGCTGAAGATGAGATGCCAAAAAATCAATTAGGTGTTATGTTTACAGGAACCTGGTTTGAAACAAATTGGACTAAGCAAGCAAGAAGTATTAATAGTGATGGAAGAATAATTTTATATGATAACAGAACTTGGGCTGATAAAAATTATCTATATCCTTTACCTTCTGATGAAGTGCAGCTAAATCCAAATCTTGGACAGAATCCTGGTTGGGAGTGAGCGTATTAGTTATTAACTGAAAAATTGAGAAAAATGAAAAATATTTTTAAATATATATTTGGTTTTACATTAGTCGTTTCTGCTGTTGTGCCTCTATCGTGCGATGAGGAGAGCTTATCAACAGCAGAACCAGCCATCTATGCAACTTCATTAGAGTTAAATATTCCAGATAGTAAACTGGTATATATTTATCAGGATGAAACAGAAAGTAGTGTTTATCCTATGATTAAGGGAGAAATACTTAATCTGACATATTCTATGGCGCCCGATAATGTTACTTATTCTGATGTAGAATGGAGTTCTTCCGATGCAACTGTGGCTACTGTGGATGCAGATGGGGTAGTGACGGCACTTAGCGCAGGTACATCCGTTATTACAGTTTCACCTTCTGTATTTTATTCGGGAAGTGGTATTTATGGGACTATTAAAATTGTCGTTTCAGATGTGGCTGTTGCTGCTGAATCAATTACTTTGACAAGTAGTGCAGAATCATGTTATGAAGGTGAAACATTAACTATAACTCCAACTATTAACCCTTCAAATACGACATATAAAACAGTGAAATTCACAAGTTCTGATGAGAGTGTTGCCATGGTAGATCTAAATGGTGTTGTGACAGGTGTTTCAGGTGATCCTGATCCGGGAACAACAGTCACCGTTACAGCAACTGCATTAGATGAAGGTAGTGCTGTTTCTGCATCAATAGATGTGCAGATTATTAGAATTGTTGAGCCACAGTCGGTGATATTGGATCAAACTTACAATAGTGATAATTATGAATGGGCAATTGGTGATAAAACGTATTCTATAGCTTATGATTTAGAACCTGCAAATGCAACTAAATCATTAGTAGAATGGACTTCAAGCGATGAAAGTATTGCAACTGTGTCTAAAGGTGTGGTTACATTTAATCAAGAAGGAGTATTTGGTGAGGTCACTATTAACGCAACGTGCCCAGAGACAGGAAGCTCTAGTTCGGTAACTATTTTATTAGCCGAAGGTCTGGTAAGAGAACTGTTTCATTATGAGAATAATATTACTTGGAACATAACATCTAGTCAGCAATTACAAGGTGCAAGTTTTAAATGGAATTATGGAAAGTTAGATGTATACACTTATGGTACATCTAAACAGCGAGCAGACTTTTCTAAACAAGATTCATATGTTTGGTTACATGCCGGTAACTACCCCATTGTTGCAATTAAAATGGATGATGTTATGGATTATGCTGAAGTAACAGGTCGAAATATTAATGTGGATAGTAATACCGATGATGGTTCTTATAAAGGAAGTCTTGGTGGTGGAAACAACAAGTGGTTTTCTCGTTATAAGTGTAACGATGGTAGTTATGTTTTTATTTACGATTTAAGCCAACAGGAATTCTCAACAGGCGGATTATTACCAACGGATGCATCCGTACAATTTAAAACTTTCCAATGGAAATATGCTGATATGGTAGTAACGCCAATTCAACAGATATCTTACTCTGTATATTGGGTTCAAACATTTAAGAGTATAAGTAGCCTTGAGGATTATCTAACAAGCCAAGGTGTAATTTGGGAGTAAGAATATAACTAATGTTTACCCGAAAACGCTTGTGGCAGATAAGAAAGCTTCATTTTTGAGGCATGCGAAGCTAGAAATATGTGAATTCCATAATGTGAATGACCATTTTTATAGCGAGCGTAACGGAAAAATATGAGTTTTTTTTGCTGACGCTAAATAGAGTCTGTCCGTAAACTAAGTGTTTGAAATAAAAAGCTCAAATTCATGGCTTGCGAAGTCATAAAAATCAAGGAGTTTACTTTTCGTAAATGACTGTTTTTATGACAAGCGTAACGCAGAAATTGACTTTATAGACAAACACTAAATAGTATTAGGTTGTACTGGTTAATTTAAATAGTTAATCAGTGCAACTCAATTAATAAATATTAAAGAATTTTATTATGAAGTTGCAAAATGTATTTAAATCAGTTTCTATAACTACAGTCCTATTATTAGGAATAGTAGGGTGCATGGAAAATAAAATTGGTACAGTTGACCTTGATTTAGATGAAGGGAATGATGAAGAAGTGACTTATACATATGAACATCCTTGTGCATTATATAATGAAGATGATTTTACTCGTGTTAAGGCATCCATAGCAACAGGTGTTGGTGATGTATATACTGAGTTTAATAATTTAGAAGCATCGCCTTATGCTCAATTAGCTTATAATCCAACACCTCAAACTCAAATTGTAAGAGGTGATTATACTGGAACAGATTATACCTCTGAGAATTATGTTTATGCAATGAAGGATGCGGCAGCAGCTTATCAGCAGGCTCTTTTATGGAAGTTAACCGATAATGATGAATATGCGGCCAATGCAATAGATATTTTAAATCAGTGGGCAGCTACATGTGACGAGATAACATCGAATGATGCTAACCATTATTTAGCAGCAGGAGCTCAAGGGTATACTTTTGCTAATGCGGGTGAGTTACTCCGTGATTATGATGGATGGTCTGATGATGATTTTTCATTATTTAAAACATGGATGGTTGATGTTTTTGCCGCTAAAAATTACAAATTTCTTACTGAGCATTCAAATGCCAGCGACACGCATTATTGGGCTAATTGGGATTTGGTAAATATGTCTTCTTATTTGGCAATAGGTATCTTAACTGAGAATGACGAAATGGTCACTTTTGTAAAGAATTATTTTTATAAAGGAGTAGGAAATGGATGCCTTGAACAGCTAATTATAGATACTCATGATGATCCTTTAAATTCAGGACAAACTATAGCTCAATGTCAAGAATCAGGCAGAGATCAAGGACATGCCACAATGGTTTCTGCTGTTTCTGCTAATCTTTGCCAGATGGCTTATACGCTATATTTAAATAATACAGATGTGCCTGAATTAGATTTTTTTGCCGCAAACGATAATGTCATTTTAAAAATGTGTGAATATACCGCTTTATTTAATTACAGAAATGGAAGCGATAATGCGAATAGTGAAGGTTCATATATCGTTTCTGTAACGGCAATGCCATTTACTTCATATACGGCTTTCGTTGGGGAAAGTCAGGAGTATGTTCAGACTCAGGTTTCAGAAGATGGAAGAGGGACGGCCCGACCAGGATGGGAAATTATATATAATCATTATGCAAAGGTTAAAGGTTTGAGTTCTGGATTTCAATATACTCAAATGTTTGCCGAAAAATTAAGACCTGAAGGTGGTTCTGGAGACGCTCGTTATGGGTCTAATAGTGGTGCTTTTGACCAATTAGGTTGGGGAACTTTAATGATGTATAGGGACTAGTTTTATTTTGTGAATTATAGCAGTATGTGTGAATTTAGAAAAAGGATTTTAGTCTTATTTGTTTTTATTTTTAGCGTTTTTGCAATTATAAAAGCAGAAATTAGAAAGACAATAATATCTCCTGATGAGAAATATGTATTAACATTTATTATTGAGAAGAATGCAAAACTAGAAACTTGTATTTCATATTTTTTGATGTACGAAGGTAAAGTTGTTGTCGAAAAGTCAGAACTCGACATCGTGCTGGATAATCATATCTCTGAGTTGGCTATGGCTATCAAACCAGATGATAATTATCACTTTATTAATGATATGGATTTTATATCCCAAAAGGATACAAGCGTAAATACGACATGGTACAATGCTTTTGGTGAGAGGAGTATAGTAAAAGATGAATACAATCAAAGCTCTTTTTTATTCGAGAAAAGGAGCAAAAAAGGATATCAAATGCAAATTGATATTCGAATGTATAATACAGGAGCAGCTATTCGTTATTACTTTCCAACGAATCCGAAAGGTTTGTATTATAAGATAGTAGAAGAGAATACGGAGTTTGTCTTTCCTGAGGGAACAAAAGCATGGTACGCACGTTGGGCACAGGCGCCATATGAATTATTACCGCTCAGGGGCTGGATTGATCAATCAGAAAGACCTTTAACTTGTGTATTGCCCAATGGTCTGTATGTTTCTTTGGCAGAAGCAGCAATGGTTGATTATTCCAGAACAAAATTTCAAATTAAGAAAAATTCTCCGGGGACTATTGTTACAGTTATCGATAGTAATGTAGATGCAATTACTGATTTTACAACGCCATGGCGGGTTATTATGACTGCTGGTACACCTGGTCAGTTATTAGAAAATAATGATATTTTACTAAATCTTAATGAGCCGTGCAAAATATCAAATACTGATTGGATTAAACCAGGTAAAATTATGCGTGAGATTACCCAGACCAATCAAAACTCAAAGGCTCAAATTGATTTTTCGTCCAAAAATGGTGTTGATTATTTGCTCTATGACTGGAAATGGTACGGCCCTGCTTTTGATTTTAATTCCGATGCTTCAACTGTTGATATAGATTTAGATTTGCATCATTGGATCGAATATGGAAAAGAAAAAGGTGTTGGTGTATGGGTGTATGTCAATCAGCAAGCATTATTGAGTCAAATGCGTGAGATTTTTCCGCTTTATAAGAAGTGGGGAATCAAAGGCGTTAAGTTTGGATTTGTTCAGGTTGGTTCATATCGTTGGACAACGTGGCTGCACGAAGCAATTAAGTTGGCTGCCCAAAATGAATTAATGGTGAATATACATGATGAATTCAGAACGACCGGTGAAACAAGAACCTGGCCTAATATCGTGTCTGTTGAAGGTATTAGAGGAAATGAGGAGTTCCCGGATGCTACACACAACTGTATCTTGCCATTTACTCGTTTTGTAGGTGGGGTTGGCGATTATACCATTTGTTATATGGACAAAAGAATTAAAACAACTCATGCACATCAGTTGGCATTAGGCGTTATTTATTTTAGTCCGTTACAAACTATTTATTGGTACGATAAGCCTGAATATCTTATAGATGTTCCTGAAACTGAATTTTTCAAAACATTACCTACTGTTTGGGATGATACAAAGGTTTTATCGGGAGAGATAGGCGAACATGTTATAATTGCCCGACGAAAAGATGACGATTGGTATATCGGTGCTATAACAAATGTGCACGGTCGTGAGTTAGAAATAAATTTTGATTTTTTACCTCGTAGTGAAAAGTATGAAGCTTGTATTTATGAAGATGATGCCAATATTGGAAGTAAAACAGGAGTCATGATGAGGAAAAAAGTAATTACCTCAAAAACCAATTTGAAATTTACATTGATCGACTCTGGAGGCGTTGCTATCAAATTGGTAAGAAAAAGTAAGTGAGATTTGAGCTTTTGAATTTAATATATCGAGAAGTTTATTCTGCTATATGAATTTAGCACAGGAAAGTATTTGTGTTCTTCATCGAGTTTGTGTAAACCAGCATCGTAAAAATAAATGTTCATGAAGAGAAATTTGTTGATTCAATTTTTAGGTATAGGTGGAATATTGGGATTACTTGTTTCCTGTGTTACAAAAAAGGATAATGAGGAATTTAATGTGAATAATATGATAGAGTATTGTGTTGATAAAACTAGATCTACCATGCTTACATTAGATGACGCTGATAGTTTACCTCGTAATATATATTTATACCAAAAAAACTGGAATAAGGTTGGTATTCATGATTGGACGAGTGGCTTTTGGCCCGGAATACTTTGGTACGCTTATGAAGTTTCCGGTGATACTTCGATTTTAACGCAGGCAAAAAGATTTACAAATCCGCTTCAGGATATTTTAGATGTGCCAGTGGATAATCATGATCTTGGGTTTATGTTATTTTGTAGTATGGGTAATGGAGAGCGTTTAACTAAGAGTATTGAGTATAAAAAAACTTTATTAGTGGCAGCTGACTCTTTGGCAACGCTTTTTAATCCTAAGGTAGGAACCATATTATCATGGCCAGCAATGAGGGAAAAAATGAATTGGCCGCATAATACGATTATTGATAATATGATTAATCTTGAACTCCTTTTTTGGGCCTCAAAAAACGGAGGCAGTCAATCGTTATACGATATAGCAGTAAGACATGCCGAGACATGTATGCACACATTAATACGGCCCGACTATACCACTTATCATGTTGCTGTTTTTGATACTATTGATGGCCATTTTATTAAAGGTGTTACGCATCAGGGATATTCAGATGATTCTCAATGGGCTCGTGGACAAGGTTGGGCTATTTATGGTTACACGATGGTTTATAGAGAAACAAAGGATAAAAAATTCTTAGATACAGCCATTAATTTAGCTGATAAATTTATTCAAATGATGCCGCAAGATAAAGTGCCTTATTGGGATTTTAATGATCCATCTATTCCTAATGCACCAAAGGATGCTTCCGCAGCAGCTATCATTGCCTCTGGATTGTTGGAAATGGCTTCTTATGTGAAAGATGAAAATAGCAAGATAAAGTATCAAGAGGTCGCACTCTGTTTATTAAAGGAACTTTCTTCTGACAAATATTTGAGTGGAAATAAAAACCAGGCATTTTTGCTTCATTCTACGGGACACTGGCCAAAGCGAACAGAAATTGACGCTTCCATAATATATGCTGATTATTATTATTTCGAGGCATTGCTTCGGTATAAAAATTTAACTAGTCGTTTTTAGTGTAATTAACACCTTTCCCTTATCTATTTAGAGTCTGTTCATAAACTAAGTGTTTGAAATATAAAGTTCAAATTCAAGGCTTGCGAAGTCATAAAAATCAAGGCGTTTACTTTTCGTAAATGACTGTTTTTATGACAAGCGTAACGCAGAAGTTGACTTTATAGACAAACACTATTTAAAACCATAAGACTATGAAAAAAAATTTTTTACTTAAAAGTATGGTCGCAGCTGTTTTTTGTTTAACAACTGTTAATCAGGTAAATGCTCAGGATATCGTGAAAGTGGTCGCTGATACACATATCCAGGTCGGTAATCCGGATGGCAATTTTAGTACAACGAACCAGTTTATTGTAAAGACCAATGCTGATGAAGCAATTGACCGAATGGGGTTGCTTAAATTTGATTTTAATTCTTTGTCAGATTACGATGCCAGTAATGTATTGAGTGCTCAGTTATTTATGGGATATCACAATTCACACAACGGAACAATATCAATATATGAGTATGCAAGCAGTTGGGAAGAAAGCACTGTTACTTGGAATAATGCTCCTGCAACTGTAGCTACTATTGCAGAATTAGCCGATTGGACTGCTATTGGCGTTCAAACAACTAGTGCCGATTGGCATCGTGATGTTGAAAGTTTTCACGGTGGATTGGATATAACATCTTATTTTAAAACATGTATGGAAGACGATAAGATTATGTCCCTTGCTTTAGTAGGTGAAGCTAGTGGTAGCGGTTACGATATTCACCAAAAGGAAAATACAACTATTTCGATTGATGGTCATGAAAACTGGGGGGCGTATATTCTTATAAGCTATGTATCACAAGCTGCCAATGCTTTATCGGAGAGTTTTGATGGAAATGATCTTCCTGCCGGATACTCTGTCTCAAATAGTGGAACTTATACTGTAAGCAATAGTTTAATTGATGTTGATATGGTATTAAGTGGAGATAAATATAGAGCCGACATTTGGTACAATGAAGGTACATCAACAGCAGGTTCAGATATTTCCATGAATTCTGCAATTGATAAATATTTGGCCATTAAGTTTCAGGGAGAACGTCCCGATGGTAATTTGAAATTTGAAATGAAGACAGCTTCTGATGTCTGGATGAATACTCAATGGAATTATGGTGCCGATGGTCAAATAGTTTCAACAGGTAGTAATAATATTTATTATTTCGATCTAACCAAGGATGAGTCATACTCTGGTGCTATTGATATTCGTAGATTACATTTTATAATTGCAGATAACGTTAATAGTCAGTCATATCAGATTGATTGGATTGGAACTTTTCCTTCGGTTGATGCTATTGAGACGATTAAAGATCAAAATGATATTAGTACCCCAACAGATATAAAATTGAGCTCTTTTTCTAAGTTGAATGTTTTTGGAGCAAGTGGATCAATAGAAATAAGTAATTGTGCGGTAGGTAATATGATATCCGTATATAGTATGTCAGGAACCCTTGTATATGAAGGAGTCGCTAAAACAAGCAATGTTAGTGTGAAATGTAGTAATGGTTTGTATCTGGTGGCTGTTAAAGGAGTAGCTATTGAGACAACAAAAGTTTTTGTTAAATAATAAAATTTAAGTACACGGAGGGTTGTTTGTACCCCCCCTCCGTGTTATTCATTTTTTTTATAAGCGCACTCTACAATATGAGATCTTTTAAAATATTTAATAAAGTTGTGTTAGTTATTTTGCTAATATTTCTTATAAAAATATATGGCTGTACTGATCCCAAATTACTTTGTCCAAAACATTATGATTTTTCATTGCTGAGTACAAAGATTCAATCGTGGATTGATTCTGGTTACTACTCTGGCGCTGCGATTGAGGTATATAGAGACAATGCCCAAATATTAAAATCAACCTTTGGAAACTATACTGATACAATTAATGTTTTTATAGCTTCTTCCGGGAAATGGCTGGTTGCTGCAACGATCGCGGCAGTGGTTGATGAAGGCAAGCTTCAGTGGAATGATAACGTAAATAAATGGTTGCCGCAATTTACTGATCAAAAAGGTGAAGCTACATTAAAACAATTGCTGTCACATACAAGTGGGTATCCTGATTATCAGCCAATGACTCAGCCAAAGGATATTTATCAGACTTTGGAGAAGTCTGTGGCTCATATTGTTGAATTAAATGCGGATACAACACCGGGAGCGGTGTTTCATTATGGCGGTTTGGCCATGCAAGTAGCTGGTCGAATGGCAGAATTGGCTACTGGTAAAGATTGGGAAGCTATCTTTCAAGAAAAGATCGCACAGCCTTTGGGAATGAATCATACTCATTTTACCCCTGTTGATTCAAGTGATGGACACAATCCAATGCTGGGTGGTGGTGCTAGATCTACTTTGTCTGATTATACTGCTTTTTTAAATATGATTTTTAACGATGGCGTTTTTAATAACAAGCGTATATTATCAAGTGGAGTTATTAAAGAAATGCAGGCTGATCAGGTTAAAAAAGCAAAAATTTTGAGGCGCGAATATGTACAAAGTGTAAGAACCAGGTTTCATACAGGTATTTATGGATTAGGACTTTGGCGTGAAGAGATTAATGATAATGGAGATGCTCTTCTTATTAGTAGCCCAAGTTGGGCAGGAGCTTATCCTTGGATTGATTATTCTACAAATTCTTATGGCTTTTTTATTACCCATGTGAATGCTGAAAATGCAAATAAGAAGGGATTTAATGCATTCTATAGTAGTCCGGTATTACCTGTTTTATTAAGAGATATCTATAAAAAAGCAGCTTTACCCGATAGCGTTGAAACAGGTTTTGTTTCAACAGGAGATACTTCTATGTATTATGAAGAGACTGACTCTGATGAACCTGTTACTTTCATTCATGATCATTCATTTGATAATAGTGAATGGGGTCAACAGTTCACTGTATTTACTGAAAAACATCGAACTGTTCAATACGTATGTCGTCGTTATAGAAATTCATTGAGACCTGTTGAAAGATAACACTTGAGAGGATTGATTTTGTTTAAATAACTTTTTGTCAGAAGTATACAGAAGTCTTTAGGTGATTACGTCAGTAATTTAAAAAAATGAAAATGAAGAGAATTCCAGGATCATACAGAAGATGTTGTTTTTTTATTTTAGGGATAGCTATGCTAGTGTTTCAATTGGCCTGTTCATCTAAAGATTTAAAAATTAAAAATGGTGCTACTCTGGATCAAATGGGAAATTATTTTGTTAATCCTCCCGACTCGGTTAAGCCATGGGTTTTTTGGCAATGGATGAATGGAAATATCACAAAAGAAGGAATAACTCTTGATTTAGAGGCTATGAAAAGAATGGGCATTGGAGGCGCCTTATGCTTTAATAATGCAGTTGGTATTACAAGAGGTCCGGTTGATTATGCTTCTGATAAATGGTTCGATATGACAGAGTTTGCCGTTAAAGAAGCACGACGATTAGGTTTAAAAATAATGTTTCATAATTCTCCCGGGTATTCCGGTACTGGTGGCCCTTGGGTTACGCCGGAAATGAGTATGCAGGAGTTGGTCTGGTCGGAAACTCAAATCTCTCAGAGTAAAAGCATAAAGGTTGTTTTGGATAAGCCGTATGCCCGTATGAATTATTATAAGGATGCTTTTATATTAGCCTATCCTTCGTTACCCGATGAAAAGGGATTAATGAAAGATTATATATCTTCCTTAACTGTAAACGACGTAAAAAAAGATAAATCTGTATTGTGCGATAATAATCCGGAAACAAAAATACGATTGAATAGAAAAGATAATCAAAATGAAGTTATTTTTCAGTTTGATATACCCTATAAAGCTCAGTCTATTACAGTCTATCGGACGGTAAATGAAGAGCCCAATGATTTATTTGATGGTCCTCGTGATCATCCGCCTTATATGGCGCTAGAAGTATCACATGATGGAACAGAATACTCAAAGGTTGCTTCATGGGGAATGCCTCAATTGCGAGAGGGAAATACACCGGGAATGCAAAATTTTAAACCCGTTGAAGCTAAATATTATAAGTTAATAGCCTCTTCGCCTACCTGGCTTTCCGAGGTGGAATTGCATGGTGCTGTTCGTTTAGCAGGATGGCCCGGTAAAGCTGATTTTACCCATGGAAATAGTGGAGGTACGAGGATACCCATATGTACAAAGGACGTAATTTTTCATTCGACAATAATTGATGTTACGGAGAATCTTGATGAGAATGGACAACTGAATTGGGAAGCTCCTTACAAATCAGATTGGACAATTGTGCGCTTGGGCCATACAACGACAGGGGAAGAAAATGCAGCACATCCCGATTCAGGTGCAGGACTAGAAATTGATAAACTTAATCGGGCAGCTCTTGATTTTCAGTTTGAAAAGTTTAATTCTAAGATTGTGGAACGTTTAAAACCATATATAGGTAACGCTTTTCTGGGGTTTACTACAGATAGTTGGGAGTGTGGAAAACAAAATTGGTCTGTCGTTTTGCCTCAAGAGTTTATGAAGCGAAATAATTATGATATAACGTCATGGGTTTTAGCATTAACAGGTCGCATTATTGATAGTGAGGATGCTACACATAAATTTCTGGATGATTTTAATGCTACACAGGTGGAAGTCCTGACGGATAATTACTATGGATACTGGGATCAAAAATGTAACGAAATAGGATTACAATACCACGCCGAACCTTATGGTGATGGGACACTGGATGGACTCACAGCTTGCAGGTATTTAGATGTGCCTATGTGTGAATTTTGGACAAGACATATATATGGAAGTGATAAATACTCAAAACAGGCTGTCTCGGGTGCACATTTATATGGTAAACAGGTGGTTGCGGCAGAAAGTTTTACCGGGATGCCATTAACTTCAAAATGGACGGCTTTCCCTTATGCACTAAAAGCGCAAGGTGACTATTTTTATTCACTGGGAGTCAATAGATTCGCTTTTCATGTTTTTGTACATCAGCCATATACTACTGGTTATCCGGGGATGACAATGGGACCGTTTGGTTCTCATATTGATAGAAATAATACATGGACAGAACAGTCCTATGGGTGGATTAACTATTTATCCCGTTGCCAATATATACTTCAGCAAGGTAAGGCGGTAATTGATGCTTGCTATTTTAAGGGAGATGAGCCGTCTCCTTTAGTTCCTGATGTTTATCCAATGATGCCTGATGGTTATAAATGTGATGTTTTTGGACCGGATGCATTGTATAATCGAATGAGAATTAATGATGGAAAAATTGTTTTACCTGATGGGATGCAGTATCAAATTGCAATAATGGCTCCTCTTAATGAAATCAGACTTTCAACGTTAAAACAATTTAGAAATTTGGTAGAGGCAGGTATGACTTTAGTGGTTAATAATAAACCTCAAAAATCATATGGAAACGAAAGTACTGACTTGGAAGTGAAAATGTTTGTCGATAAATTCTACGGCAATTTGGATGGTGAGAAAGTGACTAAAACAAAGGTTGGGAAAGGTGTTGTTGTTTGGGGGGAGGATCTTAAAACCGTCTTTAATACTAAAAATATCAGACCTGATTTTCTTTATTCGTCTGAAAATGGAGATGCAGTAATAAATCATCTTCATAAAATAATTGGTGGAGAAGATGTTTTTTTTATTTCTAATTATTGTCGCAATGCTGAAAAAATAACTGCATCTTTTAATATTGAAAAGAAATTGCCTGAATTGTGGAATGCAGAAACGGGTGAAATATCAGTAGCTCCGGTTTATAGGTTTGAAGATGAAAGAACAATCATCCCATTTGACTTAAATCCGGCTGAATCTTGCTTTATTGTTTTTCGAAAGGATGCAACAGCAGAAAGAAACATTCAAATAAAGAAGGGACAAGATGTTGTGCTTAGCACTTATGAATTTGAGCGTTTTGATCCGCTTAAATATGAGGATGTTAAAAATGACTTTACAATTTCAGCTTGGTGTAAGCCTGAGACTTATGCACATAGAGGTCGGGGATTTTTAATTCATCCTGTGCAGGGAAGTCTATTATTTGGAAAAGAACATGCCATTTGTGGTATTGGTGTTGGGACAAACGGTGTATTTGTTTACGAAAACAATTGTTCTCTGAAGACAATTTTGACTTATGATAACCCAATTCAAGGATGGAATTATTTAAGTTTGGTTTATAAAAAAGGGATCCCATCACTATATATTAATGGGGAATTAGTTGCTAAAGGTGTGAAATCAAAATTTATTGTTCATCCTGGTTTTCGAACAGGTATGAAATCTAAAGAATTCAACAACTGGTTTGAGGGTGATTGTGAAAATTTGGAGGTTGATAATAAAGCGTTCTCTGATAAACAAATTCGGGATTTGGGTACTGGTAAACTTGCATATTTAAAACAATCGCCGGAAGTTAAACTCTTAGTAAATAACCAACACAATGTGTTGGCTGAATTCATTGAAAATGGAAAATATAGCGTATCTATTAATAATGATATTCATCAGATAATAGATATTACTCAATGTTCATCTGAAGATATTTCTAATCAATGGAAAATTCAATTTCCCAAAGAATCAGGAATTAAAAAAACGTTTGATATGCCGGTTTTGAAATCGCTGATTAAATGTTCTGATTTTGATGTCCAGCATTTTTCTGGTACTTGTATATATCATAGAGTATTTCGTTTAGATTCTATTCTTGATCAAACAAAAATTATGATTGATTTAGGTAGAGTAGAGGTAATTGCAAAGGTTTTTGTGAATGGTACAGAGGCCGGTTTATTATGGAAGCCTCCATTTCAGTTGGATATTACCGGTTTAGTACAACATGGTGTTAATAGTCTAAGGATTGAGGTAACCACTTTGTGGATCAATCGCTTAATCGGTGATGAAAATCTGCCAGTGGAAAACAATTATAGTGTTCATAACTACATTGAAAAATTACCGGATTGGTACATCAATAATGAATTAAAACCCGGGAAAAGAAAGACGTTTAGTGTTTGGAAAAATTATTCAAAAGATAAACCTCTCGTGGAATCAGGATTGTTAGGCCCGGTTTCTGTTATTGTCGCTGAGAAAAGGGTTATTGTTAAATAGTGCTTGCAAGAAAACTTTTGTGTCACATAAGAAAGACCCGTTTTTGAGGCTTGTGAAGCTCGGGAAATGTGAGTATGCTGATGTAAATGATCCTTTTGAGAGCATGCATAACGCAGAAGTTGAACTTTATAAACGGACGCTGCTAAATAGGGAATTTTGATGAAACGAGCCATGATAAAGCATCTCCCACAAAGAAAAATGATTATTTCTGGCCGGTTTCATCTGAGTTTTGAATGGAAAAAATAAACACATGAAGATAATTATTAGTATTGGTTTGTTGATTTGGACATCGTTAATTGGGTGTTCTAATTGTGTGAAAAATGAATTCAAAGAAACTGAAAGTCAAGTTCCTTATGTTTCTGATGTTTGGGTGGCTGATAATGGTGATGGTACATACACTAATCCTATATTGTATGCAGACTATTCTGATCCTGACGTGCTTAGAGTTGGGGGTGATTATTACTTGACTGCTTCAAGTTTTAATTGTAGTCCTGGGTTACCTATACTCCATTCTAAAGACTTGGTTAATTGGTCAATAGTTAATTATGCGCTTCCTCATTTAAATTATAATAAGATTTTTGTTGTTCCTCAGCACGGAAAAGGAGTTTGGGCTCCTTCCATTAAATATCACGATGGCGAATTTTATATCTATTGGGGTGACCCTGATTGGGGAATTTACATGGTTAAAACCAAAAATCCCTTAGATCAGTGGAGCAAGCCTGTCTTGGTAAAAGAAGCTAAAGGAATGATTGATCCCAGTCCCCTTTGGGATGAGGACGGCAAAACTTATTTGATAACAGCATGGGCAGCAAGTCGCGCTAATGTCAATAGTGTTTTAACTGTTTGGGAGATGAATAAAGAAGGAACCGAAATTGTTTCCCAAGGTAAACATGTATTTGATGGCCATGATAATCATCATACCGTAGAAGGTCCTAAAATGTATAAAAAAGATGACTATTACTATATCTTCTGTCCCGCAGGTGGTGTTTCTACTGGTTGGCAGTTAATACTTCGCTCTAAAAATATATACGGGCCATATGAACAAAAGGTCGTGATGCATCAAGGCAATACCACTATAAACGGACCTCATCAGGGGGCTTGGATTGAAACTCAAATAGGAGAATCCTGGTTTATGCATTTCCAGGATAAAGGCGCTTACGGTCGTGTGTTACATTTGAATCCGGTAAAATGGGAAGATGGTTGGCCGATGATGGGTGAAGATATCAATGGAGATGGAATAGGAGAACCTGTAGCAATACATAAAAAACCTGATGTTGGGAAAAAATGGCCCATTTGTACGCCTGCCGAAAGTGATGAATTCGATAATGGTCAATTAGGATTGCAATGGCAATGGGCTGCTAATCAATCTGTAAAATGGGCTGTTCAATTGCCTGGGCAAAATTACTTGCGTTTGTTGGCTTATCCAAAACCGGATGCGAGTACGCCATTGTGGATGGTTCCAAATTTATTGATGCAAAAGATTTCGGCACCTGATTTTGTCGCTACTACAAAAATGAAATTAACACTGGAATGGGATGTGTGGCAAGGGAAAAAAGCCGGATTGACAATTATGGGTAATGATTATGCATATTTGGCAATGTCTAAAGATCATAAAGGTTTTAAACTTGAACTATTTAAAGGTCGCGTTACTGATCGTTATTATGCTATTGAGCAGCTTGAAGAGACCGTTTATTTAGCCAGTAATGAGGCTTATTTAAGGGTGCAAGTAAATTCACCCGGTATTTGTCAATTTAGTTATAGTGAGGACGGAATGATTTTTAAAGAAGTTGGGTTGCCATATCAGGCCAAACCCGAATTATGGATTGGTGCAAAAGTGGGTGTTTTTTCTTTGATGGAGCCAGGAGTTAGAACGGGGGGATATGCTGATTTTGATTGGTTTAGAATAACAAAGTAAGAAAAGGAATTGAGAGGAGGGCTGATTTTTATTGGGTGGTCAATATCAAATGTTGGCGGTGCATTGTAGCTCTCCAAAGCTGTCTCCTTTACCCGCGATATTTAATATAAATCAGCATCAGAAATGATGCTACAGAGAGGTAATAAATAGTAGAATTATGATAAAAACAATTGTAACAGTTTTATTAATAGCAGGGTTTTCTATGTTTGGATTGGCTCAGTCGCATTATCCGGGACAACATACAGATAAATTAAAAATTGCTGAATCTATTGATTTTAAAGCGGAAGCTTTTAATATGTCAGAGGTGAAATTAACCAATTCCCGTTTTACCGAAAATATGCAACGTGATAGTAAATGGATATTGTCTTTAGGTGTTGACAGACTTTTACATAGTTTTAGGACAAATGCCGGTGTTTGGGCAGGCTTAGAAGGAGGCTATGATACAGTGGATAAGCTGGGAGGATGGGAGTCGCTTGATTGTGAACTTCGAGGTCATACAACCGGGCATATACTTTCAGGATTGGCTATGTTATATGGTTCTACAGAAAATGATATATATAAAATAAAAGCCGATAGTATAATTACAGGTTTGGCAGAGGTACAAAAGGCTTTAGGGCAATCGGGCTATTTAAGTGCATTTCCTGAAAATTTAATTGATCGGGTCATCGATGGTAAGCGTGTTTGGGCCCCTTGGTATACTCTGCATAAATTATATGCGGGACTTATTGATCAGTATCTCTATTGCAATAATGAACAGGCTCTTAAAATTGTTTCAAAAATGGGAGATTGGGCCTATAATAAATTATTTGTTTTGTCTGAAGAACAACGTACCACAATGTTGCGTAATGAGTTTGGCGGTATAAATGACTCTTTTTATTGTTTGTATCAAATTACAGGAAAGAATGAATATAAGTGGTTAGCTGAGTTTTTTTACCATAATGCAACTTTGGATCCATTAAAGGATAAAGTAGATAATCTTAGCAATAAGCATGCTAATACATTTATTCCTAAATTAATAGGTGTCGTTCGTGGGTTTGAGATCGGGGGAAATAGTGATTATAAAGAGATCGCTGATTATTTTTGGGATACAGTAGTCAACCACCATTCCTTTTGTTCGGGAAGTAATAGTGATAAAGAGAAGTTTTTTGAACCGGATCAAACTTCGCTGCATTTGAGTGGATATACGGGGGAGTCATGCAATGTATATAACATGTTAAAGTTAACGCGTCACCTGTTTTGTTTGGATGCTGATGTGAAATATGCTGATTATTACGAAAAAGCACTTTTTAACCATATACTCGGACAACAAGACACAAAAACCGGTATGGTAGCATATTTTTTACCCATGTTACCGGGAGCGTATAAAGTGTATAGTACTCCGGATAGTTCATTTTGGTGTTGCGTAGGTACCGGATTTGAAAATCAGGCTAAATATGGAGAAGCGATTTATTATCATACAAATACGGATTTATTTGTTAACCTTTTTATTCCTTCACAATTATATTGGAAAGAAAAAGGAGTTACTATTATACAGCAAACACAATTCCCGAAAGAAGGGAAATTGACTCTTTGGGTTAATAGTGAAAAACCTACCCTATTTACATTAAAGTTAAGATATCCATATTGGGCTAACAAAGCTTCTGTAAAAGTGAATGGAAAGAAAATTAAAATAAGTAATCATCCGGATAGCTATATAGCAATTAATCAAATTTGGCGCAATGGAGATAAAGTTGAAGTTGAATATCCGATGGTGTTAAAAATAAATCCAACACCGGAGAATCCAAATGTTGTTTCAATATCCTATGGACCAGTTGTGTTAGCTGCAAAAATGGGGACAGAAGGGATGGAAGCTCCTGCTCCTTATTCCAATCCTAATTTGCACAACGATTATTATACTTACAATTATCATATTCCGGAAAATTTATGTAATGAGCTGAATTTAAACGGAAAGAAAATATCAAGTTGGTTAGCCCCTGTCGAAGAAGAATTTAAATTTAGAGGTGTCGATTCAGCAACGGGTAAGGTGTATGAATTTGTGCCTATATCTGATTTGCATAGAGAACGCTACATTATGTATTGGAAATTGCAATAAATGTCCTAAATCCATTTAAAATTCAACATATAGTGTGGTATTAGCGGTACACCTGTATTCTTGAAGTGGTTTTGTGATGGTTGTTTTTGTGTCTGCGGATTTATAAATATCAAACAAATGAAAGTTAGGAGAAAATGTGTTTTATTCCTGTTTTTAGCAATGGCAGGTCGTGTTATGTGCCAAAATTTAACGGTTTATGATGTGCCCCCTGAGTTGAAGTACTCTGCCCATAATGATGATTTTACAGTTCAGGTTCGGGAGATGGACGGAGAATGGATGGACTTGTTCGAGTATAATGTTAAAGTTGATTTAGATAAGCTTCAGAATGCTTCTATGGTAACATTTGATTGTGCGGGAATAATTGAAGTTAGGTGTAGAAAAAATAATGGACTTATTGAAGATGTTAAAATCCGGCCTTCAGCTCTAATGATTAAACCGGAAATTGCAGGAAATACTTTTAGCTTTTTTATTGAAAAGCCATGTCAGTTATCTGTCGAAATAAATGGCGATAGGCTTCATAATTTGCATGTCTTTGCTAACCCGATATTGAAAAATTGTCCCGATATTAATGATGATAACGTAATTTATTTTGGTCCGGGATTTCACCAACCCGGTGATTTGCCAGGTGATGTTTTTCACATTCCTGGTGGTAAAACAGTTTACATCCATGGAGGTGCAGTTGTTAAAGCTAAGTTTTTTATTGATAAGGCTAAGGATGTTAAAATTGTTGGACATGGAATTGTTTGGCAGCCTGAGCGTGGTGTTGAAATCCGTCACTCTAAAAATGTGTATATCGAAGGCCCTATATTTATTAATCCTTCTCATTATACAATTTATGGCGGACAAGTAAACGGTTTGGTTATTAAAGATATAAAGACTTTTAGTTCTAGGGGATGGGCCGATGGTATTGATCTGATGTCTTGCTCAAATGTGAAAATTGATAATGTGTTTTTACGTACCTCTGACGATTGTATTGCGATTTATGGGCACAGATGGGATTTTTACGGCAGTTCAAGAGATATAAAAGTGAGAAACGCAATTCTTTGGGCTGATGTTGCCCATCCTACTAATATTGGTTTGCATGGAAACGCTGCTGCCGGTGGCGATACCATTGAAAATATCCTTTTTGAGAATATCGATATTTTGGAGCATGATGAAGACGACGCCAATTATCAGGGCTGTTTAGCCATTAGTAATGCCGATAATAATTTGGTCCGAAATATTACTTACGCTGATATTCGTATTGAACAGGTGCAGGAGGGGGCGTTGTTTAATTTTAGGTCTGTATACAACAAAAAATACAGTGGCGCTCCGGGTCGCAATATCGAGAATATCGTATTGAAGAATATCTCATATACGGGCGGTTTTATAAATGCTTCTGTTGTTGGAGGCTATAGTAATGACCGAATTGTTAAAGGTTTACGCTTCGAGAATGTGTTGGTGAATAAAGAAGCTTTTTCTATGAAGAATAAGTCTCATGTTGTTGTTAATGAGTTTGTCTCAGACGTTGAAACGGTTAAATAGTCCTTGCAAGTGCTTTTAATGAATATGTAATTATAATGACATGAAATTTAGCCGGTTAATCGTAATGATTTTAGTGATTGGAATGAATTGGTCTATTGCTAATTCGCAGGTATATCAATGGTGCATTCCTGTTAAAGGTGTTATATCTTCTGAAACAAATGATAATCCTACAGCATTTTTATGGATTCCTGAAAATTGTAGGCAGGTTAAAGCTGTCTTGTTAGGACAACACAATATGTCCGAGGAAGATTTGTTTAATCGTCCATATTTTCGGGAGGGTTTGGCTAAATTGGATATAGCACTGGTTTGGGTGTCTCCTGCTTTTGATTTTGTGTTTGATTTCACAAAAGGAGCAGGTAAGCACTTTGAAAATATGATGAATGATTTGGCACAAGTCTCTGGTTACAGAGAGTTGGCGAATGTACCGGTTATACCCATTGGACATTCAGCTTGCGCCAGCTTTCCATGGAATTTTGCGGCTTGGAATCCGCAACGAACATTGTGCGCTATTTCACAACATGGTGACGCTCCATTAACTCTTTTAACGGGTAGCGGTCATCCAAATCCCGATTGGGGGAATAGAACCATTCAAGGTGTCCCAGGAATAATGATTGAGGGTGAATATGAGTGGTGGGAAGCACGTGTCCAACCGGCGCTTGATTATAAAAGCAAATATCCAAAAGCTGCTATTTCATTTTTATGCGATGCCGGACATGGGCATTTTGATGTGTCAAAGCAATTGGCTGATTATATTCTTTTATTCATAAAAAAAGCCGTTAAATATCGTTTGCCGAAGCATCAAAACATTGATGATGCTCCAATTTTAAAATCCATTTACCCCGAAACAGGATGGTTAAAAGAGCGTTGGAAAAAGGATACTATACCAACTTTTGAGGCTGCTCCATATAACAAATATAAAGGAGATAAAAACGAGGCTTTTTGGTATTTTGATAAAGAAATTGCACAAGCAACAGAAGACTATTATCAAAGGGTGCGTGGCAAGAAAGAGCAGTACATTGGTTTTACCCAAAATGGAGCTTTGCTTAAATTTGATGAAAATCTGCATGCCAGAATGGTGGGCGCTTTTGAACCGCAGAATGATGGTTTAACATTTAGTTTAAATGCAATATTTACTGATACTTTACGTCAAAAAGCTTCAAATAATCACGCCCCTGGAAAACCTTTATTATCAAAAATATGCGGTCCTGTTAAACAGGTGGGCGATACCATTTTTGAAGTGAGTTTTTATCGTATGGGGTTTAATAGTAAAAAAAGAACTGGAGATATATGGTTGTTGGCAAGTCACCCTGGTAATGAGGTGTATAAAAGCACCGTTCAACAGTTCAATATGCGAATTCCGCATCGAAATAGGGAAGGTGCACAACAGAAAATAATTTTTTCTCTGCCAGACAGCATTGTATTCCTCTCAAAAATGACAAAAGGGGAAAAGATAAAATTAAATGCGACTGCTACATCTGGCCTTCCTGTCCATTACTACGTGTATGAGGGCCCTGCTGAAATTAATAATGGTATGTTAGAGTTTAAGAATATCCCGCCACGAAGTAAATATCCGATAAAAGTAACTGTTGTAGCCTGGCAATATGGGAGGAATATTGAACCTAAAATTCAAACTGCCATTCCTGTAAAACAGTCTTTTATAATTGAGAAATAAAGCTTGTGTGTAATCATTAAGTATATGATGAACAGGGTGGTTTGTATTAAAATTCTGAATATTATTAAAAACTTGGGTCCGAAGGACTTTATAAAATTAGAAGAATGAAGAGAATTGTATTAGTTGTTTTGGTACTGATGGTTACATTATTGATGTCTGCTCAAAGCCATAATTATTTGTTGCATACTCAGTATAATGTGGAACGGCTAAAAAAGCAAATAAAAAATGATAGTGCAGTAAATATGGCCTGGAAGGTGCAATTGGACAGAGCTAATGAACTGGTGAAACGTAGTAATCTTGCTGCACAGGATTGTCAGGAACTGGGGTTGGCCTATCGTATTACCGGAGATAAAAAATATGCGCAAGCCTTAAAAAATATTTTAATGGACTATTCCTCGCGTGATACATGGGAAGGGGCGGATTTATTAAACCGGAATCCGCCATGGAAAGGCGGTTTGCCTACATCACATACGGGTTTTTATATTAGTATTGGCTACGACTGTGCTTATGATTATTTAACAGCCATAGAACGCAAGCTTATTGCAAAAGGCATTGTACGTGTTTGTATCAATCCCCTGAAAGATAATTGGCTTGATTCCGGTGATAGCTTTCACACTTTCGACACCATGGGACATAATTGGTGGAGTGCCTGTGTCTATATGGCTGGATTTGCTTCTTTAGCTATTCAAAACGAAATTCCCGAAGCCAAACAGTGGGCTGTCGATATTGCTAAAACCATCACTGAATGGGTCGGGTATACTGGTAGTGTTTTGCAGAATAAACCTCGTAATTTTGATCGATCCGGAGGCTTTTACGAAAGTGTCAATTATGCTTCCTATGGAATTTCTCAATATTTATTGTTTCGCTTGGCTTTTAACAATTGTTTGCCCGAAATTGAACAACCCAAGGTTGATCAATTAAATAAAATAGCTGATTTCTTTATTCATACAACATACTATACTAATGATGAAGGTCCTATGTCTGTTAATTTTGGCGATAGCTCTATTAGAAAAAATGGGAATGCTGTCGTTCTATTATTATGGAATCTGGGTTTTCAAAAAGATGATTATGCCTGGTATTTACAACGGGTAAATAGTGGAAAAGATAAAGAAGGGCTTCAGTTGAATACGCCAAATGGCTTGATCCTTCATCCTGATATGCCAATATTACCGGCTGATTATAAACCTACACTTTCCAAATCTCAATTGTTTGCCGACATTGGATGGGCTACAATGCGCAGCTCATGGGAAAATGACGCGACATTTGTTGCTGTTAAATCAGGATTGACATGGAATCACACGCATGCGGATGCCGGCTCGTTTATTGTTTTTCATAATGGTAAATACTTGATTATTGATGCCGGTAATTCATCCTATGGCAATCCTCTTTATACCCAATATTATTGCCAGAGTGAAGCGCATAATGTTGTCTTGTTCAACGATAAAGGACAAGATAGAAACGATCCCTATTTTGGCGTTGTTAACCGTGGGGCTCTTTACAATATGATTGATGGAGGCGACTTTAAATATTTGTTGGCGGATGCTACGGGTCCATATTCACGGTTTCTGAAGCGTAATTACCGTAGTTTTATTTGGGCAGGCGATGTTTTATTGGTTATTGATGATTTGTTAGCGTATGAACCCGGACAGTTTCAGTGGCTTTTACATTATAATGGCGTGTCAAAACGAAGAGGGTTGGATTTGTCGATTAAAGACGGTGATGCAGAAGTGTTGGTGCGCCCCTTATTTCCTGAAACGTTTCCAAATGGCGGATTGCCTCACGATTTTCCTGAAAAAATGCGTCTTGATGAAAAATCCGGTTATGAGGACCACCATCCTGAAAATAAAAAATCGTATTGGGCTATTAGTCACTTTGAGCAAACTTCGCGTACCAAATTTATTTCAGCAATCACGTTTAAAACTGATGAAAACAAAGATAACCTCCCGGTTATTGAACGTTTTGAAGGTGACGATTTTATTGGTGTTCGCATCACTCAAAATGGCAAAACTATCGAAGTTTACTTGAATTTGTTGGCTGATGGTCGCATAAAACATCGTAATAGTGTGATAGAAATGAATGGTTGGCAAACAGATGCATATTTGTCTGCAATTACATACAACGAAGGCGAAAATGGCTCAGATATCAGTAATATCAATGATTTATTCATTGGCCATGGCAGCTATCTCAGACGCGATGGTAAAGTGTTGATGCATGCCTTGTCGAAATACTCTGCTTACATCAAAAACTTTAATGATAAACAAAATATGATATTCCAGGGACAACCTGATGTAACCCTAAGTATATACTCTGCTGCAAAATCTTCGTCTGTAAATCTGAATCGTAAAACAGTTAAAGGGGTATATGATCCAAATACAAAGTTGTTAAAAGTTAGAATTATATCCGACGAGTTAAACGATTAGTAATCAGGATGGGGTGTTGTTGTGCAGCTCTTGTCTGGTGTTTGTTGAATTTCTTACTTAATATTTAGTTATATGACAAAGAATAAGTCAAATATTTCCGTGATAATGCCGATTTTATTCGGGTTTTTTATAATGGGTTTTTGTGATGTGGTTGGTATTACAGCTTCGCATGTTAAAGAGGATTTGTTGGGTGACTACAGTCCTGCTTTCAGAGATACTTTGTCTAATCTTATTCCTGTGGCATTGTTTTCAATGTTTTTGATATTCTCTATTCCTACAGGAATATTGATGAATAAGATTGGACGAAAAAAAACAGTGGTCTTAAGTAATTTAATAACTGTGGTGGCTATGTTTATTCCTTTAATCGAATATTCTTTTATTATGTCGTTAGTTGCATTTGCATTGTTGGGAATTGCCAACACTATTTTGCAAGTGTCGCTAAATCCACTTTTGACAAATGTTGTTCAGGGTGATAAATTAACCAGTAGTTTAACTGCGGGGCAATTTGTAAAGGCTATTTCGTCTTTGAGTGCCCCTTTTATTGCTGCATTTGCCGCATCTCAACTCGATAATTGGCAGTATATTTTCCCGATTTATGCGGTCATTACTATTTTGTCAACGGTATGGTTATTGACTACTTCAATTGACGAAGGCCCTGCGAAAGTTGAAGCCAGCTCATTTAGAAGTGTCCTGGAAATATTAAAAGATAAAACAATTTTTTTGTTATTCTTAGGAATTGTGTTTGTGGTAGGGGTTGATGTTGGAATGAATACGGCTGCACCTAAAATTTTAATGGAACGTTGTGCTTTAGATTCTATACAGGCTGGGTATGGCTCTAGTGTATATTTTGCCTTACGTACAATTGGGGCTTTTATCGGAGCTTTTGTTTTAGCGAGGTTTTCATCATCTAAATATTTTAAAATTAATATTGTTATAGCGGCTACGGCTTTGGTCTTTCTTATTTTTATCTATGACAAGATTGCTATTTTTGTGTTGTTCGGTGTTATTGGGTTTACAATTGCGAATGTTTTTTCAATTATATACAGCATGGCCATTCAGGCTCGTCCTGGTAAAGGAAATGAAATCTCGGGGCTGATGATAACTGGTGTGTTTGGAGGTGCGGTTATTCCATTTGTTATGGGTGTCTTGTCTGATATTTTAAATTCTCAGGTGGGGGCTGTTTATGTAATTTTAGCCGGGACCATCTACTTAACTTTTGCTGCGTTTGCATTAAAAAGGTAATACATAAATTTTATATAATTGTTACTTGTGCTTGTCCGAAAACTGATGTGGCAGATAAGGGTACTTCATTTTTAAAGCTTGTACAGCTTGAGAAACGGGAGCTTACTCCTGTATATGGCTATTAGCAGGTAAAACTTTAACAGAGCCTTCGGTAAAATTATAACAGCTTCGGTAAGGTTGGAACAGACAACCGAAAAGTTGGAACAGTCAACCGAAAAGTTAGATCAGACAACCGAAAGGTTGGAACAGTTAACCGGAAAGTTGGAACAGGCAACCGAATGATTGGAACAGATAACCGAAAAGTTGGAACAGACAACCGAAAAGTTAGATCAGATAACCGAAAGGTTGGAACAGGCAACCGAATGATTGGAACAGATAGCCGAAAAGTTGGAGCGGGCAACCGAAACATTGTAACAGCCTTCGGTATATATAGAATGGCTGAATGTAATGTAATATCCTAAATTAGCTTGACAGATTTTACAACATTACTTGAATGGGATACAAACATAAAACATCATACTGG